>JBOHZT010000173.1:0-7225 GCA_050738535.1 Steroidobacteraceae bacterium
TCGCGCTCGGTGTCGACGATGACGTGCGGGGTGTGCCCGCTGTCCGTCATCCACTGATGCATGGCGCGCAGCAGGTACGGGCGCTTGGGCCGGCTCGAGCTCTCGGGCACGCCGGCGCTCAACGAGATCTCATGTCCTGTTCCACGTCCGACAGGCTATCGCGAAAGCCGCGGCGCGAGAACACCAGACTCGCGTAGCGGGCGATCGGCAGGCCCTCCGCGCGGGGCAGATCGATGTCGTAGTGCGCGAGCCGCCACAGGACCGGCGCGATCGTCGCATCGACGAGCGAGAACTCGTCGGACTGGAAGTAGGGCTTGACCCTGAAGAGACCGGCGCTTTGCAGCAGCGTATCCCGCAGCATCTTGCGCAGCCTCGCGCCCTGCTTGCGATCCGGCTCCCGATCGATGTCACGGAGGATCCGGTACCAGTCGCGCTCGATGCGGAACATCGCGAGCCGGAACTTCGCCCGGGTGAGCGGATCGACCGGCATCAGCGGCGGGTGCGGGAAGCGCTCGTCGAGATAGTCGAGGATGAGGCCCGAGTCGTAGAGCACCAGATCGCGGTCCGCGAGCGTCGGCACGCTGCGGTACGGATTGAACTCGAGCAAATCCTCGGGGAGGCTCTCCGGCTCGACATTCACGATGTCGATCGCGATTGCCTTCTCGGCCAGCACGATCCGCACGCGGTGGCTCCAGGGATCGGCCGGCGCCGAATAGAGCGTCATGATCGACCGGCGGCTCGACACTCGCGCTCCTCGAGCGTTCTAGTCCCGGGCTCACGGCCCGAGCCTCCGGCGCCCGCGCGCTCGGCGCGGCGGGAGGCGGTTCACGCTGCCGCTAGTGTACGTCTTTCCAGTACTCCTTTTTGAGGAGCCATGCGAGCCACGTGAAAACGATGAGGAACAAGACCACCCAAATGCCGAGCTGGCGCCGGTGCAGCTGCTCCGGGGAGGCGACATAATCCAGGAAGTTGGTGATGTCGCGAGCGAACTGGTCGTATTGCTCGCGCGTCATGCTGCCGGGGACGACCGTCACGAAGTGATCGAACACCTGCTCCTTGGCACCGTTCACCACGACCGTCTTGAACACGGCGCGCTTCAGACCCTCGAGCTGCGAGACCACGTCCGGCATGGCCGAGTTCGGCAGGGCGAGGTTGTTGGCGCCGGTCGACCGGGAGGGATCCATGTAGAAGGTAGTGAGATATTGATAGATGTAGTTCGTGCCGAGCTCCGAGGCGATGAGCGACAGATCCGGCGGCTGCTTGCCGAACCAGTTCACCGCGTCGGCCGCCGGCATCGGCGTCGTGATGTAGTCGCTCGCCTTCTTGGTGCTCGGAACCAGGAGCTGCTGCAGCATGCTCGGCGGGATCTTGAGGTCCTGGCCCAGCCGCTTGTAGCGCATGAACTCGAGGGAGTGGCAGCCGTTGCAGTAGCTCAAGAAGTCCCGCGCGCCCCGCTGCAGCGAGGCCGTGTCCGCCACGGAATTGCCTGCCTTCCAGCTCTGCCAGTTCGATCCGAACGTTGCCGGCGCCTTCGCGCCGTCCTGTGCCAGGGCAGCCGCCGAGACGAACGAGGCCGCGAGAGCGAGGGCGAGCGCGGCGCGCCAGGGAGTGGTCCGCAAGGCTTTAAGCGTGAGCATGGAATCGAACCCGTTCAGGCACTGGTTTCACACGGTCGATGCGCGTGTACCACGGCATCAGGACGAAGTAGGCGAAGTAGAACACCATGCAGATCCGGCCGACCAGGTACCACGTGGCCGTGGCCGGCTGAAGTCCGTCGTACATGAGCCCGAGGAAGGACAGGATGAACAGCGTGAAGAACGTCCGGGTGATCGGCCCCTTATAGCGCATGGACTTCACGGGCGAGCGGTCGAGCCAGGGCAGGAACAGGAACGCGACGAGCGCGAGCAGCAGCAGCAGTGCGCCGATGCTCTTGCTCGGCACCGCCCGCAGGATCGCGTAGAAGGGCGTGAAGTACCACGACGGGTGGATGTCGGGCGGCGTCGCGAGCGGATTGGCGGGACCGAAGTTCGCCGGCTCGAGGAAGTAGCCCCAGAACTTCGGCACGAAGAACACGACGACCGCGAACAGGATGAAGAACACGCCGATCCCGACGGTGTCCTTCACCGTGTAGTACGGATGGAACGGGATGCCGTCGACGGGGTGGCCGTCCGGGCCGAGATGCTCCTTGATCTCGATGCCGTCGGGGTTGTTGGAGCCGGTCCGCCGCAGCGCGATGAGGTGCAGCAGCACGAGCAGCAGCAGGCCGAGCGGAATGGCCACCACGTGCAGCGCGAAGAAGCGGTTGAGCGTCGCGCCGGAGATGCCGTAATCCCCGCGGATCCACTCGACGAGGCTCGATCCGATCCACGGAATCGCGCCGAAGATGTTGACGATGACCTGGGCCGCCCAGTAGGACATGTTGCCCCAGGGCAGCACGTAGCCCATGAACGCCTCGGCCATGAGCACCATGTACACCAACATGCCCACGATCCACAGGAGCTCGCGCGGCCGCTTGTAGGAGCCGTACATCAGCGCCCGGAACATGTGGAGATAAACCACGATGAAGAACGCCGACGCCCCCGTCGAGTGCATGTAGCGGATGAGCCAGCCGTAGTTGATCTCGCGCATGATGAACTGCACGGACTGGAACGCGGTGTTCGCGCCCGGCTGGTAGAACATCGCGAGGAAAATGCCGGTGACCAGCTGCAGCGCGAGCACGACGATCGACAGGACGCCGAAGTAGTACCAGAAGTTGAAGTTCTTCGGCGCGAAATAGCCCGTGAGCTGGGTGGAGATGAACTCCTCGATCGGCAGGCGCTTGTAGAACCACGCGCGGAGCTTTCCGCGCTGGGGCTTCGCCTCGGTGGTCTCGGGGGGCTTCACGACGGCTGCCATCTATCGACTCTCCTGCACGCATGCACCACGGCTCCCCGGCCCGCCACACGCTAAAGCAGGCGATAAGTTCTGCGACTTACGGGAGGCGGGGCATTATACACAACGGAAGGCTCACCTTCCGTGAGCCCGCCTGGTAAATTGCCGCGCATGCAAAAGACCGTGCTCGGGCGCGCGCTTGCCTTCGTCGCGCTGTCGGTCGTGAGCGGGCTCGCGCTCGCCTTCCTGATCGTCGCCTGGCGTCCGCAGCTCCTCGAGCGCGCGGCGCCGCTCGCCGCCGCGATCCGCGCGGACCGCGGGGCGCACGAGGCGCGCTCGGCGAGCGCAGGCGGCTCGGGCCCCGTCTCCCAGGTGAGCTTCGCCGCCGCGGTCGAGCGCGCCGCGCCCGCCGTGGTCAACGTCTTCACCGCGCGGGTCGTGACCGAGCGCATTCCGCCTTCCGGGCTCGGCCAGCTGTTCGGCGGCTTCGACCTTCCGCGCTATCGCCAGCGCATCGAGCGCAGTCTCGGCTCCGGGGTGATCCTCGACTCCGAGGGGCACATCGTCACCAACGAGCATGTGATCGCGAACGCCGCCGCGATCCGCGTCCAGCTCGCGGACGGCCGCACGGCCGACGCGACCCTCGTCGGCCGCGATCCGGACACCGACCTCGCGGTGCTGAAGATCGCTCTGAAGCACCTGCCCGTGATGCCCATGGGGCGCTCGGATCAGCTGCGCGTCGGGGACGTGGTGCTCGCGATCGGCGATCCGCTCGGACTGTCGCAGTCGGTGACCCATGGCATCGTCAGCGCCACCGGGCGTCAGCAGCTCGGCGTCGCGCCGCTCGAGGATTTCATCCAGACGGATGCGCCCATCAACGTCGGCAACTCGGGGGGCGCGCTCGTCGACACCCGCGGGGAGCTCGTCGGGATCAACACGGCGATCGCCGCGAAAAACCTCGGCGCCGAGGGCATCGGCTTCGCCATCCCCGTGAACCTGGTGCGCGGCGTCGTGAAGGAACTCATCTCGAAAGGCAGGGTCATCCGCGGCTGGATCGGGATCGTGCCGGAGGACGTGCCGGGCGACGAGGCGGCGCAGCTCGGACTCGCGCACGGCGGCGTGGTCGTCGCGACGCTGTATCTCGGCAGCCCCGCCGTGCAGTCGGGACTGCGGCCGGGCGACCTCATCACCAAGCTCGACGGAGCCCCGGTGACGAGCGCGCAGGAGGTCCTTGCGCACATCGCGGGGCTCGCGCCGGGGAACATCGTCCGCATCAGCGGCCTGCGCGGCACGACGCCCTTCGAGGTGCGGATCCCGGCGATCGAGCGACCGCAGAACCGCTGAGCGCCGCAGCGGCGCGTCGCGGGCCTGCGACTTGCAGCCCACGGCACGGCGCAGTCGCGGCACACGAGGAGGTTTCGCATGACGACGATCGGATCGGGATACGCGGGGGCGCAAGGACCGAGCGTGCGCGCCCACTGCTTCGCGGATCGCGCCGAGCTCATTGCGGCGCTCGCGAACCGCCTCGAGCGCGCGCTCGAGAGCGCCGGTGCCGGCACGGGGCCCGGGGCAAGCTTCGCGCCGCCCTCCAGCGCGGGTGCAGGCGCGGTCCAGGACGCGGACGCTGGCGCCAGTGTCGCGGCGGGCGTGACTGCGAGCGTCGATGCGGGGGCAGGCGCGGGTACCTCCCCCGGCGCCGCCGTGATGCTCTCGGGCGGCAGCACCCCTATTCCGGCGTACCAAGCGCTCGCGAAGCGCGGCGTGCAGGCAGGCGCCGGGCTCGTCCTCTTCTACAGCGACGACCGGTACGTCCCGTCCGACTCGGACGCCAGCAATTACCATCAGACGCGCCCGCTGGTCGATGCGCTCGCGCTGCCGGCGGACCGGGTGCTGCGTGTACGCACCGAGCTGCCGCTCGCCGCCGCCGCCGCCGATTACGAGCAGCGGCTCGCGGCGCTCATGAGTGGACACCTGCGCTTCACGCTCGGCTTGCTCGGTCTCGGCGCGGACGGCCATACGGCCTCGCTCTTCGGCGCGCCGGACATCGCGCGCGCCGAGGGCCGTCACGCCATCTCGGTCCACCGTCCCGACGGCCGCGACGCCGTGAGTGTGACGCCCGCGGTGCTGGCGCGGATCGAGGAGCTCGTCTTCGTAGTCGCCGGCGCCGAGAAGCGCACGGCGCTCGCCGCGCTCCTCGAGCGCCGCCCGGAGCTCACGGCCTGGCGGGCCGTCTCCGGGTGCAAGGCGATCGAGGTGTGGGCCGAGCCGGAGGCGTGGCCCGGGGGAAGTGGAGGCGCGTGAGCCCTCCTGTGCCGCCGTCGCTCACCGGCCGATCTTGTTTGGATTCACGCACGCGAAGCTCGCGGCAACACGCGTGCTGCCCCGGCCGGTGTATTGCGCCAGCTGCGGATAGGGACACAGCGGCCGCGTCACGGACGGCGCGCCTTTCGGACGGCTGACGATGATCCGTGCGGGAGGCTTGTCCGTTCCGACCCACGAGTTGATCACCGCGAGCGGATCGAAGACATAGGGGCCATCGCCGCCCGCGCAGTGCTGCATGCTCGGAATCATGAAGAGCCTCAAGGACTGCGCAGCCGCGCTCGACCCGACCGAGGCCCGCAGCGCTTCGTAGAACTTGACCGTGTTCTCCGGGGGGATGAGGCCGTCGCTCCAACCATGCGACAGCAGGAGCTTGCCGCCGTCGGCGAAGAACTTCCCAAGGCCATCGCTCGGCACGTCCAGCACCTTGCGGCCAGCCTTCTGCGCGAGGGCGATGTCCTTGGCATAGTCGAACGTCCGGAAATCCCAGTGCGGATTGTTGAAGACCAGATCGCTCATGTAGGTCGTGGCCACCGGGAAAGGCGCCGGCGGCTGCATCAGCAGCCCCACCTGAAGCTCGCTGCCCGGCTCGAACCCGGGAAAGAGTATCTCGCCAGTACGTCGATCGCGGACGCCACCGTAGACTGCCCGCATCGTCGCTACTTCGGCGGCGGTGAGGCAGTCGGGCCCATTGCGGCCGTTGCACTGCGCGACCTGCGGATCGAACGCGCAGTTGCGCGGATCCTCGACGATCCCATCCTCGAGGCCATCCGACTTGTCGCAGGCCTTGATGAAGAGCTTGTGAAGCGCCACGAGCTTGGCGCGCGGGACGAAGCTGGCCGGAGTTCTGAGCGCCGCGTACCCCGTCCAGATCGACTGGATCATGAGGTCGGTCATCGGGTTGGCGGGCGCCATCGCCGATATGCCGTCGTAGTCGTGCGGGAAGCGATAGGCTTCCATCAGGCCTTGCCGCCCGCCGGTCGAGCACGAGGTCCACAGCGAGTGCTGCGGTCGGCGCCCGTAGAAGGCATCGATCAAAGCCTTGGCCTTCACGGTCATCTGATGGACGGCGCGATAGCCGAAATCGACGAGCTTCTGCGGATGGCCCGCAGCGAACCCGGCGCTCAACCCATTGCCCACGTGACCGGTGTCCGTCGCGACGACTGCGTAGCCCTGCGTCAGCGGCGCGACCATCTGGGAATAGCTGATCGATCCGGCCCATACGCCATTGCCGATACCATCCAGCTTGCCGTTCCAGCGAGCGGCGGGCATCCACACCTCGATCTTGATGTCCGAGTCCGTGCTCGGCGTGAGCGTTGCGCGCACCCGGCAGAACGCCGGCATGCGCTTGAAGGAGGCGCGAGCCACCCCGGGCGGAGGACCGAAGCGCGACGCCGGAAGACTGAAGGCTCCCGCCGCGACGAGCGCCGCTTGCGTGATGTGGGTGTGGGGAAGGCGGAGCGATGCGAGCGCCGAGCATTGCATCGCGAGCGCAGGCGCCGAGGCCGCGCATGCCAGGACCATCGACGCGAGCGAAATTCGCATGAGCCGGCTCATGACGCGCTCACTCCCTTCGACCGGTGCAAAGCCGTCATCCATCGTAGCCAGGGCGCCGCAGGAAGTACAGGACTGCCGACGGCCGGGATGAAGCCTCGGCGCCTGGGTCACTGACAAGGTTTGCTAAAGTTTGCTATGCCACGAGGATGAATATCTCGCTGACTCCGCAGCTCGAGAAGTACATCCGGCGCAAAGTCGCGCCCGGCCTGTACAACAATGCCAGCGAGGTCGTACGGTACAGCCGGCTATGACTTTGAGTGCTTTCGCGCGGACCGTCGCGCTCGGCAGCTCGTAGAGCGAAATCTCGAGATCCTATCGGCGCCCGACGGCGCAAGCGCGGCGCGACCCCGCGAGCCTGACTCCTCTCGACGCCTGACTCCGCAGCCCGCCCGCGGACGCCGCGCTGAAGGAGGCGCGTGAGCCCTCCGGTCCGTTTTGTCGATGCGCCCGCAGGGCGCCCGTTCGGTCAAAACGGACT
>JBOHZT010000174.1:0-7210 GCA_050738535.1 Steroidobacteraceae bacterium
GGACTCGCCGCGGACACGATCTACTAGAGGCTTGCGAGCACGCGGCGGAGGGCCCGCGCCCGATCGGCCGTATGCGGCAGGGGACAACGGGAGTTGCATCATGAGCATGCGAGCGACCTTGGCGCTGCTGGCGATCGCCTTCTTTGCGGGGGGGGCCCCGGCCGCGTTCGCGCACCATTCGGGCGCGCAGTACGACTTCACGAAGAACGTATGGGTCGCGGGCGTCGTCAAGACCGTCCGCGTCATCAACCCGCACATGACCGTGACGCTCATCGTGTCGGGTCCCGGCGGGCACACGCGCGCCGTGCATTTCGAGGGCGACAGCGTGAACAATTTCTATCGGGCCGGCTGGCGGCCGCACATGCTGCGCGTCGGTGACAAGATCAAGGTTCGTTACAATCCCCGCAAGGACGGACGCGAGGGCGGTTTCGTGAACGGCTTCGTGACGGCGAGCGGCCGCAAGGTGGCGTTCCAGCTCCCGCAGCTGCAGGCCGCGAAGAGCGCGCTCGGCGCCGCCGTGCAGAAAGCTCCGTGATGCCGTGAGCGGCGCGGCAGCCGGCACCGGGCACGAGCGCTCACGCACGAGCCGCGGCCGGTATTTTGAGGACTTCACGGTCGGGGACGTCTACGAGCACTGGCCCGGACGTACGCTCACGCAGGCGGACAACACCTGGTTCACGCTCCTCACGATGAACACCCATCCGCTGCATTTCGACGCCGCCTATGCGGCGGGCACCGAGTTCGGCAGACCCGTCGTCAACAGCTGCCTCACGCTCTCAATCATCGTCGGCATGAGCGTCGCCGACGTGAGCGCGAAGGCCGTCGCGAATCTCGGCTTTCGCGGCATCGAGCTCAAGGCGCCGGTGTTTGCGGGCGACACGCTCTACGCCCAGTCGGAGGTGCTCGAGAAGCGCGCGTCCGCCTCGCGGCCCACACAGGGCATCGTCACCGTCCGCACGCTCGGCTCCAAAGCCGATGGGACCGTATTCATGACGCTTGAGCGGACGATCCTCGTGCCGAAGCGCGGCGCGGAGCGCGCAAGCGGGAGAGGCCATGAAGCGGGATGAGGTGATCGTCGTCGGCGCCGGGGCCGACCGCCGGACCCCGCGCGAGCCCGACTGAGCCCGCAGCAACGCGCGGCCCGCGCGGGCCGCAGATCAGGCGCCGCGCCGCCCGCGGACCTCGATGCCCGTCGAGCCTTCGACGCAGCGCATGATGGTGGTGAAATCCTCGTCCGGTCCGATCTCGTTGAAAGTCTCGAGCCAGCGCTGGCGCACCGCGCTCGCGACCCACAGCGTCAGCCCGAGCGCTTCGGCTTCCTCGAGGCACAGCTTAAGGTCCTTGTACATGAGCTTCGTGGCGAAGCCGGCATCGAACCGGCGGGGCAGGATGGACTTCGGGAACTTGTCCTGGCTCGCGCTGTTGCGGCCACTGCCGGCATTGATGACCTCGATCATGGTCTGCGGGTCGAGGCCTGATTTTGCGCCGAGCAGCATGGCCTCGGAGGTGATCGCGAGCGCCGCGCCCGAGAGCAGGTTGTTGACGAGCTTCATCGTCTGGCCGAGGCCGGGCCGTGTACCGACGTGAAAGGGCTTGCCGATCACCTCGAGGATCGGCCGCAAGGCCTGGAAGTCCTCCGCGGCGCAGGCGGTCATCACGGCGAGGGTTCCGGCCCGCGCACCCGCAACCCCGCCGCTCACGGGGGAGTCGATGAGCGCGATACCGTGCGCGGCGAGCTGCTCGGCCACGCGGGCGGCGACGCGAGGACCGGTGGTCGAGAGATCGATGAGACGCTTCACGCGCGATCCGGCGGCGATGCCGGCGTCGCCGAGCGCGACGGACTCGACGATGTCGGGCGTCGGCAGGCTCACGAGGACGGTCTCGGCTTGGGAGGCCACCTCCGCGGCCGAGCCCGCTTGCTGCGCGCCGCGCGCCACCAGGGGCGCCATCGCCGCGGGACTCACGTCGAAGAGCGTGAGCGCATGACCCCGGTCGAGAAGCCGCGCGGCCATCGGCGCGCCCATGTTGCCGAGCCCCACGAATCCCAAGCGCTCGCTCATGGATCTCACCCCGTGACTATCAGGCGGAGGGCGCGGCGTCGTATTCCGCGAGAGCGGCCTTTGCCGTTCGGAAGGCCTCGACGCCGGCGGGCACGCCGGCGTAGATCGTCGCCTGCAGCAGCGCCTCCTGGATCTCCACTCGGGTACAGCCGTTGCGCAGCGCCCCCATGACGTGCAACTTGAGCTCGTGCTGGCGATTGAGCGCGGTCAGCATCACGATGTTGAGGAGACTACGGGTCTTGCGGGGCAATCCCTCGCGCGTCCAGATCGCTCCCCAGCAGTACTGCGTCACGAGCTCCTGCAGCGGCCGGGAGAACTCATCGGCCTGCGTCAGGGACTTCTCCACGTAGCCGGTCCCGAGAACGGCCTTGCGGGCGGCGAGGCCGCGGTCGAAAAGGCTGTCTGTCATGTGTGCTCCAGGGTGCTGCAGGCGGAATGCGGCCAGGGGGCGCACGTTAGGCGCGGCATTCCGGGCTGTCAATCGCGGGCGGCCGCCGCGCCGCGGGCGCGACTCGCCGGGCGTGTCAGTCGACGTCGGCCCAGGTCGGCTCGGGTAAAACTCCCGCTGCGTCGGTTCGGATCGCCCCCCACATTGAGATGTCAACGCAATGGCGCCGAAAGCGGCGGATTTCAGCGCGCGCGCCTGTTCGGCGGGTCGCGAGAGCGGTACTCTAACTGGGCGCCGGGTGCAGGCGTCTCGGAGCGCAATCGATGCTCGAAGTCTATACCTGGGAGCCGAACGCGAATTCCGGCAAGCCGCTGCTCATGCTGAAGGAGAAGCAGGTCGAATTCACGTACCGGTACATCGACATGGGCAAGCGCGAGCAGCACTCGCCCGAGTACTTGAAGCTCAATCCCAACGGCACCATCCCGACCGTGATCCACGACGGGCACGTGCTCACGGAGTCCTCGCCGGCGCTCGAGTATCTCGATGCCGCGCTCTGCGGCCCGCCGCTGCGCCCGCACGACCCCTATCTGCTCTTTCACATGCGCAGCTGGATCCGCTTCCTCGATCACGAATACTGTCCGGCGCTCGCGATGCTCGGAGGCGCCGGCGCGAGCGCGCGTATGCCCGCGCTCGCGCCGGAGCAGATCGAGGAGCAGGTGCGCCGCATCCCGGTTCCGCAGCGCCGGCGCGTCTGGCGCCTCATCCTTTCAAAGCAGGTGCCGCCGGAGGCGATCGAGGAGTCGAGCAGGCGGCTGCGCGCGGGAATCGTGCGCTTCGAGCGCGCGCTCGCCGAGCATCCCTATCTCGCAGGACCGCAATACAGCCTGGCGGACATCGTCGCGATGATCACGATCTTCGCCATGCCGGCGACGCGTCCCGAGGACGTGAACGACCGCGACACCCCGCATTTCATGGACTGGTTCCGCCGCTGCCACTCGCGGCCCGGCACCCGTGCGGCATTCGCTCTCGGCAACGCCTGGGTCACCGGGCGGGTGGCCGAGGCGCGCAAGGTCCTCGGGCTGTAGCCCATGCTGCAGCTCTATCACTGGGAGCCGAACATTGGGTCCGGTGCGCTCGTCGCCTGCCTCAAGGAGAAGCGGCTGCCGTTCGAGAGCCGCTACGTCGATCTGTTGCAGTGGCAGCAGCATCGGCCTGAGTTCCTGCGCCTCGAGCCGTTCGGCGAGCTGCCCGTCCTGCTGCACGAAGGGCACGTGATCTCGGGGCTGGCGCCTACGCTCCTTTACGTGGAAGATGTATTCGCCGCGCCGCGGCTCGCGCCCGCGACGCTCCCCGAGCTCTACGAGGCGCATTTTTGGATCAAATACTCCGAGGATCGCATGGCGCCCTATGCGAACGCGCTCGGCTGGCACCGGATCACGCGGCCGGGCCTCGCGGCAAGTGCGATCGCCGCGGCGCGCGAGAGCCTCGAGGCCTTGCCGCTCGAGCGACGTCGGCTCTGGGAGCAGGCGCTCGACGATGGCTACTCGGCCGAGGAGCTCGCGCTCGCGCACGACGCGCTCGCCGCTGCGGTCTCGAAGCTCGAGACCGCGCTCGGGCGCGCGCCTTGGCTGTGCGGCGAGCGCTACTCGCTTGCGGATCTCGCGCTCGTATTCATCGTGCGCGGCCTGCGCGCCGCGGCGCCCGAGCTGCTCGATCCGCGACAGGCTTCCCGCACGCTCGAGTGGCTCGCGCGGGTCGAGGCGCGGCCGGCCGTGCGTGAGGCGCTAGCGCTCGCGCGCCATCCCGCGCCGGAGAGATTGTTCGCGATCGGCCGCGAGCCCCCGCGCTGGGGCTGATGGACAATCGCGGCGCGGCGCTGTTCAATGCTCCGTGAAGTTCGGGAGCCGGAGGTGAGGACGAGATGAACGACTTTCATGGCAAGGGCGCGTTCGTGACGGGCGGGGCGAGCGGCATCGGGCTCGGCATCGTCGAGGCGCTCGTCGGCGCCGGCGCGAGCGTCGTCATCGCCGACTTGCGGCAGGATCATCTCGACGAGGCTCTCGAGCATTTCAGCCGCGCCGGCTTGCGGGAGCGCGTGCATGGCATTGCGCTCGACGTGACGGATCGGGCCGCGATGGCGAACGCCGCGCAGGAGACCGAGCGTCGTCTCGGCAAGATCCACGTGCTCGTCAACAACGCGGGCGTCGGCATCGAGGGGCCGCTGCGTGGGGCGACCTTCGACGATTGGGACTTCGGGCTCGGCGTGAATCTCGGTGGAGTGGTGAACGGGATCCAGACGTTCGTGCCGCGGATTCGCGCGCACGGGGAGGGCGGTCACGTCGTCAACACGGCCTCGCTCGCCGGTCTGGTATGGATGCCGTCATTCATGGCCGTATACGCCACCAGCAAGGCCGCCGTGATCACGCTCTCCGAATGCATCCGCGATGATCTGGCGCCGGACCACATCGGCGTCTCGGTGCTCTGTCCGGGGCCGGTCAAGAGCAACATCCATCAATCGGGCCGCAACCGGCCCGGCAAGTTCAGCGGCTCGAGCGGCTTCGCGGACGCCGAGGCGCACCTCGCCAGGCGCACGGTCTCGCCTTTGTGGATGGAGCCCGAGGTCGTCGGCGCAAAAGTTCTCGCCGCGATCCGCAGCGGGGAGCTCTACATCATCACGCACGGCGAGTGGCGGGACGCTTTCGAGCAGCGCGTCGACACGATCCGCAAGGCGATGCCGACGCAGATCAATCCCGATCTGATCCAGTCGCTGCGCGAGCGCCACTGAGACGCCCGGTGACCGGGTTCGGATAGTGGCAGTCCGGGATGAACGTCGCGGGATAGATCTCGTGCACGACGGTCGGCGGGCGGTCGGGCGGCAGGTCCTTCTCCGGACGCGTGTTCGGTAGCGCCGTCTTGCCCCAGCCCTCCGCATAGGGCGCGTACATCCTGAAGTAGGAGTGCAGCGCCGCGATCTTCCAGACGCCGTCCTCCTTTACGTACTCGTTCTCGTACGTTCCGATGCCCCACAGGCCCGTCTTACCGTGGTCGCCGACCTGCGCGAAGAACCGCCAGCGTCCCTTCGCGGTGCGCCCGTCGGGCGCGACCGTCACGATCGGCTGCAATTGCAGGTGGTCGAAGAGCTTGCCGCGGACGAGCCCCTCCGGAGCGAGCCATTCGAGATACTCGAGAACCCGCTTGCGTCCCACGAACACCCCGCGGCCGCCGATCTCGAGCGTGCCGTCCTGCGTAAAAAGATCCGCCGCGTCCTTCCAGAGCGCCTTGTCGACGAAATATCCGTAGCTGCGTTGCAGCGTTTCGATCGCCTGCTCGTCCGCCAGCCGCTCGGTCCGCCGCTGCAGCGCGGCGACGCGCTCCGGAAGCGCGCGCAACTCGGCCGGAAGGCGCTTGGCATCGAGTGCGCCAAGTGCCTGGAAGGCGGCGCTGTCGGCCGTGCCGGCGCGTGCGCCTGCATCGGGCGGTGACTCTCGGCCGCTCGCTGACCGGCCTGCCGCCGCTGAGCTCGCCGCCGGGCCCGACGACACGCGGTCCGCGGTGCCCCCGGGCGTCGCGATCGCCTGACCGGTGACCGGATGCCGATAATGGAAGGGCGGGATGTAGACCTCGGGAAACGACTCGTAGATGACGCTCGGCGGACGGTCGGGCGGTATGTCTTTGCTCACCTTGGCGGTCGGCCGGGCGCCGTTCGTCCAGCCGCCGGCGCACTGGGCGAAGTAGGTCGTGTAGACGTGATCCGTCTCGAGCTTCCAGTGGCCCGCGTCCTTCACGAGCGCGTTCTCGTAGACGCCGCCGTGCCAGATCCCGCCGCGCCGGAAGACGCCGAGCTGGCTGAAGGCGCGGCTGCGCACCCAGGCGCGGGTCCCGTCCGCGGAGAGGTGCACGATGGGCTGCATCTGGATGTGGTTGTGCACGTGCTCGCGCTCGACGCCTTGCGGACCGAAGAGCTCGAGGGCCCGTCGGATGCTCGCGCGTCCGACATAGATGCCGCGCTCGGAGATCTCCATGGTCGCCTCTTGCGTGAACAACCGCGTGAACGCCTCCCAGCGCTGCTTGTCGAGGCAATACCCGTACTCCGCAACCAGGTTCTCGATCTGCAGCACGTCATGCACACACCGCAGCCGCGCCTCGAGCTCACCGAGCGCGCGCGCAAGCGCCTCCGTGGCCGGGTCTGCGCCGGTCTCGACCGCCGCCAGCGCCGGAAACGTCTCCGTGGGCGTCTCGTAGTGCTGGGGCGGGATGTAGACGCCAGGCCACGTCTCGTAGCGCTCGCTCGGCGGGCGATCGGGCGCTGGCGCCCCCGCGGCGGCGAGGTGCCCCTGCGTCGCGTCGGGGTTGTCGATCCAGCCGCCCTCGTAGGGCACGATGAACGTCTGGTACCAATGCAGATGCTCGATCTTCCAGATCCCGTCCTCGCATAGGTACTCGACCTCGTAGGGCCCCTCGCCCCACAGGGCGCGCTTGCCGAACTCGCCGGCCATCAAGAAGGCGCGCCAGCGCGCGCGCGCGCGCAGCCCGTCGGGGCTCACGTGGACGACCGGCTGCAGCTGGAACCACTCGTGGATCTCGCCGGCCGCGAGTCCGGTGCGCCCGCCGCCGAGCGCGCGCAGGTATTCGCGGATCCGCCCCTGTCCGACGAAGACCCCATCGAGGCCCATCTCCAGGGTCGCATCGGTCGCGAAGAGCGCCGCGGCCTCGTCCCACTGCCCCTGATCGAGGGAGTACCCGAAAGCGCGCTGCAGCCGCC
>JBOHZT010000175.1:0-7209 GCA_050738535.1 Steroidobacteraceae bacterium
GCACCCGCGCGCGCTCCTCGGGGGTCGAGCGCTTCCACTCCCGGAAGCCCCGCTCGGCCGCCCCGAGCGCCCGATCGAGATCCGCCGCGTCGACGAGCGGCAGCTCCCCGAGCGTCCCACCCGTGGCGGGGTTCACCACCCGGTGGACGCGCCGGTGACCGGCGCCGATCCACTCTCCGTCGATGTGCAGCTTGAGCTCGGAATACGCAGTCATGGGTCCGCTCACTGGCGCGCTGGGGCCTTAAAAAAAACATTCCCGCGAATTCTAGCAGCTTCACGCTCGGGCGCCTCGGAGTGCCGGCTGCGTCGCGATTGCGCATTCCAGTGGGAGGTGGATCGCGACCGGCGTGACGAGGATCACGGCGCAAGCGCCGCTCTCGCTGCAAGTTCGATGCTGTCGCGCGGCTTGGTGTCGCTCCTCAAATTTCCGCAACCCTGCCCATGGCTAAAGTTCCGGTCCACGAAGTCCGCAAGCTCCGACTGCCGCTCGAGACGGCGGTCGATGCGGCGCTCGAGCTCGATTGTGAGCAAGGAGGGGCGCTCGCCTTCGGCGCCCTCTTGGATGCTCGGATCGAATCCGAGCCGGAGCCGCACTTGCTGCTCGTCGTGCAGCGCCGCGGCACCGACACAGTGGAGCGCCGCAAGTTCGAGCTGCCCATCATGGCCGCCGCCTTCATCCGCTACTGCTGGAAGTGCCGCATCCCCCTGCCTCGGCATGGCTCGAAGAGCATCGAGGTGGCGCCCGACGGCTTCGTCTTCACGATCGAGGGCACCGTCGATGTGGTGCGGCGGCACACCGCGCTGCCGCCGTCGCATCCGGTGCGCGGTGCGCAGGCGCGGCGCGGGCCGGCTCCGGCCGCAGCGCAAGGCAGCAGCCCCGAATCCGCTGGCGAGGCCATTGCTGAACCGACGATCGATGCCATCACGGCGGCTGCTGCCGCACCCGACGTCGAACCCGCTGCAGTTTAACCTCCAGCTGCGCCGAACGTGCCCACTCGTGCGTCGTGGCCGGTCGAGCAGGCGCCCCGCTGGCCGCGCGGGGCTCAGAATCTGAAGCGCACGCCCGCCTTCCAGGTCATGCCGTACGTGTCGAAGTAGACCGGGTTCGTCGGATATCCGTTGCCGCCCGGAGCGATCGGCGGATCCTTGTTGAGAAGGTTGTCGATCGATGCGAACACTGATAGGTGCTCGCCGATATTGTAGGATCCAGAGAGGTTCAAGTAGTACGCCGAGGCGACGGAATTGGTGTTGATGCTGTTCGGATTGGTCGATGAATAGCTGGAGTCACCCGGCACAATCGGCGCGCCCCCGAAGGCCGTAATCGCCTCATACGAGCCTCGCCCGATCCACCGAACCTGCAGCGTCGCCGTCAGTGGACCAGTGGCGTAGGTCATGAACAAATTCGATTGCCAGCGCGGCGAGGTATTGAAGCCGCCGAAGGCCGCGGTCGGACCTGTCTGACCCGCGTAATCGACCGGGGGTGAACCGAGCCCGTTATCGACGGTCATGTTGTAAAGCAACGAGGTCAGCAGGCGGAAGCTGAGATCGCCGCGCAAGCTGTTGCTCAGGTCCTGAAGCGGCAGGCGGTAATCGGTCTCGAAGTCCACTCCGCGTGTCTCGAATCGGCCGAGATTCACAGCCGTGTTGTTGACCGTCTGTATGGTGCCAAAGTCACCAGGCGTTCCGAAGGTAATGCGATTGCAGAAGGCCTGCTCGCCTTGATAACAGAGGTTCACTATATTTTGAACGCCGAGGCCAAATGGCGGACCCGCGATCGGATTGTTGATGATGATGCGGTACCAGTCGGCGGAGAACTGGAGCCCATCGAGAGGACCTGATTTCGGCGAAAATACGAGGCCGATGGTCGTGGTATCGGCTTTCTCCGGCGAAAGATTGATGCTGCCGCCGGTGAGGGCTGTAACGACCTCGCTTTGCTGGTTGACGGGATTGGTGACCGTGCCGAACGGTCCACCAGCCGTGACGGCGTAGGATTCATATAGCTCGCGGAAGCCCGCTGCGCGCACGTCGCGTGAGCGCGTGGCACGGAGCCGGAACCAGTTGGTCAGGTCCCAGATACCTGAGACCTTCCAGCTGGCGATGTTGTGAGTCACCGACTCGCCCTCGGTCGCGGACCCAGCGGTCTGGTTCTCGTTCGTGTTGTCGGTCTCGCGCGCTGCAACGTCGAACGAGAGGGAATGAGCAAAGGGCAAATTCCTGAGCACCGGCAGGTTGATCTCGCCGTACCCTTCCAGCACGGAGATCTTGCCCGCGTAATCGAGACCGTAGCTCAGAAAGTATTCGTCATAAAAAGGTTGATCGGCTAGGTCATGGGTGACATTGGCCGTATCGCGACGACCCTCCAGTCCGAATGCGGCCTTGATCGGGCCTGCGCCGAACCCCTGAAAGAGGTTGCCGCGAATGTTTGCCGAGAGCACCTCCTCCTTGAGCGAGGAAAACTCCTTGAGCGTGCGAAACGCATAGGCGAGCGCCGCCGGATTGGCACCGTCGCTGCCGAACAGATTGAGCGGAACGCAGCCCGGCGCTCCAGAGCGGCACACGATGTCGCCCGTGGTGGGGTCCTGAACCGCGTCGAGCGCTTGTTGAAGGAACGTACCGACGACGTTGTGATAAAGGGCCTGGTCGTTGTAATTGTCGCCATACTCGAAGTACCCGTCCCACGTCCAGGTCCCGGCGACGGCACCGTTCAGTCCACCGGTGACACGTATCACGCGATTGGTGGTTTCGTTGCGAGCCGGATAGATCGCATTCATGTCGTAGCCCAGCAGCGCTCCGCCCGGTGGCAGCGCGTCCGCGCCGCCCGGCTTGAACTGCGCCGGCAAATAGGGATTATCAGGCGAGATGTGGCTGCTGAGCGGCACGAACACGCCGTTCGCGACCTCGAGCGCGATCGGGCCGATGGCGCCGTTCGCCACGGGATTTATCGCGTCGCTGTGCGCATAGTCGACTTGCACGAAGGAGCGGAGATTGTCCGTAATCTCGTATTCCAGATCCGCGAGCCCCGTGTAGCGCTTGACGGCCGGTTTGATCGTGGTGCCGTCGTAGGCTCCGATGTTCGGGGCGTCGGCGCCCTGGCTGAAGCCGAAGGTACCCGCTCCATCGGCGTATTTGCCGGGATTGAAGGGTGTGGCTGCGGTTCCGGCGGAGTTGATGAGCCACTGAGGCCCGAACGGGATGCAGACCGGCGTGGATACGTTGCACGGCGTCAGAACGCCGGTCTGGCTCTGATTCGCGAGCGTCGCGTTGGGACCGATGATGTAATGGGGGAGCCCATTCGGCGGAATGGCCGGCCTACCGGAGCTTGCCGGGGCTCCGGCATACAAGCTGTTGGTGAACAGCCCATACTCAGACTTGCACCAGTCGCGTACCTGCGCACAGATGCCGATGTCCTCCGAGTTCTCGTACTCGGCGCCGGCGATGATGTGGGCGCGGCTTCCGAGATCCGTGCCGTAAGCCACGGAGACATGCGAATCCCCGCCGTCGTGGTGCGACGTCTGCCCGTAGTCGACTTGGCCTTTGAATCCTTGTAGGTGCTTGTCGAGTATGACGTTGACCACTCCGGCAATGGCGTCGGACCCGTAGACGGCGGAAGCGCCACCCGTGACCACCTCCACCCTCGACACCAGCATCGAGGGGATCAGCGTCAAGTCCACGCCACCGCCCGTGGCCTGCGGGACGACACGCTCCGTATCGATCAAAGTCAGCGTGCGTGTGCCGAAAAAGGGGTTCAAGCCGCGCAGGTTCGCAAGCTGGGCACCCACGTTGAAGTTGCCCAGCCCGACGTTGTTGGCGGCGAAGAAGTTGGAGTTCTGCGGCAGCTCGCCCAGCACTTCGCCTACGTTGGTGAGGCCAAGATTCTGAATGGTCTTCGCATTCAGCACGGTGACGGGATTCGGCGTGTTGAACGTCGAGCGCGCGATGCGCGAACCTGTGACGACGACCTCGCTGAGTGTGGCATTGTTGGTGGACGCGCTTGCCGGAGGCGGCGGCGTCCCGGCATCCTGCGCGATGGCCGCGCGGCCAAGGCCGAGCCCCGCCACGACCGCAATCATCACGACGAATCGACACGGCGACATAGCGCGCATGTGCAACGGCACTTGCTGAGGTTGCGACCGCTCGTACATGGAATTCCCCCCAATCCGCGACGGCGACGTAATGTCCGTTCGATTTCGAAGCCGGTGTCTGTGCACCTGTGCTTCTCGCATGAACGTACTACAGCTTAGTATGAGCCTTTCGCGCACGTCAATGGGTCCTACCATGCGAGTCACAATTGGGCGTTTCGACGAGGAGGCAGGCTGGAACGGCATTTGCCTCAGGAACGGCACTAGCGTGGAGGTAAACGACGGCGCGGTTCCCGTAATGCTTCGCGTCGCGGATGGCCAGGGTCGCCGCCCCAGGTTATCATTGACCTGTCAACCGAGATGCCGCCCCGAAGTGGGCCGTGCCGAGCGCCTATCGGGCGGCGAGCCGGTGCCGAGTGGCGGCACACGGTCTGTAGTGAACCGCGCGATGGGGGAAGCTGCCGCAAGACCGCGGAGCATGAGGAGCCATACCCATATGATGAACAATCGTCGCGGAAGTCCGCTGGCGGGCGCTTCGCGAAGCCGCAGGATCGCGTGCGGCCTGCGCCACGGGGTCCGCAGCTGGCCGATGGCCATCGTATACGCAGTGGCGGTCGCGCTATTCTCGACGGCCGCGCTGGCCCATCACTCGGGCGCCATGTTCGATCTCAGCAAGGAGGTCGTCATCAAGGGCACCGTGGTCGATTTCCACTGGACCAACCCCCACACCAATTTCAGCGTGAGCGTCCCGAACGAGGACGGCACCACGTCCGTCTGGGCGGTGGAGATGAACAGCCCCAACAACCTGATCCGCGTGGGCTGGCGGCGCAATACCATCAAGCCGGGCGACAAAGTCACGGTGACCGTGAGGCCGCTGCGTGACGGGGCGCCGGGTGGACAGTACGTCTCGATCATCCTGCCGAACGGCAAGTACCTCGGCGGGGAGCAGAAGCGTCCGGGCGAGAAGTGAGTCGCGGGCCCGACGGGGACGCAGAAGAAGGGGGTAGCATGAATCGACTCGAGTCCGGCGCGGCGTGCGGCCGCTTGCTGGTGGCGGTGGCGCTCACGCTCTCGCTCACGCTCTCGGTAGCCAGCGCGCAGAACCTGCGCAAGGGCCTCGGCCCACAGCAAGAGAACAACCTCGCCCAGAAGCACGACGGGTATTACGGCGCGCTCGCGCCGCAGAACCTGGCGAAGCCCAGGCCGAAGCCGCCGTTCAATCTGACGGGCACTTGGTTCATCAATCTCCGCCATGCGTTCTCGGACTTCATGTTCGGGCCGCCCTATCCGCAGTTCTACAAGGCCGGCCAGCAGGCCATGAAGCTCGCCGCCGCCGCGCGCAAGGCGCACAAGTCGTTCCGCGACGCGAGCGGCAAGTGCTGGCCGATCGGCATGCCCATGATCCTCACCCGGGTCTGGCCCATCGACATCATCCAGATGCCGACGGCCGTGTTCATGATCGATGGATTCTTCGACAGCCTCCGCGTCATCTACACGGACGGCCGCAAGCACACGCCCTTCGAGGTTTCGGTCGACACCTACAACGGCGAGTCGATCGGGCACTGGACGAAGGACGCGCTCATCGTCGATACGCGATATTTCGCGACGGATCACCACTACATCGACATGGGCATCCCGATCTCGGAGAAGCTGCACATCGTCGAGCGCATCACGCTCGCCGACCATGGCCACACGCTGGTGGATCAGTTCACGATGACCGACCCCGACATGTGGAAGGGGGAGTGGAAGAGCACCAAGCGCTGGATCCGCGAGGACGAGAGCGATATCCCGGAGAACGAGTGCCTGCCGAGCACGGACGAGTATCTGCCGAGCACGGCGCAGGGACACGCCGAGGCGGAGAAGGAGAGCCACGTCAAGGTGGCGGCGCCGAAGTAGCATGAGCGGACGCCGGAGCCGCTCGCTCGATCTGCTCCGGAGCGCGGCGCTCAGCCTCGGTCTGGCTGGCGCGCTTGTCGCGCTCGCGGGGTGTGCGTCGTTCGCCGGCCCGCCTGCGGGAGCCGCCGCCAGGCCCGCGCATGCCGCTGCCGCGCAGCAGCCGAGGTCGCATCCGAGCGCATGGCACTCCGCAGGCCGCCATCCGGACCTCTCGGGCGTGTGGACCTGGGATCTCGCGCCCGGGGAGTCGCCGTTTCGACGGGGCAAGCTCGAGTTGCCGTTCACGCCCCTCGCGAAGCGCAAGGTGGCGACCTACCACTCCCTCGTCGCCGGCACGTCCGACAGCCCCGGAGCCCATTGCCTTGGGTCCGGCATGCCGGCCGACATGATGTTCTCCGGCGGCTACCCGATGGAGATCGTGCAATCGCCGGATCTCATCGTGGTGCTCTATGAGGCCTGGAGCGAGGTCCGCCAGCTGTATCTCGGCGACAAGGTCATTCCGGCAAGCGACCGCCTTCCGGATCGGGAGGGCTACTCCGTCGCGCACTGGGAAGGGCAGACGCTCGTGGTCGTGACGACCTCGCTCAAGGAGCAGGAAGATCAGACCTATCCGCACAGCGCCCAAGCGCGCATCGTCGAGCGGTATCGACTCACGCGCGATGCCAAGGGCGGCAAGGTGCTGGTGGACGACTGGACCCTGACCGATCCACTCTTCTACACCAGACCGCTCGAGGCGCAGAAGAAATGGGCGTTCGAGCCCAAGGGCATCCTGCTCCCCTACGAGTGCAACGAGGAGGCCTGGCTCGATCATCTCCAGAAGCTCGAGAAGGCGAAGGGACTCGCCGCGGACACGATCTACTAGAGGCTTGCGAGCACGCGGCGGAGGGCCCGCGCCCGATCGGCCGTATGCGGCAGGGGACAACGGGAGTTGCATCATGAGCACGCGAGCGACCTTGGCGCTGCTGGCGATCGCCTTCTTCGCGGGGGGAGCCCCGGCCGCGTTCGCGCACCATTCGGGCGCGCAGTACGACTTCACGAAGAACGTATGGGTCTCGGGCGTCGTCAAGACCGTCCGCGTCATCAATCCGCACATGACCCTGACGCTCATCGTTTCGGGTCCCGGCGGGGACACGCGCGCCGTGCATTTCGAGGGCGATAGCGTGAACAATTTCTATCGGGCCGGCTGGCGGCCGCACATGCTGCGCGTCGGCGACAAGATCAAGATCCGTTACAA
>JBOHZT010000176.1:0-7140 GCA_050738535.1 Steroidobacteraceae bacterium
GCGCGTCGGCGTGCGCGAGGCCGCGCATGGCCGCTTCGACTCGCTCGGGCGGCACGTTCTCTCCGAAGAAGACCACGTCGGGCTTCAGGACGCCGTCGCAGGCCGTGCAGTGTGGATCCTCGAAGGCCGAGAAATCGCGCCCGTCGAGGTCGGCATCGCCATCGGGCGCGTCCGCAGCATCGAGGTCGGCCCAGGCGGGGTTGCGGCGCAGCAGCTCCTTCTGAACCGCCTCCCGGTCGAGCTGTCGTCCGCAGCTCATGCAGCAGACGCGATCGATGCGGCCGTGCAAGTCGAGCACTCGCTCGCTGCCGGCGGCCTGGTGTAGCCCATCGACGTTCTGGGTCACGAGCAGCTCGATGCGGCCCGCGCGCTCGAGGTGTGCGAGGGCGCGGTGCGCGCCGTTCGGGCAGGCGCGGCGCACGCGCCGCCACCCGATGAGGCTGCGCGCCCAGTACCTGCGGCGCACGGCGAGCTCGCCCATGAACGCCTGGAACTCGACCGGCCGCGCGCGCTTCCAGCGCCCTTCCGCGTTGCGGTAGTCGGGAATGCCGGACTCGGTGCTGCAGCCCGCGCCGGTGAGGACGAGCAGGCGCGGGTGCCGATCGACGAACTCCTCGAGCGCGCGGATGTCCGCGGGCGCGCTCAAGCGATGTCCTTGCCCTCGGTGAGGAAATGGGCGAAGTCGGGCTTGGTCGCCTTGAGGATCTCGAGGATGGTCTGGCGCTCTGCGTCGCCGAGGTAGGTGTACTTCCCGCTCAGATCCTTGCCGGTGAGGATGGCCGCGAAGCGCCCGTAGAGGTAGTTCTTCGCATACGCGGGCAGGTCGTTGAAGGCCGGCGAGTAGATGAGGAAGCTCATCCGGTACTTGAACAGGCGCGTCGTGAGATCGAGATCGCGCAGCGAGCGGCCCTGCGGGTCGTGCGGGCCTTGCGACTCGAACCACGCCTTGAACCCCGAATTCCCCGTGATCTTGCTGGTGAACGGGGTTGCGCCGTCGAGCAGCATCGTGTCGACGAGCGAGTCCATGTAGCCCCGCAACGCCTGCCGGGTATGATCGGAGAGCTTCGCGCCGCTCGCGCGCTCGCGCTTGCTGCCGCCCGCCTTGGCGAGCGCCTCACGTACCTCGAAATTGACGCGCGTGATGAGGTTCTGGACATCGACCTGATGCTGCAGCACCAGCAAGGCGACGATGTCGCTCTTGTCGGTGATGTAGGGCTTGGTGTCGAACAGGCCGTCGAGCTTCGTGACGTTCACGCGGCGCACTTTGTCGAGATGCAGGAGCTGGTTGACGCTCGTCACCTGGATGTTCCCGAGGTGCACCTGCTTGCCGGTGAGGCCCGTCACGTACCAGCCGCCCCAGCGGTACTTGAGCGGCGTCTGCTGGCTCGTGATGATCTGTCCCTCGTGGGTCAGCTGGCGCCCTTTCACGTCCACGTAGGTGGACATGAGCAGGAACCGGGGAACTCCGCCTCCCGAGAGCTCGTAGGTGTCGTGGCAGGCGAGGCACTGGAGTACCTTGCGCTGCACGTGCGGCTTGCCGCCCGGCGGATCATTCGCGAGGGTGTAGAACACCTGGTCGAGCTTGCGGTCCATGGTCGCGATCTCGATCACCCGGTGCTTGCCCTGCACCCAACCGACATACGTGCGGTCGTTGAAGTAGATCGCGCGCGGCGTGGCCGCCGTGATGGAGCCGGTCTGCAGGCTCGACTTCGAATAAACGAGCGTCTGCGAGGCCGGGCTGATGTCGAGCGCCGCGAGCAGCGAGTCGAGGTATCCGCGCACGCCGTGGAACTGGAGCTTGACCTTACCGCTCGCGAGCTCGCGCTGCAGGCGCGCGACGGGATTGTTCCGCGGCGTCTGGGTGTAGTGGATGACCGGATATTCCTTCCGGTAGGTGAGCATCACCGGTCCGCCGAACACGGACTCCGGGGCGGCCGCCTGTACGCGGTTCGGCGCGGCCCAGCCCATCCCCAGCGCGAGGGCGATGCCGAGCGCGGCGCAGGGCCCGGCGAGACGCCGTGCGGCGCGGGATGCGACTGTAGAGGCTCGATTCATGGCAAGCGGCAGTGTACCGTCGATGCCCGCTTCGTTGCAGCCTGCCGCGCCGAGCGCCGCTTTTTCCGAGTCGTGAATGCACTCTCGTAAGGTTCCCCGCTTCGTGGTGCAGCACTCGCGCATCCTCATCGCGGCGCTCGCCGGGATCGCCGCCTATCTCGCGGCCCCGCCCGCGTGGTCGGAGGTGACGCGGGTGCTCACCGGATGGAACGTGAGCGCCCTGCTTTTCCTGCTACTCACGTACCTGTTCGTGACGCGGCTCGGGGCAGAACAGCTGCGCTCGCGCTACGAGGGCGAGGATCCGACCGCGCCCGTCATTCTCCTCGTCGTGACGGTCGCCGCCCTCTTGAGCCTCGTCGCGATCGTCGAGCTGCTCTCGACCTTGAAGCATGCGATGCCGATCGACCAGGGCGCGCATCTCGCGCTTGCGACGCTCACGGTCGTCGCTTCCTGGCTCCTCGTGCCGACGATGTTCACGCTCCACTATGCGGACATGTTCTACAGCGCTCGGCCGGACAGCCGGCCGCTCAGCTTCCCCGGGACGGCGGAGCCGGCGTTCTGGGATTTTGCGTATTTCTCGTTCACGATCGCCGCGGCTTGCCAGACGGCCGACGTGGCGACGACCACGGTGCCCATCCGCAAGGCGGTGATCGCCCACGAGATCGTATCGTTCGTGTTCAACGTGTCGATCCTCGGGTTCGCGATCAACGTGACCGCGGGGCTGCTCGGGAGCGGGTGATAAACTCAGCCTATGGCGCGCCCCCTGAAGCTGTTGTCCTCGATGGCGACCCGGGAGGTCCTCCGGGACCTTGCGCTGCGGTACGAGCGCGCTGCGGGGCAGCCGATCGCCGCTGAAGCGGCGGGTGGTGTCGATGTCGCCAAGCGCATCGCGGCCGGCGAGGCGGTCGATGTCGTCGTGCTGGCGCGCACTGCGATCGACAAGCTGATCGGCGAGGGCAAGCTCGTCGCCGGCAGCCGCGTAGATCTCTTCAACTCCGGCGTGGCGATCGCAGTCAAGGCGGGCGCCGCGCAGCCCCCGGTCGACACCGAGGAGGCCGTGCGCCGAGCGGTGCTCGGGGCGCGCTCGTTGAGCTATTCGACCGGGCCGAGCGGTGTCTATCTCGAGAAGCTGTTCGAGCGCTGGGGCATCCTCGAGCAGATCCGCAGCCGGATCGTGGTGCCGCGCCCCGGCATTCCGGTGGGCTCGCTCGTCGCGAGCGGTGAGGCGGAGCTCGGCTTTCAGCAGCTGAGCGAGCTGCAGAGCTTGCCGGGCGTCACGGTCATCGGACCCCTGCCCCCGGCCATCCAGACCATCACGACGTTCTCCGGCGGCATCGGCGGTGGCTCCGATGCGCAAGAAGCGGCACGCGCGCTCCTCACCTACCTGGCGTCCGCACAGACGCTGCCGGTCAAGCAAGCGCACGGCATGGACGGCGCCTGAGCCGGGATTTCAGGGAGCGATTTTTGCCGCAGCCTCCTCCCTAGGGCTTGAGTGGGACAGCGCCTGGGCGCGGGTTCCCGGAGCGCGAGAGGAGATGCCGGAGGCTCGCATCAAGGTCGGAGGGTGGCCGCTCACCGTCGCGATCATCATCGTTGTTGTCTTCCTGTTCTTCATCCGCAGGATCCTGCTGCCCTTCATCCTGGCCGCCGCGCTCGCGTTCATCCTCACCCCGGTCGTCGATGCGGTCCATCGGCGACTGAGGATTCCGCGCTGGATCGCGGCCGTCGGGGTCTACCTGGCGCTCCTCGCACTGTTCGGATTGCTGGGGTACTGGGTGGGCGGGGTCCTCGTCCGCGACGTCGCGCAGATCGCCCAGCAGCTCCCGCAGCTCATCCAGAAGCTGATCGCGGAGCTCGCCGTCGTCGCGGGCAAAGTGACGGGGCAGACGCTCGACGTGCGACAGCTCGACAGGCTGGCGACGACGCAGCTCGGCGCATTGTTCGGCGGCGGCGCCGCGATCAAGCTCACGAGCTATGGGCTCGCGGCGGTGTTCGGCGTGGTCTTGATGCTGGTGCTGCTCATCTACTTCCTGATCTCCGGAAGGCAGGTGGCGCGCGGGGTCTTCTGGCTCGTGCCGCCCGAGTACCGCGGCGAGGTCGACCGGATCGCCTCCAAGATCCTGCCCATGCTGTGGCGGTACTTCGTGGGGCTCATCTGCGTCGTGCTCTATACGGTGACCACGGCCTGGGTCGGGTTCACCGCCGTCTTCCATTTGCCGCACTCGGTAATGCTGGCGGTCGCCGTCGGCTTGCTCGAGCTCATTCCGGTCATCGGACCGGCGGCCGCGATCGCGCTCGAGAGCCTCATCGCGATCCAGCAGTCGAGTCTGCTCGCCATGGCGGGGCTCATCGGCTTCGCGGTGCTGCTGAGGCTTTCCATCGATCAGGTCATCGCGCCGATCCTGCTCGGGCGTGCCGCCCGGGTGCATCCGGTCGTGATCATCTTCGCGTTCCTGTCGGGCGCGGTGCTCTTCGGCATCATCGGGCTGCTGCTCGCGGTGCCGGTCGCCGCCTCCATCAAGATCATCCTCACGAGCTACTACGCGGAGCCCGTCGAGAGCGGACCACGCTCCGGGGGCTCGGGTGTGGTCAAGCCCATTCGCTGAAGGCGCAAGACCGGTGGTGACCCCATGCAAATGACCGAGATCATCCATCGCATCGTCGCGACCTGGGGCTACTACGCCGTGTTCGGGTTCTGCGCTCTCGAGGGTTTCGGGTTTTTCTTCGTCCCGGGAGAGACCGCGCTCATGGCGGCGTCGATCGCCGCGGCGGGCGTCGTGTCGCGCAACGGCCAGCATCTCGACATCCTCTGGGTCCTCGTGCTCGCGTTCTGTGGCGCGGTTCTCGGGGACAACGTCTCCTATCTGGTCGGGGACCTGTTCGGGTTCCGGCTCCTCAATCGGTACGGCCACTACGTGCGGCTCAACGTCAAGCGGCTGAAGTTCGTGCAGTACCTCTACCTGCGCTACGGCAGCCCGATCGTCTTCGTCGGGCGCTTCGTGATGCTCTTGCGGGCGTGGGAGTCCTTCCTCGCCGGCGCGAACTCGATGCCCTGGCGCAAGTTCTTCCCCATCAACGCGGCGGCGATCTTGGTGTGGACGTGCATCTACGGGCTCGGGGCGTACGGGCTCGGGCAGACCTCCGAGCAGGTGCTCGCCTATGCAGGCCTCGGGATCTTCGTGGCGTTTTGCATTGCCTGTGCGTGGGGTTGGCTCTACTTCCGCCGGCACGAGGAGGCGCTCGAGGCGGTGGCGGAGAAGGCGCTGCCGGGGCCGTTGCGCGCCTGGCCGCAAGGGAGCAAGGGGGCGAAGGCGGCGAAGGAGACACCGCTCAGCGGGGAGCGCTGAGGAGCGTGAGGGTCTTCGCGGGCCGCGAGGCCCTCCGCATTCCGACTGAGTCAGCCCGTCTTGCCGATGAGGCGTCTCATCAGGTCGCCGAGCGAGATGGCGAGGATGCCATCCGGCATCGGCCAGCTTTCGGCCCCACCGTGGACGAGGTAGGCCTCGCGGCACCCGAGTGACCGCCGCGCGAGGTTGAAGCCACGGGACAAGGCAGGGGCGCTCGAGCGCTTGATCTCGATCGTCATCTCGACGGCGCCGCCGCGCTCGAAGAGGAGATCGATCTCTGCGCCGTCCTCTGTCCTAAAGAAGTACGGCGTACGTCTGTCCCCCGCGGCCGCAATCAAATTCTCGATGACGAAGCCTTCCCAGCTCGTGCCGGCGACCGGATGGCCGAGCACGTCCTCCCAGCTCTCGAGATCGAGCAGCGCGTGCGTGAGGCCGCTGTCGCGGATGTAGACCTTCGGGGTGCGCACGAGGCGCTTGCCGACATTGCCGCTCCAGGGTCGCAGCCGGCGAACCAGCAGCAGGTCGACGAGCAGGTCGATGTAACGCCCCACGGTGGGCGCGGACACCTCGAGGCTCGTAGCGAGCCTCGATGCGTTGAGCAGTGTGCCCTGAGCGTGAGCCAGCATCGTCCAGAGCCGGCCGATGGTCTCCGCCGGCATGCGCGGCGCGAACATTGGGACGTCGCGTTCGAGATAACTGCGAATGAAGGCTCGCCGCCAATCGAGGCTCGCGGCGTCCGCGGCGGCCAGAAGGCTGTCCGGAAAGCCGCCGCGTGTCCAGAGGCGATCGCAGGTCCGGACCTCGGGCGGAAGCTCCGATGCGTCGATGGGCGCAAGCTCGGCATACGCGATGCGGCCGGCGAGCGTCTCGGAGGCTTGCCGCATGAGCTCGATCGCCGCGGAGCCGAGCAGCAGAAAATGTCCGGTCCGGTCCCCCGCCGCTCGGCGGTCGTCGATGATTCCCCTTAAGACCTCGAAGAGCGCCGGGGCGCGATGGATCTCGTCGATGACGACGAGCTTGCCGCTCTGAGCGCGAAGGAACGCATCTGCATCTTGCAGCCGCCGCACATCGACGGGACGCTCGAGATCGAGGTACAGAGCGCGTGTCTCGCGGTCGGAGGCGATTTGCCGTGCCAGGGTCGTCTTGCCGACTTGCCTAGGGCCGAGCAGGACGACGGCTGGCATGCGCTGGAGCCATTGCTCGAGCTGCGCCTGGAGCCGCCTTGCGATCATTTTAAACCCCGGAAATCTAACGCTAGATGTTAATATTTCGGGGATTATGGGTCAATAGGGCCTCTCGCTCGGCTCAGGACTGGCTCCTGAGGTGCGGGCGTCCGCCTTTCTTGCCGTTCTCGCGCGAGCTCGCGGCCTTGCGCGCCGAGGTTCGCGAGCCCGCGTGGCGCGCGAGCTCACTCATCCAACTCTTCGAGCCGAAAGCACCACTCGCAAGACCCGCAACACGGAGGTCGACATCCAGCTCTTCCCAGTGCAGTCCAGTACCGAACGGGGTGAGCTCGACTTTTGCGATCTGCGCGGGCGTGGCGCTCTGCAAACCCTGTAATAGGTGCGGCGGGAGCATCAAAATGACGCCATTGGTCAGCTCGACGACAAGGCGTGACTTGCGTGCGTCATAGTAAGCATCGACGGCGCGGGGCACCTTGGCGAGATGCGCTTCGCCGGCGCGAGTTGCCCGTGCAATCGAGCGTCGTAGCTCTTTTTGGAGCCAGTCAGCCATCGAT
>JBOHZT010000177.1:0-7106 GCA_050738535.1 Steroidobacteraceae bacterium
CCCTCACACCCGGCCGGTCCACCGCTCGCTCGGTCCTCGTATACCCTTGCTCATCTCGCCACAGCACTCGCACCTCCTCGGGACGCAGTGCGTTGAGGAAGAAGGGTGAATGGGTGGTTACCAGGAGCTGAGTGCGATCGGTCGCCGCGCGACACTCCTCGGCCAGCTCCGCCAGCAGCCTCGGGTGGAGAAAGTTCTCCGGCTCTTCGATGCCGATGAATGGCGGGGGAGCCGGATCGTATAGCAGGACAAGATACGCCAGCAGCTTGAGCGTGCCGTCCGATGCAAACTTCGCCAGAACCGGATTGTTGAACGGGGCGTCCTTGATCTGCAGCAGCAAGCGGCCGTCTGGCATCGTCTCCGCAAGCACACGCTCGATCCGCGGGACGCGACGGCGTAGCACTTCGAAGATCTTCTCTAGCCGCTTACCGTGCTGCTCCGCGAGGTACTGGATGACGTTGGCAACATTGTCACCGGATCTCGACAGCCGCTCCTGTGGACCGGCCTCGGGTTGGCCGCGCGCGCTCTCTGCCGACAGGTACGAGACGTACCACCCGGTGATGAAGTCCCTTAACGCGGCCACGCGGGGATGATCCGCAAACTGCCCGAGCGCATTGACTGCCAGCAGGTCCGCGGACTTGAGCGGTATCTCAATCCGCTTATCCTGCTCGTCCGGCTGCTCGCCACTCACCGCCTTACCGTGACCTTCTCGATACTCCAGGAAGCGGAACGGCTGGCCATGACTGCCCCGCTTCCACCGCAGCCACTCCTCGACCACGATCGGCGCCCCTGCTCGCTCATCCACGGCCAGATGGTAGGTAATCAGCGGATAACCGGGCTCGCGGTATTTGATCTCGATGGAGATCGGGCCCTCTCCGCCTCGTGTCTTGAGTTCCCGCGCCCGCCCCCGCTTGTCCCAGGCGCGGCGCAATCCGAGGTCAAAGCATTCCGCTAAGAACGCGAAGACGTCGAACACTGTCGACTTACCGCTACCGTTCGGACCCAAGAGGACGGTGAAGCGCGTCAGATCCTTGAACTCAACCTCGTGCAGAGCGCGATAGTTCTTGACCTTCAGGTACTCGATGCGAGCCAGGGGTCGCGATGTGTTCGTCGATCTCGATGTCATGCTGTCTCCCGGAGAAGGGGCCCTTGGCGGCTACCCTCGGCTCGAATTACCGAAAACTCCTCGGCTGTTGCATGCTCTTCTAACTCGTTGTCGCTACCGACACTTTTGACGTGCAGTCCGCTATTGTCCGTCGGCGTGTCGAACAGCTCAGACATCTGCCGCTCGGTGAGCCAGACCGTATCGCGGTCCAGCCGAACCTCTACCCGCGCCCCTCCCTCGGGCGCGTCGTAGACCATGACCTCCCCGCCCGGCGCCTCCCCCGTCATACGACCCTCCCGGCGATCCGATCGGGATCGCGTGCCCGCAGGGCTTCTGCGACGAGCTTCGGCGGCCGCGCCCGGCGCCACCGGTGGGCAAACATCACCTCGCCGCAATTCGCCCGCTCGCCCGCCGGCAAGTCCGGAGCGATGTCGGGGCCGTGAATGGTCTGCGAGCCGTCGCTCTGCAGCCCAGCAAGGGCGGCTTCTTCGACGACGGATTCGGTGAAGTCCGCACTCATGTCAACACTTCATCCTGGCCCAGCACAAAGCGAGCGCTCTCGCGGCGCAGCATCTCGTAAGGTGCTTTCGTCTCGAACCTTCCGCTGCCAAGCAAGCACCACGGCCCTGTTGCCCTTAGCAACCTCGGCAATGATCGTCGCGAGCGCTTCAGTCTCGGCGCGGTGCGTTCCGACATAGCCCGAGCGGATCAGCGCGAGCATGTCGCCCTCCCGCAAGTAGGTACCGTCCAAGGCTTCGTAGCTGACGCGAACGCCTCCCTTCGGCCCTCTGGTCTTAGGGGCAGCGAGAAGCTGATTGAGGTGGTCCAGCGATACAAGAAAAGACTGATGCGAGTCATCCACGACCCTACGTTTCACGAACTTGAAGAAGAACGGGTTCCGGCTTAGCCGATAGTCCCCCAGCGACACGGAAAACTCCGGCAATCGCATTCGCGAAATCTCCTTGCGCAATTGCCTGTCAGGCCGGAACAACCAATCCCGCCCTGCGCGACCGTGATTGTCCTCCTCGAGCATCTTGTACTGGACCATTACAACGCTGCCGCGGGTCTCATTTATATAGATCAGGTCGACCCCGAGCATCTTCTCAAGGGGCAGCTTGTTCGCGGTGTAGATAATCAACCGCTCGCCACCCTTCTGAAAGACCGCGCGCCCGGTGACGTCGGGCGCGATGGCATCGAACCCAGGCAGTCGTGATGCATCCGCATGCACCACGTTGTCCTCGTAAAGGCAGGCCCCAATCAAGCTGAGGCCAGACGATGCGCCGCGCTTCAGAATGATTTGATCTGGTGAGTCCGAACTCCGGAGACTAAATGCGGTCATAGCAGACTGAATGGCGTCTTCCTGTGCCCATTGGGAATGGGGCGCGCGCCGCAGTTGCGGGAGCAGGGAGAACGCCGTGTCCAGCGCTGCGTGATTGCCCGAATCTCGTGCCAGCACTCCAATGAGGTGAGCGCTGAGCTTGGGCGAGAGGCTGGACCATCCCCCATCTGCGGGAATACGGTCCTTTATCAGCCGCTTCATGTGCGTGTCGGTCACCTGCGCCTTTAGCCCGCCCAGCGATGAGGCTGTGATTGGACAAAGCTTCTTGACCGTCAGCCGGGAGTCAAAGGTGCTCACTGCCTCCTTGCGAGTTGCTGTCGCCAGGTAGCACTTCGTGCCGTCATGCTCCTGAACTTCCAACACACAGAGCGTCGGCAGCTTGAAAGCTTGGAGAACCGAATGCGGCTTCACGATGGTGAGGCGCTCGAAACCCTGCCGAGACTCGAGGAGCGATGCGGAGAATGCCTCATCGAAGCGAATCAAGATCATGGGCTTCTTCTGAACCCAACTCGCGATCTTGGTGGCTGCACTCATACAGCTGCCTGCTGTAAGTCTTTAGCGGCCCTGACTCGCAGCTCGCCGGAGATGAGCTTGGGCAGCAGCGCGTCGCGCAGAGCGGCTAGGGTGTGGGATTCGCGCCGGCACTCAAGGGTACGCGCGAGGAGTGGTTCGGCCGCCTTTTGGAACTGAGCGATAAGCGGCTTCGGCCCCATCACGGTCGCCAACGTGAGGATCGAACCGACCTGTGCGCGTTGATGACTCTTCGATGTGCCCGTCACGAGTCCTTGGAGTTGCTGCCTCAGCGCCGACGAACGTCCGAGGCAGTATGCATACGCGCGCCCGTATGGCGAGCGCGGACGGAGTACAAGAAACTCTGTCGAGCAGACTGCGCGATCACGCGGTTGCACATCCACCAGCCACACGCGCTCGATCTCAGGATTCAGTTTCGACATCAGCACCGCGCCGGGAGGCACACGAGACTTCTGGCTCTTGATTGCCTCACCGCGTTCCAATGCGGGCCATTGCCCGTTGTCGAACGCCGGAATACTGAAGTGCCTGAACAGGACGTCCGAGTAGTCCAGCGGGTTCCCGTTATCGCGGAGCGGCTCGATAACGTCGGCAAGAGTCCCCACTCCCCACCCCTCCGGAATCTCCCCGATCTCCGACTCGACGAATCGGCTCGGAAACAGGTCCGCGACCTCCTTCGGCAGCTCCGGATCCCGCCCCTCCTCCTTGGCCCGCACGGGATCGAAATCCACGAACCACGACTTGAACAGCGATCGCGCCATTGCCTCGAGCGTCTCGCTCATGCGGCGATTGAGCTCGATCTTGTCGTCGAGAGCGCCGAGGATGTGAGCGATAGCTCGTTGTTCTGCGAGCGGAGGGAATGGGAACCGCAATCGGTCCAGCGTCTCAAGATTGATGTTGTTCTGCACGCTCCCCGAAGCTTCGTGTTGGATGTGTTGCCGCAAATGCCGAAACGTATATTCGACAAACCGAACGTCGCATTTCGCGTCCTTCGCGATGAAGCCGACCACAGAGTCTGGGAAACACGCCGGAAAAACAAGAATTCCGGTCTCAGCGATATTCGCGGCAATGGTGATGCACATCGTACCGGCAGGCCACAATCGGCTTTGGGCGAGTCCAGCCTCGCTATAGGTCTGTTGATAGGCCGTGATGCGACCGTTTGAGTTCTTGATATCCCCCGTCTGAATGAATGGCTCTATTGAATTCCGAGTGGGCAATGCGACCTGAAGTGGCGCGGTTTTCCCGGTAGTCCCCAGTGCCGCAGCCGACCGACGGGCCGGCGCATCCAGCAGCCGGGCCAAGCGGTCGGGCGAGCGTAGCGAGCGCCTGTGGACCCATCGGGGAAACGCCACGGCTGGGTGGCACTGCGCCGCCCCTCTGCTGCGGTACGATCTCAGCTCGCAGCAAACGGAAGGGTCGCAATGGTTACTGAAAAGATCTTCGAGGCGGCATTGGGCATCGGCAGCCCCTGGTTCATCGCCGGAATCAAGTTCGAACCGAGCCAAAGGACGCTGAATATCCGCGTCGATTTTGAGGTTGGCAGCCGCTTTGCCGTACCGGGGCAGAGCGGGGAGCATCCGGTGCACGACACGGTGAGCAAGACCTACCGGCACCTGAACTTCTTCCAGCACGAGTGCGCACTCGAGGTGCGGCTGCCCCGGGTGAAGCTGCCGGACGGTAAGGTCGCGCAAGTCATCCCGCCCTGGGCGGGCAAGCTCTCCGGCTTCTCGCTGCTGTTTGAGGCGTTCGTGCTGCTTTTGGCGCGGGAGACGACCTTCACGGGCGCCTCGCGCATCAGCGGGCTCTCGGTCCACCGGATCATGGCGGTGTGCGAAAAGTATGTGGATGAGGCGGTGAGTGCAGCCGACCTCAGTGAGGTCCGACGGGTGGCGCTCGATGAGACCTCCCGCGCCAAGGGGCAGGAGTACGTGACGCTCTTCGCCGATGCCGACCCTGATCCGGCACGGCGGCGAGTGCTCTTCGTGGCCGAGGGCAAGGAAGCCACGACCGTCGAGGCTTTCGTTGCGAACCTGCGCGCCCATCGCGGCAGGCCCACGCAGATCGACTCCGTCAGCATCGACATGTCGCCCGCCTTCATCCGCGGCGTCACCGACCATCTGCCCAACGCCAAGATCACCTTCGACAAGTTCCACGTGATCGCCCATGCCTCCGAGGCAATCGACAAGATGCGCCGGATCGAGCAAAAGCTCGACCCGAGCTTGAAAGGGCTGCGCTGGGTGCTGCTGAAGGATCGCGGCAAGCTCACCGCCGCACAGCGCGCCGAGCTCGATGGGCTCCTCGCCCGCATGACCACGACCCGCACCGCCCGCGCCTGGCATTACCGCGAGCAACTGCGCGACATTCTCACCCGCAAGCAGCTGAACGTCGTGCACCTGCTGCTGAACCGCTGATGCAGTAACGTGCTGCGCTCGAAAGTCGAGCCGATGAAGGAGGTCGCCGAGATGATCCGCAGTCATCTCGAGGGCATCCTCGCCTGGGTGACCTCCAGGCAGACCAACGGCTTCCTCGAGGCCATCAACGGGTTGTTCCAGGCCGCCAAGCGCAAGGCCCGCGGGTATGGTCGCTTCCGCACGATCCGCATGATCATCTTCCTCATTGCCGGCAAGCTCGACTTCTCCCGGATCAACCCCTACGCGGCCGCATAACCCACTCGTTTCTCAATAGAGCCGAATGAATGGATATGGGCCACCATACAGATGTTCCGCATAGCGAGGTCGGTGACGCGAGCGCCCCCGGTTTACTTCGCCGAGGTCCCCGAGCTTCGCAAAGCACCAACCTTCCGGCAGCGGCTCACCCGCCATGCCCCAGCTCCTTCAGGTTAGCGGAAATCGCAGCATCGAGCTTCGCGGCCTCGGCCTGCTGTTCTCGCAGCAGAGCCGTAAGCCGTTTCATCTTCTCCTCGAACGGCTCGCCGTCGTCTTCTTGCGCCTCGGCACCGACATACCGTCCGGGCGTGAGCACGTGGCCGTGCTTGCGCATCTCCTCGAGCGGCGCGCTCTTGCAAAAGCCTGCTACATCCGCATACTCGCCAACGCCCTTCTCCCCGCGCCAGGCGTGATAGGTGTTCACGATGCGCGCCACGTCCTCGTCGGTGAGCTCACGGTGCGTGCGATCCACCATCCGCCCGAGCTTGCGCGCGTCGATGAAGAGGACCTGGCCGCGCCGGTCGCGGAACTTGCCGTTCTTGCGATTCCGCGCGAGGAACCAGAGACACGCCGGGATCTGCGTCGAGTAAAAGAGCTGCGCCGGCAGCGCGATCATGCAATCGACGAGGTTCGCTTCGATGAGGTTCTTGCGGATCTCCCCTTCCCCCGACTGGTTCGAAGACATCGAGCCGTTGGCGAGCACGAAGCCGGCAGCGCCGGCGGGAGCGAGGTGGTGCACGATGTGCTCCACCCAGGCGAAGTTCGCATTGCCGACCGGCGGCACGCCATACTGCCACCGCCTGTCCTCCCGCAGGCGCTCTCCGCCCCAGTCCGAGACATTGAACGGCGGATTGGCCAGGATGAAATCCGCCTTGAGGTCCGGGTGTCGGTCGTTGTGGAACGTGTCGCCGTGGGCGATCTGGCCGTCGATGCCGCGGATCGCGAGATTCATCTTCGCCAGGCGCCAGGTCGTGTAATTCGATTCCTGGCCGTAGATCGAGATGTCCGCCCGGGCCTTGCCGCCATTACCATTGCCGTTGGCGTGCGCGCGGATGAACTCGACCGACTGCACGAACATGCCGGAGGAGCCACAGCAGGGGTCATACACCCGGCCGCGATACGGCTCGAGCATCTCGACCAAGAGCTTGACGACGCAGCGGGGCGTGTAGAACTCCCCGCCCTTCTTGCCCTCCGCGCTCGCGAACTGAGACAGGAAATACTCGTAGACCCTGCCGAGCACGTCCTTGGCGCGGCTCGCCTCGTCGCCGACCTTGATGTTGCTGACCAGGTCGATGAGCTGCCCCAGGCGCGTCTTGTCGAGCGCGGGTCGGGCGTAGTCCTTGGGCAGCACGCCCTTGAGCGCCGGGTTGTCGCGCTCGATACCCGCCATGGCGTCATCGACGAGTTGGCCGATGGTCGGCTGACGCGCCTGAGCCTTCAGATGCGCCCAGCGCGCCTCGGGCGGTAC
>JBOHZT010000178.1:0-7018 GCA_050738535.1 Steroidobacteraceae bacterium
CGCGCAACTTCTGCCGCAACAGGCGCTCGCTTTCGTACAGCCGGTACCTCACCCGGCGTGGCGTGAGATTCCGTCGGCCTACATCGTTTGCAAGCGCGACAGGACGATCTCGCCGCAGTGGCAGCGCGAGCGCTTCGTGCCGCGCGCGCGACGGTCGATCGAGCTCGACAGCGGCCACTCGTCGTTTCTGTCGCAGCCGGAAGCGCTCGCGGAGGCGCTCGCGGACCTCGTTTGAGAGCGACTCAGGCCGATGAGCGCGTCGTCGCGATCTCGCCGGCCTCAAGCAGCTGTTTGAAACGCCGCAGGTCTTCCCGGATCTGGATGGCCGGTACCTTGCCGAAGAGCTTGGCGGCCACTTTGCCGAGCGCGCCGCCGGGCATCTCGTGCATGAGACGCACGCGCACCAGCGTCCCGCGGTCGCCCGGTGCGGGGTCGAAGTGCACCGATCCCGCGTTCGGCACGTCGGCGCTCGTCGAGCGCCAGGAGATGATGCGTCCCGGAGCGTCGTGGGTGATCTCGGAATCCCACTCGATCCGCAGGCCCCCCGGGGTCCTCGCTATCCAGTGGGAGCGTCTGTCGCTCTCGACCGCGACGGACTCCACGCGCCGCATGAACCGCGGAATGTGCTCGAGATCCCGCCACAGCCGGTAGCAGTCCTCCGGGCTCCGGTTGACGATGGTGGTCACCTCGATCGGCACGCCGCGGCCGATGACGGCCCAGGAGCGTCGCGTCCGGCGGTGGACGCGCGTGAACTCGATGCTCGAGAGCACATCGAGCGCGGTGACGCCGAGCACCGCCGCCGTGGTTCCCGCCAGACGCGCACGGTTGTTGCGCGGCGAGCTCATGGCGAGACCGAGGAGCGAGAGGTCGACCAGGTCGCCGGCCACGCGCGACCACAGCCACGCCGCCGGGCGTGGACGCGCGAGCACGCCGAGGCCGCTCGCGAGCTCGCGCGCCCCGAGTGCGCGAATGACGAGCAGACTCGCTTCGCCCGAGCCCCCGGCCGCGCGCCTGAGTGCGCGTCCCGTGAGCCGCGACGCCCGCCGCGTCCACGGCTCCTCGAGCCCGATGACGCGCGCGACGCTGCGCGGCGCCAGCAACTCGAGCAAACCGAGTCCGATGCTGAACATCCCGAGACCCGCCGCGAGCCGGCGTTGCACGCTGAAGCCCCGGAAGCGCGTCAGTCCGCGGTCGCCGGGCACGCTTTGGGCGTGGCTCTCGGGTGAGGGTGGGCCCGGCTCCCGGCCGTGCGGACGGCTCTCGGCTCCCACGGGTGCGGTATCGGTACTCATGGCGGCTCTCCGGGCTCGAAGCTCTGCGATTCAATCCGAGCGGGCACAGGTCGGCTCGTGCGGCTCCTGGTGACCCGTGACGCCGACGAGGCTCGCGACGCCGGCGACGAGCTCGCGAGGCTCGATCGGCTTGCCGATGTGCATCTGGAAGCCGGCGAGCAGCAGCCGCTCGCGATCCTCCGCCCGAGCATAAGCCGTCACGGCGATCGCGGGAATCCTGGCCGTATGCGCATCGGCCAGCGTGCGGACGCGGGCGATGAGCGAGTAGCCGTCCACACCGGCCATGCCGACATCGCTCAAGAGGATGTCGATGCGCTCCGACACGAGCTGCTCGAGCGCCTGCTGCGCATCGACGGCGAGCAGCACGCGCGCGCCGCGATCCTCGAGCAGCCGGCCGCAGAAAACGAGCGAGTCGGCCTCGTCGTCGACGACGAGCGCCACGACGCCGTCGAGCCGCGGCAAGGACTCGAGCGCCGGGTTGCGCAGCGGAGCGGCCGGCTCCTCGATCCCGGCAGTCGCCGCATCGGACGCCGGCAGCGGCAGCCGGACGCTGAACGTCGCGCCCTGGTTGTCGCCGGCGCTCATGCAGCGCACGCTGCCGCCGTGCAGCTCGACGAGGCTCTTGACGATCGCCAGGCCGAGGCCGAGGCCGCCGTGCAGCCGCGCCGAGCAGTCGGCCTGCCGGAAGCGATCGAACACGAAAGGCAGGAAGGCGCTCGCAATGCCGGCCCCCGTGTCGCTCACGCTGATCTCGACGTGTGAATCGTTGCGCGCCGAGGCGACGCTCACGCGTCCCCCGACCGGGGTGAATTTCACGGCGTTGCTGAGCAGGTTCCAGAGCGCTTGCTGGAGCCGACTCGGATCGCCGCGCAGCCGATCAACGTCGGGGTCGAGCACGACGCTCATATCGAGGTGCTTGGCCTGCGCCGCCGGCCGCACCGCCTCGAGCGCGGCCGCGACGATCCTCCTGACGCTCACCTCGCGCGCCTGCAGCTCGATCTCCCCGCTCAGGATCCGGCTCATGTCGAGGAGGTCGTTGACGACCTGCGCCTGGGCCCGTGCGTTGCGCTCGATGACTTCGAGTCCGCGCGCGATCTCCGAGCTTGCCTCGGCCCGGCTGCGCAGCACGTGCACCCAGCCGACGATGGCGTTGAGCGGGGAGCGCAGCTCGTGCGAGAGAGTGGCGATGAACTCGTCTTTTTGCCGGTTGGCGGCCTGCGCCTCCTGGCGCGCCTTGCGCTCGCTCTCGAGGAGCATGTCGCGCTCGTCCTGCGCGAGCTTCCAGGCCGTGCGGTCGCGGATGATCTTGCTGAAGCCTACGACGTGTCCGCCGGCATCGAGCAGGCGGCTCGTCGTCCCCGACGCAAAGAACAGCGATCCGTCCTTGCGCTTCAGCCACTGATCGGTGCCGACGGCGCCTTCCTCGGCGGCGCGGCGCAGCTCCTTGCGGTGCACTCCGCGCGCGATGTCCTCGGGCGCGAAGAGCTTCTCGATCGGCAGCCCCATGAATTCCTCGCGCGGCCAGCCGATGAGGCGCTGCACCCCCTCGGTCCAGGCGGTGGCTCGGCCGTGCAGGTCCACGGTGAAGACGGCGTACTCGCGCGCCTGCGCGATGAGCGCCCCGAGCCCGCGCTGCGCCTCGAGGTCGGGCGCGGCCGTGCTCGATTCCGTCTCGAGCCCGGCTTCCTCGGGCAGGAGGCCGGCTCCGCGGTAGTCATCTTGGATCATCGTTGGCTGAGCATTCATTCACGGGGCATCCTGAGCGTCCTCGCGCAGCGGGCCGTCGGCGCGCTGCGCTTCAGTGTCCGGCGGCACACGGATCGCGGTGCAAGGGCCGTGCCCACGCGGGCGGCGCGGCCCGTTATGTCAGCGGCTAGGCGCGAGTCCATCGGCTATAATGCCCTCACTCGGCGGGCCTCGACGCAGGCGAAAGTGGCGGAACTGGTAGACGCGCTGGACTTAGAATCCAGTGGGGTTAGACCCGTGAGGGTTCGAGTCCCTCCTTTCGCACCAGCTCCGGCCGGCCCGCGGCTCTCTTAAATTGCAGGAATCCATTCATCATGCAGATCTCGGTGACCGCTGACGGCCTCGAGCGCCGGCTGGAAGTGGCCGTTCCCGCGGGCGATGTGCAGCGGGAGATCGAACAGCGCCTCGCGCGGCTCTCGCGCACGGCACGGCTCAAGGGCTTTCGTCCCGGCAAGGCGCCGGTCGCCGTGATCCGGCAGCAGTTCGGCGACCAGGTGCGTGCCGAGGTCCTCGGCGATCTGATGCGCTCGACCTTCGCGGAGGCCGTCACGCAGGAGCACCTCACGCCCGCGACCGGGCCGCGAATCGAGCCGCTCGCGGTCGAGCCGGGCGCGGATCTCAAGTACGCCGCGACCTTCGAGGTGCTGCCGGAGCTCGCGCTCAAGCCGCTCGACACCCTCGCGGTGGAGCGCCCGACCGCCGTCATCGAGGAGGCCGACATCGACGCCATGATCGAGCGCATGCGCAAGCAGCGCCCGGTGTTCACGCAGGTGGATCGCCCGGCGCGCGCGAGCGACCGGGTCACCGTGGATTACGACGGCCGCGTCGACGGCGAGGCCTTCGAGGGCAGCGAGGGCCGGGACTCCGCCTTCGTGCTCGGCTCGGGCCGCGTACTGCCGGAGCTCGAGGCCGCCATCACCGGGGCATCCGCGGCCGAGACGCGCACGGCCGCCGTCGAGATTCCGGCGGGCCACTCGAACAAGGCCATCGCCGGCCGCCGGGCCAATTTCACCATTGCGGTGAAGCGCGTGGAGGAGCAGAGCCTGCCGCCCGTCGACGAGGAATTCTGCCGCGCCTTCGGAGTCGAATCCGGAAGCATCGAGGCGCTGCGGGCCGAGGTGAAGCACAGCCTGGGGCATGAGCTCGAGGACCACGTGCGCGCCCGGCTGCGCTCGCAGGTCCTCGACGCCCTCTACCGCGACAATCCCTTCGAGGTGCCGCGCACGCTCGTGGCCGATGCGGTCGGGCAGCTGCAGATCGAGACGGCCCGGCGCATCGGTGCGACGGAGGCGAGCCAGCTGCCCCCGCGCGAGACGTTCGAGGAGCCGGCGCAGCGCCGTGTGGCGCTCGGCGTCATCATCGGGGAGATCGTGCGCGCCGAGAACATCGTGCTCGACCGCTCGCAGGTCGAGTTGCGCTTGAGCGCGCTCGCCGCGAGCTATCCGCGGCCGGAGGAGGCGCGGCGCGCGTACGCCCAGAACGCGGAGGCCATGCAACAGCTCGAATCCTCCGTGCTGGAGGATCAGGTGATCGAGCGGGTGCTCGAGCGCGCCCGCAGCACTGATCGTCCGATGAGTTTCAAGGAGCTGACCGGCTTTGATGACGACTGATCGTTCCCCCCTCTTTTCCCGTTTCCCGGCTTGCGCAGCAAGCCCGTCCCGTTACAACCCTGGCCGGAGGCCATGACATGACAGAGCGCGCCTTGAACCTGGTGCCGATCGTCGTGGAGCAGACCGCTCGCGGCGAGCGGTCGTACGATATCTACTCCCGTCTGCTCAAGGACCGGCTGATATTCGTCGTCGGGCCGGTCGATGACTACATGGCGAACATCGTCATCGCCCAGATGCTGTTCCTCGAGTCCGAGAACCCCGAGAAGGATGTGCATCTTTACATCAACTCCCCGGGCGGCGTCGTGACGGCCGGGCTCGCGATCTACGACACGATGCAGTTCATCAAGCCGGACGTGAGCACGGTCTGCACGGGGCAGGCGGCGAGCATGGGCGCGGTGCTGCTCGCGGGCGGCGCGAAGGGCAAGCGGTACTGCCTGCCGAACGCGCGGATCATGATCCATCAGCCCCTCGGGGGCTTCCAGGGCCAGGCCGCGGACATGGAAATCCATGCGCGCGAGATGCTCGAGGTGCGCGACCGGCTCAATCTGATCCTCGCCAAGCATAGCGGCCAGAGTGTCGATCGCATCAAGCAGGACACCGATCGCGACAATTTCATGGACTGGAAGGAGGCCGTCGAGTATGGACTCATCGACAAGGTGCTCGAGAAGCGGCCGGACACGCCGGGTAGTGCCGGAAAATAGCCTTTGCGCAGCCGTCAGCAGACGGAAGGCGGCCGCGTGCCGCGCCTCTTTGCTTCGCGGCCTGCCCGCATGCTATAAGGACTTGACACTAAGGCGCGGTCATTGCATGACTGAGGTCGGTAGATGAGCGACGATTCCCGCGGCCGCCACGACGACGGCAAGCTTCTGTATTGCTCGTTCTGCGGGAAGAGCCAGCACGAGGTCCGCAAGCTCATCGCGGGTCCCTCGGTGTTCGTCTGCGACGAGTGCGTCGAGCTCTGCAACGACATCATCCGCGAGGAGCTCGAGGATCGCGCCGAGCGCGCCCGCGACAAGCTCCCGAAGCCGCACGAGATCAAGAAGGTCCTCGACGAGTACGTGATCGGCCAGGAGCGCGCCAAAAAGGTGCTCTCGGTCGCGGTCTACAATCACTACAAGCGGCTGCAGACCCGCACGGGCGGCGCGCCGCGCTCCAAGGAAGAGGTCGAGATCGCCAAGAGCAACATCCTGCTCATCGGGCCGACCGGATGCGGCAAGACGTTGCTCGCCGAGACGCTGGCGCGGCTGCTCAATGTTCCGTTCACCATCGCCGATGCGACGACGCTCACCGAGGCGGGCTACGTCGGCGAGGATGTCGAGAACATCATCCAGAAGCTGCTCCAGAAGTGCGATTACGACGTGGAGAAGGCGCAGACCGGGATCGTCTACATCGATGAGATCGACAAGATCTCGCGCAAGTCGGACAACCCCTCGATCACGCGCGACGTGTCGGGGGAGGGCGTGCAGCAGGCCCTGCTCAAGCTCATCGAGGGCACCGTGGCCTCGGTGCCTCCGCAAGGCGGCAGGAAGCACCCGCAGCAGGAGTTCCTGCAGGTCGATACCGGCAACATCCTGTTCATCTGCGGCGGCGCGTTCGCGGGTCTCGAGAAGATCATCCTCAATCGGACGCAGAAGAGCGGGATCGGCTTCACCTCGGACGTGCGGCAGCTCGATGCGAGACTGCACGGCAACGATCTGTTCCACGACGTGGAGCCCGAGGATCTCATCAAGTACGGACTCATTCCGGAGTTCGTCGGCCGTCTGCCCGTCGTCGCGACGCTCGACGAGCTCGACGAGACGGCGCTCGTGTCGATCCTCACCGAGCCCAAGAACGCGCTCACGAAGCAGTACCGGCGCCTGTTCGACATGGAAGGGGCCGAGCTCGAGTTTCGTGACGAGGCCTTGAAGGCCGTCGCGCACCGGGCCATGCAGCGCAAGACCGGGGCACGGGGTCTGCGGACCATCCTCGAAACGGTACTGCTCGACACCATGTACGAGCTGCCGGCCATGCGCAATGTGCAGAAGGTCGTCATCGACGAGACCGTGATCGACGGGCATTCGAAGCCCTACGTCGTCTACCGGTCGGAGGACGAGCCGCGCCGGGTCTCCGGGGCAACGCACTGAGGCGAGGCCGAGCCAAGGCTCGAGCGCCGGCGCCGTCGGCGGTTGAAAGCGCGCAGCGCATCCCCACTTTCCCGTTTATTGAGGCTATATTCGCCGCTTCGTTGCCGGGGGGTCTCGCCGGGCCGAACGGCGGCGTACCGCATTCTTTTTACGAGCCAACGAGGGCCTGAACGTGTCCGAATCCTCTCCCGTCCCGCCGAAGGCCCCGGTCCCTTCCACCGCTGCCATCGACAATGTGCCGGTGCTG
>JBOHZT010000179.1:0-7007 GCA_050738535.1 Steroidobacteraceae bacterium
CGCAGCGCGGGAACTCGAGCTGTAGCTGCCGTGCCACGGCGAGCGCGGGATCCTCCGCATCGCGCACGCCGAACACGATCTGGACCTCGACGCCGACCTGCTCGCAAAAGGAGCGCAGCGCGCCGTACAGCGCGGGCTCGGCCCCGCACAGCGGCTTCAGGACCGTGACCGCAGGGGTTGCAGCGCCCGCCGAGGGCACGCGCCATCGCGTCCGCCGGCGATGCCAGAGGAGCGCGGCGGCGGCGATCAGCGCATAGCTCGTGGTGGCTGCAGTGAGGGCAATACCACACCAGTGCCAGAGCAGATGAGCCGCCACGGCGACTATCTGCTGGTCCGGCCGGGGAAATACTGCCATCGTACCCGTCTCATCGGAGCTGCTCGCGCCGCCTGAAGCAAATCGATTATAACGATATACTTTGCCATACCAAGCTAATGAGCGGCAACCATGCCGAGCGTGCGTGAAACGCTCGCGGAGATTCACTCGATCCGCGAGCACATGGCCCGTTGCGTCGAATTCCGCGGCTACGGCCCGATCGCGCTGGCGGTCACCGGATTGCTTGCGATCGTCATCGCCTTGGTGCAAGCCCTTTGGGCGATTGATCTGCGGCACCAGTCCGCGCGCTTCTTGGAGATGTGGATAGGAGGGGCCGCGGTCGCGCTCGTATTCATCGGCATCACGACGATCACGCGCGCCCGCCGTATTCACTCGCTCCTCGCCATGCAGATGGTGCATGCCGCGATCGAGCAGTTCCTCCCGGCGATCGTGGCAGGCATCCTGCTCACGATCGTGATGGCGCGCGCCGTGCCCGGAGATCTGTGGATGCTGCCGGGTCTTTGGCAGGTGCTGTTCAGCCTCGGAGTATTCGCGTCGTGCCGCGTCCTTCCCCGGGGGACGTTTTGGGTAGGCGCGTGGTATCTTGCGACGGGAATGACCTGCCTCGCACTCGGGAGCGGCGCGTGGGCGCTTACGCCGTGGGAGATGGGTATTCCGTTTGGGGTCGGCCACTTCCTGGTTGCTGGCGTGCTGCAATCCGGCTACCGGCAGGATCACGCAAAGCCGCCATGCAATAATATGCGCGGACTGCGAGGAGACGACTTGGTTGAGGATCGCGACGGCCGTTGAACAGACCGCTGGAATGAATGGATGAAGAGAGCATCGTCCAATGGCGAGCGTGCTCATCCGTTCGCTTACGAGGGTCTCGATCGGATCATGCATGAGCGCGCACGGTTGAGCGTGCTTACCTCCCTGCTGGTGCATCCGAAGGGCTTGCCGTTCGCCGTCATCAAGAAGCTCTGTGGACTCACGGACGGAAACCTCAGCCGTCACCTGGAAGTGCTCGAGACGGCAAGGCTCATCGAGATCACGAAAAGCTCCGACGACGGTCGCCCGCAATCGCTCTGCCGCATCACGGCCGCGGGGCGCAAGCGCTTCATCGACTATTTATCGGTACTCGAGCAAGTGCTGCTCGACGCGAATTCGGTCGCCGTGGACGTACAAAGCCGTCTCGGCGGCCTTCTGCGCCTCGAGGGCCGCTGATCGGGCGGGTCCGATCCACTACAGCAAGACCGGAGTCACGTCGATGGAATACGCAAAGCTGGGCTCCACGGGTCTCAAGGTCTCCCGCATCTGTCTCGGCTGCATGAGCTTCGGCTCCGGGTCGGACTGGATGCTGCCGGAGGCGCAGAGCTTCGCGATCATTCGCAAAGCGCTCGATTCGGGGATCAATTTCTTCGATACCGCGAACGTCTACTCGCTCGGGGAGAGTGAGCAGATCCTCGGCCGCGCGCTGAAAGCCTTCGCCGTGAAGCGCGAGGACGTCGTGATCGCGACGAAGGTGTTCCACCCGATGGGCCCCGGACCGAACCAGAGGGGCCTCTCCCGCAAGCACCTCTTCCAGTCGATCGACGACAGCCTGCGGCGGCTCGGCCTCGACTACGTGGATCTGTACCAGATCCACCGCTTCGATCGCGAGACCCCCATCGAGGAGACGCTCGATGCGCTCACCCAGCTGGTGCGCGACGGCAAGGTCCGCTACATCGGCGCCTCGACCATGGCCGCGTTCGAGTTGGCCCGGCTCCTTTACAAGGCCGATCAGCTGCGCCTCGCCCGTTTCGTCAGCATGCAGAACAACTGGAGCCTGCTCTACCGCGAGGAGGAGCGGGAGATGATTCCGCTGTGCCGGGCGGAGGGTGTCGGGCTCATTCCTTACAGCCCTATCGGAGGCGGCTTGCTCGCCGGGAGCCGCCGGACGGGGTCCGTTCGCTCGAATTCCCCCATGGCCCGTGACCGGTTCAGGCGCAAGGCGGACGAGGCCGTGATCGATGCCGTCGCCGCCGTGGCGCGGGAGCGCGGAGCGGGATCGGCCGAGGTCGCTGTGGCCTGGCTCCTGGCCCAGCCGGGCGTCACCGCGCCCATCGTCGGTGCCACGAAGGTCGCGCAGCTCGACGATCCCGTGAAGGCCGTGCAAGCTCGCCTCACGCCGGAGGAGATCGCGAGGCTCGAGGGCGCCTATGAGACCCAGCCTGCGCTTCCGGCCTACTTCAGACCACCGCCGCGCTGACGGCCATGGCCGGCCGCGCTGAGGGGCAGTCCTTCCACTGATGGGGATGGCCGCCCGCCCAGGGTGGGCGCCTGCCCGCGAGGGTGTACACTCGAGACTGGTGCCACGGATGGACGTCGGAGAGGCTCCCGTGTCCCGCTGGCCTATGACCGGTCCCTACTCGCTCCCCCGGCTCATCGGGGGTTCGGCGCTGTATTTCCTGCCTCACGACGAGCGTGAGCCCGAGCTCCCGCGGATGCCCGATTCCCGACACGCCGCTCTGGTCGGCCTCATCATCACGCTGCTGCTGGTGCTCGGCGGGGTCCTCCTGGTGCACGTCCTCGGCAGGGCCGCCAAGCTGCAGGACTGCGTGATGTCGGGACGGACGAATTGCGCGCCGATCACCTCACCGGCCGCGCCAGGCGGCGGCTAAGCTGAAGCGCTTCCTCGACAGGTTCCGCGGCGAGCTCGCCTCGGCCGCGGATTCGGGGCGATTCCTGCGCGTGCTCCTCGCCGTCGCGCTGCTCGCGCTCGTGGCGGCGCTCCTCGGGATCGGGCGGACCCTCTGGGCGCTCGCGCACGCGGCGGTCTGGGTCAACTACCGCGGCGCTGCACTGAGCCGCGGCGACATGTACCTGTCGCTCGGACTCTCGGTGCTGGTCGCCATCGGAGCGACGGCCGTGGTCTTGCTGGCGGCCGCCGTCCTGCGGGCGAAGCGCAAGTGAGAGTGCGACAGCCTACCCGCAAACGCCGGGAGGCTACCGCGCAGCGCGGGCCAGGGCGTGCCTCGCCGGGAGCTCGGCCGGCCCTCTCGTGGAGGTGACCTGCGACTGGGCCGTCGCGGCCTGGCTGATCAGGGCAACAATCTCCTTCACCGGCTTGAAGCCCCGGATGCCGACACCCTGGGTGGCCGCCATCAGCGGCGTCCTGCCGCGAGCGTCTTTGACGTTGACCTGCGCGCCGTGCTGCAGCAAGTACTGGACGACCTTCGTCCAGCGGCGCGTGATGGCGCCGTAGAGGGCCGTCTCTCCCTGGCGGTGGGTCATGGTGCTCGCCCGCGCGATCACGGCCGTGTGGCTGCTCGTGTCGGTCACGCGCGCATTCACGTTCGCGCCGGCCTTGAGGAGCACAGCGAGGGTCGCGATGGCCCGCTGCTGCGCTCCGGGCGAGTAATCGCCGCGCAGATCCGGCACGATCGTGTGCGGCCCGCCTCTCTGACCCATGCCGGCCGCGCCGATGAGCGGCGTCACGCCGTTGACGTTCGGAAGATCGACCAAAGCGCCGTGCTTCAGCAGCATCTCGATCGCAGGAATGTCGTGCGACATGGCTGCACGCAGGAGCGGAGTGCACCCGGTGCGCAGCAGGTCATCCGCGAATCGGCCGCTGTTCCCACCGCGGCCCGGGCGGTGCAGATCGAGCTGCGCGTTCGGATCGACGCCGTCAGCGAGCAGCATCCTGATGATGTCGAGCGCCGACGTCTGCTCCTTGTGCGTATCCGCCGCGCCTCGCGCGCCCGGACTGCCGAAGTGGCCGAACCGGTTGAAGCGGTGGATGAACGTGTGCATGTCCACGGCCACGTAAAGCGCGGTGCGTCCGTACCAGTCCCACAGACTGGGGTTCGCGCCGTGCGCCAGGAGATACTTGGCGGCGTCGTAATGCTCGTTGTCGATCGCGGAGATGAGCGGAGTGACGCCCTCCGGGGTGGGCTTGTTCACGTCCGCGCCGCCCTTGAGCAGCGCCCGCATACAGCCGAGGCAGCCGGCGCGCACGGCGTAGAGCAGGGGAGTGAGGCCTCCCTCGGGGCGGTACTGGGCGCGCGGCTCGGAGGTGATCTGCGTGGCTTTGTCGAGCCAGTCGTTGTAGATCTCGCGGGTGTTGACGTTCGCCCCATGCTTGACGAGGTACTTCACCACGTCCGGATGGCCTTGGGCCGCGGCCCACATGAGCGCGGTCTGACCGCGCCAGCGCTCGCGCGCGTTGACGTTGGCGCCGCGCTTGACGAGGAGCTTGACAATGGGCAGCACGCCGGTGCGCGCGGCGAGCATGAGCGCAGTCTGGCCGTCCGGATTCGGCTCATCCGCCTTGGCGTGAGCGCGCAGCAGGAGCTTGGTGAGCGGCAGGTTGGCGGCCTTGACGGCCTCGTCGAGGGGATTGGAGCCGAAGTGGCTCATGAGGTTGGGGTTGGCGCCGTGCTTCAGGAGCGTCTTGACGAGCGGCACGTCGAGCCGGTAAGTCGCCCAGTCGAGCGCGGTCGTGCCGTCGCCCTGCGGCACGTTCACGTTCGCGCCGGACTTGATCAGGGCGAGCGCCGCGGCGTCGTCGCCGGCCTGCACGAGATCGGCGAGCCCCGAGCTCGCGGCCGGGCCCGCGTGCACGGCCGTGGCGCAGGCCAGCGCCGCCGCCGCAGCGACGAGCCACGGCGTGACCGGTCGCCGTGTGGCGTGACGCTCCGCGACGCGTTGCGTCACGGCACGGCCGCCGCGAGCTGCGGATGGTGTCGCGCCGAGGCCGACGCGGCCGTCGCTTCATGCGCGCCGACTCGCTCCACGGCACCGGCCTTGGTGAGGAGCGCGACGATCTGCTGGTTCGGCTTGAAGGCGCCGCGATGGAAGGCGCCGGCGCCGTGCCGCGCGGCCATGAGCGGCGTCGTGCCTTTCTCGTCCGGCAGGTTGACGTTGGCGCCGTGCTGGATGAGGTACGCGACGACGCGCGGCCACGACTGCGTGATGGCGCCGAACAGCGCGGACTGACCAACGCCGAGGAAGGCGCGGCGGCCACCGCCGATACGGCCCGTGTGCTGGTTCGGGTTGATGGCGCGAGCGTTCACGTTCGCGCCTGCCGCGAGCAGCAGGGTCATGGTGTTCGTGGCGTTGATCTGCGCCTGCTCGGGCGAGGCGAAGTCTGCCCGCGCCCCGAAGAGCGCGTGGGCCGTCCACCCCATGCCGGCGGCCGCCATGAGCGGCGTCACGCCGTTCACGTTCGGCAGGTCGACGCGCGCCCCGTGCGCGAGGAGCAGCTTGATGGCCGGACCATCATGCGAGATGGCCGCGAGCAGCAGCGGCGTGCAGCCCGTCCGCAAGAGATTGTCCCTGAATCGTCCGCTGTTGCCCCCGCGGCCCGGGCGGTGCAGGTCGAGCTGGGCGTTCGGATCGACTCCCCGCTCGAGCAACATTTGTACGAGGTCGAGCGGCGTCGTGGTGTCCGGATGCACCTTGGGACCGTAGTGCGCGAAGTAGGTGACCATGTCCACGGCTACGTAGAGCGGCGTGCGCCCGTACCAATCCCAGATGTTGGGGTTGGCGCCCTTCTGGAGCAGGTACTTCGCAACGTCGAAGTGGTAGTTGTCGATGGCGGTGATGAGCGGCGTGAAGCCCTCTGGGGACGGCTTGTCGATTTGTGCGCCGCCCTTGAGGAGCGCCTTCACGCAGCCCAGGCAGCCGGAGCGCGCCGCGTAAATGAGCGCCGTGAGGCCGCCTTCCGGCCGGTACTGCGCGCGCGGCTCCGAGGTGATCTGGGTGGCCTTGTCGAGCCAGTCGTTGTAGTACTCCCGGACATCGACGTTCGCGCCGTGGCGTACCAGGAACCGGACCATGTCCGCGTGCTCTTGCGCGGCCGCCCACATGAGCGCCGTCTGACCGCGCCAGCGCTCGCGCGCGTTGACGTTCGCGCCGTGGCGTACCAGGAGCTTCGCGACCGGCAACACGCCGGTGCGGGCGGCGAGCATCAGGGCCGTCTGGCCGTCCGGGTTCGGCTCGTTCACCTTGGCGCCGGCGCGCAGCAGGATCTTCGTGAGCTCGAGGTTCGCGGCCTTGGCGGCCTCGTCGAGCGGATCGGAGCCGAAATGGCTCATGAGGTTGGGGTTGGCGCCGTGCTTCAAGAGCGCCTTGACGAGCGGCACGTCGAGCCGGTAGGTCGCCCAGTCGAGCGCGGTCGTGCCGTCGCCCTGCGGCACGTTCACGTTCGCGCCGGACTTGATCATGGCGAGCGCCGCGGCATCGTTGCCGGCCTGCACGAGATCGGCGAGGCCCGGATCGGCGTGCGCGGCTGCGGCGAACGCCAGTGAGCCGAGCGCCACGAAGAGCCACCGCATCATGGGATGCTCCTGAGTCTAGACGATATTTGGGGCGAGCTCGTCCTCGTGTCCCCAGAGCCCCTTGAAAGCGGCGAACACGAAGGTCTTGGGATCGGTCCAGGTACGCGCGAGGCCCTTCATGACCCCGGCGTTCAGCATGTCCTCGGCGCTGTAGCCCTCGCGCACCAGCTTTACCATCCGAGTGTAGACGACCTGCAGCACGTCGTGCTCGTCCTTCAGGGCGCTGCGCGTCACGATCGGACCGAAGGCCGGCACGATCTTCGTGTGGTCGTTGGCGAGCTTGTAGAGCTGCGTGAGCGCATCGAGCCGCCCGCCGATCCAGCCGCCGCCGTACCAGTCGAGCTGCGGATCCTGGGCCGGGGAGGCCGCATGGC
>JBOHZT010000180.1:0-6949 GCA_050738535.1 Steroidobacteraceae bacterium
TGTCAGAGGTTTGGTCGGAATAGCGCACTTATACGTCGCTGCGCGACGTCAGACGAAGAAGCGGAAGGGAAGGGGAGAGCGAGCGAGGCGGCCCGATGGCCATCTACCACCTCAGCGCGAAGATCATCTCGCGAGCAGACGGCCGCAGTGTGGTGGCCGCCGCGGCGTACCGCGCCGGCGAGAGCCTCAGGGAGGAGTCGACCGGCATCACCTTCGACTACACCCGCAAGCAGGGTGTAGCCCATACCGAGATCGTCGCCCCCGAAGGCGCTCCCGACTGGGTTCATGACCGCCTCACGCTCTGGAATGCGGTCGATCGGGCAGAGAAGCGCCGCGATGCCCAATTGGCACGTGAGATCGAGGTCGGCCTCCCCGTAGAGCTCGACGACAGCCAGCAGCTAGCCCTGGCCCGCGATTTCGTCCGCCGGCAATTTGTCTCCCAGGGGATGGTCGCCGACCTCGCGATCCACCGCTACGACGACCACAACCCCCACGCCCACATCCTCCTCACCACCCGCCGCCTCGGGGGCGAGATCTTCGGCCTCAAAGAACGCTCCTGGAACGCCCGCGCCAAGCTCCTCGACTGGCGGATCGGCTGGGAGGAGGTGACCAACACTCATCTCGCCCAGGCGGGCCTCGCCATCCGCATCGACCACCGGACCCTCAAAGCCCAGGGCCTGGATCTCGCCCCCGGCCGCAAGATCGGCGTCGGCCGGGAGCGCCGGCTCGCCCCCAATCTTCCCGACCGGGTCGCGGAGCGCATTGCGGAGCAGCAGCGCATTGCTCTCGAGAATGGCGAGCGCATCCTCGCCGAGCCCGCCGTCGCCTTGAGCGCGCTCACCCGCACTCAGGCCACCTTCACCGAGCACGACCTCGCCCGCTTCCTCCACACCCGTACGGACGGTGCCGACCAGTTCCGCGCCGCCCATCTCAAGGTGATGGCGAGCGAGGAGCTCGTCGCGCTCGGCCGCGACGAGCGCGGCCAGATCCGCTACACGAGCCGCGAGCTTCTCGCTCTCGAATCCGAGATGCTCCGGCGCGCCGAGCGCATGGTCCACCAGCGCGGACACGCCGTCGCCGCAGAGCGCCTCCCCGCTGCCCTCGCGAACCCGACCTTGAGCGCAGAGCAACGCGCGGCCATCCACGAGCTCGCCGCCCCTGGCGACCTCAAGGGCTTGGTCGGCCTCGCCGGGAGCGGCAAGAGCCGCCTCCTCGGGACGCTCCGGGAAGCCTGGGAAGGGGAGGGCTACACCGTCAAAGGCGCCGCCCTCTCGGGCATCGCCGCCGAGAGCCTGCAAGAGGCTTCCGGCATCCGCTCCCGCACCCTCGCCGGCTACGAGTACGCGTGGCAGGCCGGCCGGGACCCGCTGACGCCACGCGACATCCTCATCATCGACGAGGCCGGGATGGTGGGTACCCGCCAGCTCGCCCGGATGCTTGCGCGGGCGGATGCCGCCGGCGCAAAAGTCGTCTTGGTTGGCGACCCTGAGCAACTCCAGGCCATCGAGGCCGGCGCCCCCTTCCGCGGCATCCTCGCTCAAAGCGGCATGGCCGAGCTCACCGAGGTCCGCCGCCAGTCTCAGGACTGGCAACGTGAGGCTACCCGCCAGCTCGCCACCGGTGCCACCGCCCAGGCGCTCGAGGCCTACCACCAGCAGGGCGGCATCCTCCAAGTTCCCACACGCGATAGCGGCCGCAGCGCGCTGCTTGCCCGGTGGGCCCACGACCGCCAGGCGGCCCCCGGTGAGAGCCGCCTCATGCTCGCCTACACGCGCGACGATGTGCGCGAGCTCAACATCCAGGCCCGGACGCTGCGCCTGCAGGCCGGGGAGCTCGGCCGCTCCGAGTCCATCGAGACCACGCGCGGCGCGAAGGACCTCGCCGTCGGTGACCGCCTGTATTTCCTGCGCAACGAGAGGAGTCTTGGTGTCAAGAACGGCTCCCTCGGGACCATCGAGGACGTCAGGGGAGGGGTCCTGCAGGTCAGACTCGACACCCCGGCCGAGACCCGCATCGCCGTGGACACCCGCTGGTATCGTGACCTCGATTACGGCTACGCCGCGACCATCCACAAAGCGCAAGGCGCGACGGTCGATCGCACGTACGTCCTCGCAACACCCCATTTCGATCGCCATGCCACCTACGTTGCCCTGTCGCGACATCGCGAGTCCGCGACGGTCTTCTACGCCGCTTCCGACTTCGGTGCCGGCCGCCTGAGCGAGCCCGCCGCGCTCGAGCAGGCCCATCAGCGCATGGTGAGCGCGCTCAGCCGCGCGCGGACCCAGGAGCTGGTCCATGACTATCTCGACCGTGAGCCAACAGCCGCAGACGTTGCGGTACAACCCACTCATGCAGCCCACCCGACTCCGGCCAGCATGTCCGCAATTGACGCCCTGCAGCAACAGGCCGCCGACCGCTGGCGCCAGCGTCAGCTTGAGCGGGAGCACGATCTCGATACAACCTTCGACCCAGCGCTCCCTCAACAGCACTCCCAAACTCACCAACCCGACGCCAGCCCCAGGCATCGCAAGGAGCACGTCCATTCCCGTAGCGCCGCCGACGATCTCGACATCTGACGGCTCCGAACAACAAACTGTTGACGTTGGCCGTCCCGCGAGGCAAACTCGGGCCAACCGGGTGAGGGCTCTGGATGAGAGTGATTCATTTCACTCATGGGGCGACGGACCCGCTGTGGAATCCCGCGAGTGGAGCGCGCTTCGTGCCGCTGGCCGACGGCTTCGGGGCGACCTACCTCTCATGCCTGCACCTCGAGCCCGGAGCCAGAATTCCGGAGGCTCCCACGGGAGCCGCCACCGCGCTCCTCCTGGTCCACGGGTACGGCGTCCTCTGGACCCATCACCCCGACGAGATGCGAATCGCCATCTCCCCCGGAATGGGCTTCGTGTTCGAATCCGGCGCCCGCTACTCCCTCGAGAGCCGCACCGGCATGATCTACCTCGTGGTGGAATCCGCCACGCTCCAGCCCACCGCCGCCGGCATGTCCACTCCCGAGCGCATCCGCGGCCAGCTCTGGCCGGGCGAAACCGTCGCTGACCTGAAGGAGCCTCGGTCGCTCCTCGGCCGCTGCATAGGCGATCTCGAGTGGCCCGTGCGCCGTATCGGGCGCCGCGTAGGTGGCCGGCTCCGGCGCCTGACTCCCCGGCGAAGCAAGCCCGCCCGGTTGTTCGAGTGGGAGACCCTGCCTCCCACCTGGCGCATCAGTGCTGCGGGCGCCGCTCCCGGACGCGAGCGTGGCTCACGCGCGCACGCGGCTGAGGGTCCGCGCGATGAGACCGCCAGAGCGCCGTCTCCGCGACAGATTGAGCCGTAACGCGAAAGTCAGCCAAACGGCGGAGAGTATCGCCAATCAATCGGAGCACCCGCGGCAAAGGCGGGGAGGGGAGAGGAAATGGTCAAGTCATCCGGCAGCAGCCCTGAGCTGCTCCTGTTGAGCATCTACGTCGTCTCTCTGTTGGGCCTCTTGACCGGCCTCTGGTTTTCGGGAGCCCGACAATTTCCCCGGCTCCGCGACCTCCCCGGGCTCACAGTGGCGGTCGCTTTCCTTGGCCTCCTTACCGCAGTCGGCGTCTGGATTGCTACCGCAATACTTATTTCCCTCCTGCCGCTTTTCTTCCACCATCTTTCGAATACTGACCAGTACGTCCTTGCCTGGCCGCTCCTCTTCGTTGGCAGTGCCTTGACGGCCGTGGTTTTGATCAAGAGACGGCCGAGGGGTGACCTCAGCAGAGGAACCGTGCTCCTTGATGAACGAAGTCAAGGCCTCTCCGCCTTCAGTCGCTGGATACGCCGAAGCCGCGCGGGTCGCGCCACCCGGATTCCCCACCTGACGCTCGCCGGCTGCCGCGTTCCCTGGATCGATGAGACCAAGCATTTCAAGGTGCTCGGCACCACCGGCACCGGCAAGAGCACCGCCATTCGCGAGGTCGTGAGCGCCGCCCTGCTGCGCGGCGACCGCGCCGTCATCGCCGACCCCGACGGCAGCTACCAGAAGCGCTACTACACCCCCGCGCGCGGCGATCAGCTCTTGAACCCCTTCAACCCCCAGGCTGCTCGCTGGGACCTCTTCGCCGAGATCGAGCAGCTCCACGACGCCGATCAGCTTGCCCGCTCCCTCATCCCCGACCATCCTGGCCCGGATGAGAACTGGCGCAACTACGCCCGGACATTCGTGACATCGGTCCTCCGCCAGCTCCACCGGGCCGGCGAGGCGGACCTCGCCAAGCTCTACTGGCTCCTCGTCATGGCTCCCGTCGAGGTTCTCAAGGACCTCCTCGCCCCCACCCCCGCCGGCCCCTTCCTGGGTGAGGACAATGGCAAATTCTTCGAGTCCGTCCGCTCGGTCACCACGGTCCACGTCGCCGCAATCGAGCACCTCGCCCGGCAGCAGACCGGCATTCCCCTCTGCGTCAGGGCCTGGATTCGCGAAGGCAAGGGTGCCTTGTTCCTCCCTTATCGCGCCGGCGAGCTAGCTTCGCTGCGCAACGTCATCAGCACCTGGATGCGCCTCGCCATGTTCGAAGTCATGAACGCCGAGGAGGGCGACCAGAAGCTCTGGTTCGTGATAGACGAGCTGGATGCCCTGGGCCCCATCGACGGCCTGAAGGATGCCCTGGCGCGCCTGCGCAAGTTCGGCGGCCGCTGCATCCTCGGCTTCCAGTCGATCGCCCAGGTCCGCGGCACGTACGGCGACCCCGAAGCTCAAACCATAGTTGAAAACTGCGGCAATACGTTGATTCTGCGCTGCTCCGCCAGCGAGCGCGGCGGCACCGCGGAATTTGTCTCCCGCCTCATCGGCAGGCGCGAAATCCTGCGGCCCGTGCACTCGGAAACCAGCCCGCGGCTCTTCTCCAACGTCGCGCGCAGCCACACTGTCACGCGGCAGTACGTCACCGAGGATGCCGTCATGGCCTCCGAAATCGAGCAACTGCCAGACCTCACCGGATACCTGAAATTCGCCTCCGGGTCGCAATGGCGGAAAGTCCACCTGTCATAGCTCGGTACGAACACAGAACCCTTTGACCACGAGTCATGCTAAGAAGCCGCCAGCGCTCATGTCAGCGGCTTGCGATTGCGGCCGTGTCCGGGGCGGACACCGAAGCCGATTTCAGCGCGATCGCCATCACGAGGACAACGATTGCGCCGCCGCTCGCTATCCACAGCGGCATGGCAAGTCCGTATCGTCCCGCCATCCAGCCGGCTACGATTGGGGCGGCGAAGCCGCCCAGCATCTCGCCGAAGAGCGTAGCAAAGCCGATTGCCGAGCCGACCAACCGCCGGGGAACGCTTTCAGCCGGCACGAGCACGATGCAGATGGCGGCGATCGCCTGACCGCCCTGCGTCAGGAAGAGAATGGCCGCGAGGAGCCACAGATGGTCGTACAGCGGTCGAGCCATCAGGGCAATCGGCAGTAGCGCGGACAGGAGCCCCATCAAAGCCAAAATCCGGCGGCGGCCGAACCGATCGGAAAGGGCTGGTGCGATCAAGCCGATGATGAAGCTGCCGAGCCCCGCTGCGCCCATCAGGAACCCTGCCGTGGTGCCGGCCTGGTGTATCACCTTGGTGATGTAAAGCGGCGCAAAGGCATTGACGAGGAAGAGCCACGTCATGAATCCCGCGGCGCCGATGGCACCCATCCAGACATTGCGATAGGAGAGGATCGACCAGAGATCCCGCAGGCTGACATGATGGGACGACCGTTCGAGGCTGGCATCGGCGTGAGGCTCGGGTACATACTGGCCGATGAGGAGCGCCATGATGAGGCCAGGCACTCCGGCGAGGAAGAATGCCCAGCGCCAGCCGAAATGCGCCGCGATCTGTGTCGTCAGCACCGGGGCGATCGCGAGCCCGATGATGGCTGCCGCGCTGACCACGATGCCGACATTGCGGCCGCGGACTCGCTCGCTCGAGCTCTCTTCCACCAGCGCCATGGTGATCGACCAGCACGGGCCTTCGGCGAGGCCGAGCACCGCACGCGCGAGCAGCAGTTCCCCGAAGGTGCGCGTCAGGCCAGATACTGCCGAGAGCAGGGAGAACAACACGACCATCGGCACGAGGATGGCCTTGCGGCCGAACCGGTCCGATATCGCTCCGAAGGCGAGGGCGGAAACGGCCCAGCAGGCCGCCATGACTCCGGCAAGAAGCCCTACCTGGGAATTCGAGAGATGCAGATCCGGCGCGATGTAGGGGGCTAGATAGAGCACGGCCATGCGATCGAGGAAGACCACACCCCAGGTCACGAACAGAATCGCCACGACGGCGCTTTCGCGCCTGCGGGAGATCGCTTGAGTCGTGATGTTCATGACGGATCGTTCCTCCGGAAGTTTTCTACGTCGGCAGGGTCGGCAAAGAAGCCCTAGGGTACCTTGGCGCCCGATCACGCTGGACCGCCAGGGCATCGAGCAGGCGGTGTATGTCGTCCATGGTGTTGTACACCGAGACCGAGATCCGGATGCGATGGGGATAGAGAGAGACACGGATCTGTTCCGCCGCGAGGCGGGCGGACCAGCGTTTCCTGGCGTTGCGGTACGCGAAGGCGACGATCGGCGCTCGTGAGTCCGGCGGCGTGAGCGCAATGAGTCCCCTCCGCGGCAGCTCCGCCTGCAGCCGCTCGATCAGCGGCTGCCGGTAGCGCGCCATGGCTTCGACTCCTTGCGTCTGGATGTAATCGAGGCTTCCCACCGCGGTGGCGAGCGGCCCCCAGCCGGGTGTGCTGACCTCGAAGAGGCCGGCGGCATCATTTCGCAACTCGTAGTCTTCTCCGATCGGACCCGGCGGATCGAACGGGAATCGATGACTTACCTGATGCAGGATCTGTCGCCATCCCACCTCCACTCGCTGCAGACGCTCCAGCCGGTCGGGCCGTACGTAAAGGAAGGCCGTGCCGAACTCGCCCATCAGCCACTTGTATGTGCCGCAACAGCAGAAATCG
>JBOHZT010000181.1:0-6923 GCA_050738535.1 Steroidobacteraceae bacterium
CCAGGTGCACGGCGGCATGGGCTACATCGAGGAGACGGGCGCGGCACAGATCCTGCGCGATGCGCGCATCACTGCGATCTACGAGGGCACGACGGGCATCCAAGCGGGCGATCTCGTCGGCCGCAAGCTCGGCCGTGATCATGGCGCCGCCATGACGGCGCTCCTCGACGAGATTCAAAGCGAGCTCGATGGACTCGAGGTCGCCGACGCTGCCAACACCGCCGCCGCGGCCAGGGCCGCGGCGCTCGAAGGCGTCCAGGGGCTGCGCGGTGCGACCCGGTCGCTGGTCGGCATGCTGGGCGCCGATCCGGCGCGGGCGGCCGCCGTTGCGGTGCCGTACCTCGAGCTCGCGGGGCTCACCCTCGGCGGCTGGCTCATGGCAAGGGCCGCTGCGATTGCCGCCCGTAAGCTCACCGACGCGAACGCCGCGCGCTACACGGCGAAGTTGCAGACGGCGCGCTTCTATGCGGCGCAGATGATGCCGCGGGCGCTGGCGCTCAGGCGCATCGTGGACAGCGGTGCAGCGAGCGTCACCGAAGCCGACGCGCAGCTCGTGTAACGCGCGGCCCAACGGGCACGCGCAGCTGCAGCTCGATCGGCTCGTTCAGATTCTGCAGGAACTCGCGCCGCTCCTCCGGCGTGAGGCTCGCCCAGTCCACCTTCGCAGGCTGCCGCGCACCGAGCTCGCGATCGCTCACGTGCGCTTCGGCGGCGCTGCGGCTCGACCATTTCGATGGCAGCCGGCGCGTGGATCCGGTGCGCAGCAAGTCCACGACGGCCGCGGCAACCGTCGGGTCCCGCGTGAGGTCGCTGTGCGACACCGCCGCGTGATAGTTGAGCGCGTGCTCGAGGCGCGCCGAGGAGATCGGAACGGTCCCATCGCCGCGCCTCGTGACGGTGTACATGAACTCACCGCGCCGCAGCTCGGCGCCCGTGACGGTCTCCTGGCCGACACCGACGATGGCGGCGCATCGCTCGTCGGCAGGCGCCAGCAGCCGGCTGACCGATCGTGCGGATTCGAGGAGCCGGGGAGAGGGTTGCGGTCCGGAATCGGGCCATGAGGCGGACGAGTGCTGCGCGCAGGGCAGCATGTGATAGATGCTCGGGAACGTCGTGAAGACTCGGGTCGCGAGCTCCTCGGGAGAGTGTGTCCAGTCGAGCCGGGAGATCTTGCGGACGACGGCGTAGGTTCCGCGGAGCGCCTGCACGGCGCCGAAGGAGCCGGCGTTCGGCGTGCCGAGGAGCACCAGACGCTCGATTTTTTCGTCTCCTCGGCCGGCTCGGAGCACGGTGCCAAGGGCCGCGCGGCTCACCAAGCCCCCGAGACTGTGGGCCACGATCGCCACCTTCGGGCCCGGCTCCGCCTCGATACGCTCGGCGAGCTCGCGCCCGAGCTCGTCGATGCCGAGCCGCCAGTCATAGGGATGAAAGACCGCGTCGAGGCCGGCGGCACGCAGCATCAGCTTGAATCGCAGATAGGAATAGAGCACGGCTCCGTAGGGCTGTACGCCGTCGCGCGCGAGCTTCGGTCGCTCCGCGGAGAGCGCGAGCTCGGCGAGCCGCCCGAGGCGGATATCGATGGGATCGAGCCACACGATGTCCCGCGGCAGCGGTTCGCGCCGCGGCAGCCCGAGCTGGGATCCCATGATGCCGGGCACGATGAGCACCCGGGGCGCGGTGCTCGTGCGGGCGGCGCGCCGGCCGGTGAGCGTCGCGCCAGCGGTGGCTCTGCTGGCGCGCTGCGCCTCACGCGCGAGCCGCGCCAGGTCGCAATGCTCCTGCGGCCCGAAGAAAGCCTCCAGCTCCTCGCGCTGTTGCCCATTTGCGAGTAGCCGCTCGACGTCTTCATCCGACCAGACCAGGCGATCGTACGGCGTGACGTGATCCGAGCCGAGATTCGGGCGCAGATCGCGCGCGGAGCCCGGACTGCGATCGTTCATTCGCTGCCGAGCGGACGGACTCGCGCCGACACCTGAATCTCCGCTCCGCTGGCGAACCGGAGCACGAGCGGCACCTGCTGACCTACGACGGGTCGTTTCAGCAGACGATTCAGCATCACGTGCATGCCGTCCGGCCTCAAGGTGACGGTCTTTCCCGGCGCGATCGTGAGGCGCTCGATCGGCCGCATCATGGATTCCCCGTGCATCACCATGGTTCTGTGCAGCATCGCGCTCTGCGCGACCGGGGAGCTCACGGCAATCAGCACTGCGGGGCTCGTTCCAGCGTTGTGCAGCGTGAAATAAGCGGCGGCAACGTCGGCGCCGGGAGGGGGCTCGGGCACCCAGGCATTGCTGACCTCAACCTTCGGCGGCGCCGCAGCGACGGCAGGCGTGATGGTAAAGAGGGAGCACGCGCACAGGGCAGCGAGCGCGAGCAGGATCGCGAGGGCCGGCCGGATCGCAAGGTCTGGTCGCGCGGCTCGGCCCACCTGGCTGCTGGGCGTGGAGCGGGCCCCGAGGCTCGACCGGGCGGGGGTGGCCGGCAGTGCCGTGCGAATGGGTCTGCGCATGATCGGGACGTTCCAGCGAGCCGGGCGGGGAATGGCCATTATGCCGCAATGGTTCCGCTCGGCGAGCCCGGCCGCGCAATGGCATCATGGCGCCGCGGCGCCTGGGCGCCGGAATCGACGGGTAGGGCGCCATGATTACGGGTCGATGCCTCTGCGGATTCCTCACGTACGTCTACAGCGGGGTCATTGGCCTCGATCGATCCGCATCTGCGACGTTCGCGAAAGGCCGCGCGTGATGGCCTCGTGCGTCCCGGGCCGGCGGTAGCGCTCCTCAAGCAGGCGCGCGACGCAATCATGTCCGCGAGACCCCGGATACTCGTGATCGGAGGCGGCTTCGCCGGATTGACGGCCGTGCGCGAGCTGCGCTCCGCGGCCGCCGACGTGGTGCTCATCGACCGCTCCAACCATCACACGTTCCAGCCGCTGCTCTATCAGGTGGCGACGGCCGGGCTCGCGGCGCCCTCGATCGCCGCGCCGCTGCGCCACATCCTCAGAGATCAGCGCAATGTGACCGTGCTCCTCGGCGAGGCTCGATCGATCGATGCCGACGCGCGGCGCGTCACCGTCGATGGGGTGCCTCACGCGTACGATTATTTGATCGTCGCGACGGGCAGCACGCACGCCTACTTCGGTCACGAGGATTGGGCGCGATACGCGCCGGGCTTGAAGACGCTTCATGACGCGTTGGCGATTCGAGCCCGAATCCTCACCGCGTTCGAGCGTGCGGAGGCATCGTCCGATCCCGCGGCAAGGACGGCATGGCTCAACTTCGCGATCGTCGGCGCGGGCGCGACCGGAGTCGAGCTCGCGGGAACGCTCGCGGAGATCGCGCGGCATACGCTCCGCCGCGAGTTCCGCCGCATCGATCCGGGCGCCGCGCGTGTCTTCCTGCTGGAAGCCGGTCCTCGAGTGCTGCCGCAGTTTCCCGCGCCGCTCTCCGCGAATGCGCTTCTGCAGCTCGGACGGCTCGGCGTCGTGGTGCGCACGGGCCAGCCGGTCACCGGTGTCGACGAGCTCGGCATTTCGCTCGGCGAGGAGCGCATCGACGCCCGCACGGTGCTCTGGGCTGCCGGCGTGGCGGGCTCTGCCCTCGGGGCTTTCCTTGGAGAGGTCGATCGCTCGGGCCGCATTGCCGTCGCGGCGGATCTCAGCGTCGCGGGGCACCCGGAGGTGTTCGTGGCGGGAGATCTCGCGCGCGTTGCGCACGGCTCGAAGCCCATTCCCGCCGTCGCGCCGGCCGCGAAGCAAATGGGGCGCTATGCCGCGCGAGCGATCCTCGCAAAGCTTGCGGGGCGGCGCTTCGGACCGTTCCGGTACCGGGACTATGGTTCGCTCGCCACGGTCGGGCGGATGGCGGCCGTTGCGGATTTCGGGCGCATCCGCCTCACGGGGGTGCTCGCCTGGTGGGTGTGGCTCACCGCGCACATCTTCTTCTTGATCGGCTTTCGCAACCGGCTGGTCGTGCTGATCGACTGGGCTGAGGCCTATTGGACCTATCGGCGCGGCGCGCGGATCGTGATCGCCCCGGGCGAGCGCTGACGGGGCCGCAATATTTGCGCGCCGCGGTGCTAGGATTCACAGACGGCTTTGCCGCCAGATGCGAGGTGATGACGCATGCCGCATCCTGACTGGAATCAGCGCTACGAGGCGGGCGAGACGCCGTGGGACACCGGTGAGCCGGACGAGTCTCTCGTCGAACTCGTGCGCGACGGTGACGGCTCCGCCGAGCGTGGCCGGGCGCTCGATGTCGGCTGCGGCACGGGAACCCACGCGCTCTGGCTCGCCGCGCAAGGCTTCGCGGTGCTCGGGATCGACGTCTCGACGGTCGCCATCGAGAGAGCGCGCGCCAAGAAGGGCGCCGCAGCGCCGGCTTGTCGCTTTACGGTCGCGGATTTTCTGCGCGACGGCGTTTCCGGCGGCCCGTTCGATCTGATATTCGATCGGGGCTGTTTCCATCTCTTCGACGAGCCGGAAGACCGTGCGCGCTTCGCCGAGCGTGCGGCATCGCTGCTCGGGCCGGACGGCCGGTGGCTCAGTCTCATCGGCAGCACCGAAGGCCCCGACCGGGACTCCGGCCCACCCCGTCGCTCTGCACGCGACGTCATCGGCGCGATCGAGCCGGCGCTCGAGCTCGTCGAGCTGCGCTCCATTCAGCTTCGCGGCGCGCAGGGGGAGCTTGTCGCCGCCTGGCGTTGCCTTGTCAGGCGCCGCGCGGCTCCCGCGCAGCCTTCGACGCGTCGCGGTTGAGGGCGGCAGCGGGATTCCCCTCAGGCCGCTGGCGGCAGGGCCTGCCGGCGAGCCGGTGATGCTGCGGTAGGGCGAGCGGCTCCTCGTAGAGCGCTTTGCCGTCCAGGCCGTCGAGCTCGACCGGCAACGCAAGGATGCCGACATCGATGTCTCCCGCGCGGAGCCTGTCGAGCAGCAGTGCCGTCTGGTACTCGTAGAGCAACAGCGTGAGCCGCGGCAATGCCTTGCGCAGCGCGGACATCACGCGCGGCAACAAGTACGGCCCGACGGTGGGGATGAGCGTCGGCTGGCTCACGAAGCAGCGCTCCGCGGCCCGGCCGAAGTGCCCGGTGTCGGCGAGCGCCACCAGATATTTGAGATCCTTGAGCTTCAAGTCCGCCATGGCGTCCCCGATAAGCGCTCTCTATCGGAATCATAGGACCAAGCGATTTGATCTTCGGGATCCCGGCACCCATGATTCTTGCGTCGAGGATTTTCCGAAGACCTCGGCAGGAGGAACAGGATCATGATCGGCGTAGGACAGGTATTTCCGCAATTCTCCCTAACAGGCGTCGTGTCGAGCAACCCCGACTCGGCGTTCAGGACCATCGACGGCGGGAGCTTCGCAGGCAAGTGGCGCGTGGTGTTCTTCTGGCCGAAGGACTTCACGTTCGTATGTCCCACGGAAATTGCAGGCTTCGGGCGGCTGGATGCGGAGTTCAAGGCGCGCGATGCGCAGCTCCTCGGGGCGAGCATCGACAGCGAGTACGTGCATCTCGCCTGGCGCCGGGAAAAGGAGGAGCTGAAGGGGCTGCCGTTCCCGATGCTCTCGGACGTGAAGCGTGAGCTGACGGGCGCGCTCGGCATCCTCGATCCGGAGGCCGGCGTGGCCCAGCGAGCGACGTTCATCGTGGACCCCGAGGGCATCGTGCGCTTCGTCTACGTGACGGATCTCAACGTCGGCCGCAGCCCCGAGGAAGTGCTTCGAGTCCTCGATGCGCTTCAAACGGACGAGCTGTGCCCCTGCAACTGGCACAAGGGCGAGGAGACACTGCAAGCGGCGTGATGCCGCAGGACGTGATGCGGGAAAGCATGATCGGGAGATGCAGCTCATGAACGATTCGGTGATCGGCTCGGCGGTCTCGACGGCCGCTCCGGCGAGTCTCGAAGGCATCCGCAAGGGGCTGCCGGCCTACGCGCGCGACCTCGCGCTCAATCTCGGGAGCGTGCTCACCCCGGCGGGAGCGCCGGGGCTCGAGGAGCGGCAGATTTGGATCGTGGCGGCAGCCTCGGCTGCCGCCGCACGCAGTCCGGATTTCGCGCGAGCGCTCGAGGCGCTTGCCGCGCCGATCGTGGGCGCGGACGGGCTCGAGGCCGCCCGCGCGGCGGCGGCCATCATGGCGATGAACAACGTCTATTACCGGTTCTTGCATCTGGTCGAGGATCCGGAATACCAGCAGCTGCCTGCGCGGCTGCGGATGAGCGTCATCGCGCAGCAAAGCGACAGGGTGGCCTTCGAGCTCGCCTCGCTCGCCGTCTCGGCGATCAACGGGTGCGGGTCCTGTGTCGCCTCCCACGAGCGCCAGATCCGCAAGCACGGCCTCACGCGCGAGGCGGTACAGAGCGCGGTGCGCATCGCAGCCGTCGTGAGTGCCGTTGCTCGCGTGCTCGAGTACGAGGGCGCGGTGCAGGAGCCGGTCGGTTCGGGCTAGCCTGAAGTTCCTCCGAGCGGGAGACGGAGTTTCCCTGTGATTTCATGGAGATGAAGTCGGCCGAGGTGCGGGGTTTCTGTCTACGCGGCGATCTTCTCGATCAACTCCAGGGCTCGACGCTGCGAGGATGTAGGCGCGGTGGCCAGGTCGAAGGTGCCGGAGCGCTCGACAGGTCCAGGCATGCGGCAAGTGTTGCGCACGATCGTGGAGAGGTCTTCGAGCAGAGTCCGGAAGCTGTGCACGGCGGTGCCGTCGGGTAAGAGATGCGAGTGGACTTTCTCAAGTGCCTGCTCGGATCGCTCGGCGGGGGCAACCGGGTCGCGCGTGACTTTGGCGTCCTGATCCTCGTCGGCGAAGAGCAGCGGACGCCACGCCTCGATCAGATGCCACTCGAGGTAGTAGGCCAACATACACAGGAAGATATGGGCGCGCACGCGGTTCTCGAGCCGATGGTGGATGGGGCGCACCTTCAAGTC
>JBOHZT010000182.1:0-6882 GCA_050738535.1 Steroidobacteraceae bacterium
ATTCGTCCGGCGCGCAGCGAGCGCGCCGCATCGTCCGCGGCTGCAGGCTCGGCTCCGATCACCCGGATCCCGGGCCGCAATCCCTTCGCGGCCACGGCCACCCCGCTCAGCTGGCCTCCGCCGCCCACGGGACAGACGATCACGTCCAGCTCCGACACCTCCTCGAGCAGCTCGATGGCCGAGGTCCCCTGGCCGGCGATCACGTCGGCATCGTCGTACGGATGGATGAAATGCGCACCGGTCACGGCGGTGACGCGCGCCGCCGTCGCCTCGCGAGACTCGTGGGTCGGCTCGCACAGCGTCACTCGCGCGCCGTAGCGCTCGACGGCACGCCTTTTCACCTCGGCGGCGGTGGCAGGCATCACCACGAAAGCCGGAACGCCGCGGCTGCGCGCCGCGAGCGCGACCGCCGCCCCGTGGTTGCCCGAGGAATGCGTCGAAACCCCGCGAGCGGCCTGGGTCGCGGTGAGCGAGAGGACCGCATTGTGCGCCCCGCGGGCCTTGAACGCCCCCGTTCTCTGGAAGTTCTCGCACTTGAAGTACAGCCGCGCGCCGGCGAGCGCATCGAGAGCGGCGCTCGTCAACACCGGTGTGCGGCGCACGTATGGGCGGATTCGAGCGTGCGCCGCCTCGATGTCCCGCAGCGTGACGTCGCCAGCCACGGGTACCTCGAGATCAGGGCCTGTTGATGGAATCGATCGAGCGCCGATCGGCGGCGAGCGCCGCCTCGTGCACGGCCTCGGCAAGCGTCGGATGGGCGTGCATGGTGCGCTGCAGATCCTCGCTGCTCGCCGAGTACTCCATGGCGAGGACCGCCTCCGCGACGAGCTCGCCGGCGAGCGGACCGATGATGTGCACTCCCAGGATCTCGTCGGTGTCCTGCGCCGCGATGAGCTTCACGAATCCCTGCGTCGCTTCCATGGCGCGCGCCCGGCCGCTCGCGAGAAACGGGAACACACCCACTTTGTAGGCGCGCCCGCTCGCCTTGACCTGCTCCTCCGTGGCGCCGACCGTCGCGATCTCCGGGGCCGTGTAGATGACCGAGGGGATCGCGCGATAGTTGACCTCGCCGAACCGGCCAGCGATGAGGTCGGCGACCATCACGCCTTCCTCCCTGCCCTTGTGCGCGAGCATCGGCCCGCGAACGCAATCCCCGACCGCCCAGACGCCCTCGGCTCCCGTGCGGCAGTGCTCATCGACGCGGATGAAGCCGCGCTCGTCGAGCTCGACACCGGTTCCCGCGGCAAGCAGGTCGCGGGCGTACGGCCGGCGTCCGACGGCCACGATGAGGGTATCGACGGTGAGCCGCTCCTCGCCCTGCGCGCTGCGGTAGGTCACCTCCACCGCGCTCTTGCCGGCCTTCGCCGCGGTGAGCCGCGCGCCGAGGCGGATGTCGAGCCCCTGCCGTTTCAGCTGTCGCAGCGCCTCGCGCGCGAGCTGCCGGTCGGCGAACGCGAGGAAATCCTCGAGTGCCTCGAGCACGACGACTTCGCTCCCGAGCCTGCGCCAGACACTTCCGAGCTCGAGCCCGATCACGCCGGCCCCGATGATGCCGAGCCGCTTCGGAACCTCACCGAGCTCGAGCGCACTCCAGGAGTCGATGATGCGCCGACCGTCGAAGGGCGCCGCCTTGAGCTCGATGGGCGCCGAGCCGCTCGCGAGCACGACGTTGCCCGCGGCGAGCTCGCGCTTGGAGCCGTCGTGGCCGACGAACTCGACGCGCCGCGCGGGGCTGAGCCGCCCATGTCCCGCGAGCGTCGCGACCCCGCTCGCTTTGAGGAGCGCGGCGACGCCGTCGGTCATTTTCTTGACGATGCCCGCGCGGCGGCCCTGCAAAGTCGCGAGGTCGAGCTCGACGCCGGATGCGCGGATCCCGTGGACCGACGCCTCCTCGCGCAGGCGGTGATAGAGCTCGGTGGATTCGAGCAGCGCCTTCGAGGGAATGCAGCCGGCATTGAGACACGTGCCGCCGAGGGCGCTCGACCCGTCGCGGTTCTGCCACTCGTCGATGCAGGCGACGGAGAGTCCATTCTGCGCGGCGCGCAGAGCCGCCGGATATCCCGCGGGCCCCGCGCCGATCACGATCACGTCGAAGGTGTCGGCCATGGCTTACAGACCGAGCAGCATGCGGCCCGGATCCTCGAGGTTCTCCTTGACCGCGACGAGGAACTGCACGGCCTCGCGTCCATCGATGATGCGGTGATCGTAGGTGAGCGCGAGGTACATCATCGGTCGGATCACGACCGCCCCATCGACCACCTTCGGCCGCGGCTCGATCTTGTGCATTCCGAGGATCGCGCTCTGCGGGGCATTGACGATCGGCGTCGACAGGAGCGAGCCGAACACCCCGCCGTTGGTGATCGTGAACGTGCCGCCGGTGAGGTCCTCGAGCGCGATGGACGCCTCGCGCGCCTTCACCGCGTAGGCCGCGATCTGCCGCTCGATCTCGGCGAACGACTTCGCATCCGCGTCCCGCAGGATCGGCACGATGAGCCCACGCTGCGTCGAGACGGCGACGCCGATGTCGTAGTACTCGTGATAAACGATGTCCGTCCCATCGATGGTGGCGTTGACGACCGGAAAGCGCTTCAGCGCCTCGATCGCAGCCCGCACGAAGAAGGACATGAATCCGAGCTTGACGCCTTGCGTCTTCTCGAAGCGCTCCTTGTGCCGCGCGCGCAGCGCCTGGACGGCGGTGAGATCGACCTCGTTGAAAGTGGTGAGGAGCGCCTGCGAGGCCTGTGCCTCGAGAAGCCGCTGCGCGATGCGCTGGCGCAGCCGCGTCATGGCCACTCTTTGTTCCGCGCGGGCCCCCGCCGGTCGCGCCGCGGGGGCGCGCGCCGGAACGGCCGCGGCGCTGCTCGCTGCCGGGGCTTCCGCGGGCTGCGCGGCCGCCGCATCCCCTTCCTGGCGCTTGCCGAGATAGCTGATCACGTCCGCCTTGGTGACACGACCGTCGCGGCCGGATGAGGCGATGGCGCCCGGATCGAGCCGATTTTCCTCGACCAGCCGGCGCGCCGAGGGGCTCAGCTTGGCCGCCTCGCGCGGCGCGGCGCCGCCCGCGGCCGGAGCCTCGGCCGGTGTCGGTGTCGGTGGCGCATTCACGCTCGTGCCCGTACCGCGCTCGGCGGGCCGTGCGGGCGCGGCGGCGCCCTCCTCGATCACGGCGAGCAGATCGCCTGCTTTGACGGTCGTGCCGCCTTGGACCTTGAGCTCCCGCAGGACTCCGCTCACCGGCGCCGGGACCTCCAGCACCACTTTGTCCGTCTCCAGGTCGGCGAGGTTCTCATCGCGCTGCACCGGGTCCCCGGGCCGCTTGTGCCATTCGACGAGCGTCGCGTCGGTGATGGACTCCGGCAGCTGCGGCACGCGGATCTCGGTGGTCATCGGCGACTCTCCAAGGCGATCAAGAGCTCTTGCGAAGGGGGGCGATCATCAAACGCGCGGTATCGCGGCCCGACTCCTCGGTCGCGGTCGCCCGCAGCGCCGCATCGATGAGGGCCGCTTGCTCCGCCTCGTGAATCTTCATGACACCCGTCGCCGGCGCGGCCGCCGCGGCGCGGCCCGCGTAGAGCACGACGCGCTCGCCGCTCAGGCCCTCGAGGCGGTGCCGGATCTGATACCAGGCACCTTGGTTCTGAGGCTCCTCCTGGCACCAGACCACCTCCCGCGCATTCGGGTAGCGCCGCAGCGCTGCCGCGTACTCGTCGCCGGGGAACGGATAGAGCTGCTCGATACGCAGCACGGCGACGTCCTCGATCCCTGCCTTGCGCCGCGCCTTCAGCAGATCGAAGTACACCTTGCCGCTGGAGAAGACGATGCGCCGCACATCGCGCGCCGCGAGGTCGTCAACCTCGTCGATCACGCATGCGAACTCGCCGCGCGACAGGTCCTCGAGCCTCGAGACGGCGAGCTCGTGACGCAGCAGGCTCTTCGGCGACATGACGATGAGCGGCTTGCGGAACGCGCGCAGCATCTGCCTGCGCAGCATGTGGAACATCTGCGCCGGCGTCGAGGGCACGCAGACCTGCATGTTCTGCTCGGCGCACAGCTGCAGGAACCGCTCGAGGCGCGCCGAGGAGTGCTCGGGGCCGCCGCCCTCATACCCATGCGGCAAGAACAGCACCAAGCCGCAGACACGGCCCCACTTCGCCTCACCCGAGCTGATGAACTGATCGATCACCACCTGGGCGCCGTTCGCAAAATCCCCGTACTGCGCCTCCCAGATCGTGAGCGCATTCGGCTCCGTGGTCGAATAGCCGTACTCGAAACCCATGACGGCTTCCTCGGAGAGCACCGAATCGATCACCTCGAAGCGCGGCTGATGGGGCGTCAGGTGCTGCAGCGGCACGTAGGTGGCGTCCGTCGCCTGGTCGTGCAGCACCGCATGCCGGTGGAAGAACGTTCCGCGGCCGCTGTCCTGGCCCGAGAGCCGCACCGAGAAGCCGTCCTCGAGCAGCGCGGCGTAGGCGAGCGTCTCCGCGCAGCCCCAGTCGAGCGGCTGCTCGCCGGCCACCATCTTGGCCCGGTGCGCCATCACCTGCGCGACGCGCGGATGCAGCGCGAAGCCCTGCGGGACCGCGAGAATGCCCCGGCCCAGCTCGGCGAGGCGCGTCGGCTCGACGCCGGTCCGCACCCGCTCGTCCCAGTCGACGTTCTTGTACTTGTTCCAGTCGACCGTGAAGTTGTTGCCGATCATGCCGAGCGAGGCGCGGGCCTGCGGACGCCCCTCGTCGAGCCCTTGCCGATAGCGCTCCATCATCGCCGCGACCTCGGCCTCCGAGATCACGCCATCGGCGAGGAGCTGCGTCGCGTACAGCTTGCGCGCAACCGGGTGCTGGCGGATGACCCGGTACATCGTCGGCTGCGTGGCCGCAGGTTCGTCGGCTTCGTTGTGCCCGTGGCGCCGGTAGCACACGAGGTCGACCACCACGTCCTTGTTGAAGCGCATGCGATACTCGAGCGCGAGGCGCCCGACGAACACCACCGCCTCCGGATCGTCCGCGTTGACATGGAAAATCGGCGCCTCGAGCATCTTCGCCACGTCGCTGCAGTAGATCGTCGAGCGCGCGTCGCGCGGGTCGGACATGGTGAATCCGACCTGGTTGTTGATGATGAGGTGGAGCGTGCCGCCCGTGTAGAAACCGCGCGCCTGCGAGAGCTGCAAGGTCTCCATCACGACGCCCTGTCCGGCGACCGCGGCGTCGCCGTGCACCAGCAGCGGCAGGATCCGCTCGCCGCGCGCATCGCCGCGGCGCTCCTGACGCGCGCGCACGGAGCCCTCCACCACCGGGTCTACCACCTCGAGGTGGGAGGGATTGAACGCGAGTGCGACGTGGACGTTGCCCGCCGGCGTCTTCAGGTCCGAAGAGAAGCCTTTGTGGTACTTCACGTCGCCCGACCCCTGCTCATGCGCGAGATCGTACTTGCCCTCGAACTCGGAGAATATCGACAGGGGCGGCTTGCCGAGCACATTGACGAGCACGTTCAGGCGCCCGCGGTGCGCCATCCCGATGATGATCTCCTCGACGCCCGCGGCACCGCACTTCTGCACCAGATCGTCGAGGAGCGGGATCAACGCGTCGCTGCCCTCGAGCGAGAAGCGCCGCTGGCCGACGTACTTGGTATGCAGGTAGCGCTCGAGGCCTTCCGCGCTCGTGAGCTGCCAGAGGATCTCGAGCCGCTCCTCACGGCCGAACCGGTGCCGCACTCTGCCGGCCTGGAACTCGTCCTGCAGCCACAACCGCTCCTCCGAGTTCGACACATGCGCGAACTCGGCGCCTATGGGGCCGGCATAAATCGATTCGAGCTGCGCGAGGATGTCTCGCAGCCGCATGCGTTTGGGCACGGCGTCCGTGCGGCTGCCGGTGAAGAACTCCGTATCGAGATCGGCCGTACTCAGCCCGAAGTAATCGAGGCTGAGCGGGCCCGGCCGCGGGCGCTCCATGAGCCCGAGCGGATCGACCTTCGCGATGAGGTGCCCGCGGTTCGACCAGATCTGGATGAGCCGCGAAACCGCTGCCTGCTTGGCACTCGCGGCACCCTCCTGGCCGCCGCCGCCGCCGCCGGTCGGGCGCGACAGGCCCTCACGGGCGCGCGCCGCGAGAGCGGCCTCGATCGACCCGCGTGAGCGCTCTCCCGCCGCGCTGGGCGCCAGGCGCTCGAAGTACTCGCGCCACGGCGCCGGCACGCTCGCCGGATCGTTCAGGTATCGCTCGTAGAGGACTGCTTCGAGATACTCGGCGTTTCCGCCGTAGAGAGGGGTCGGTTCGAGCATGAAAGGCGCATTTGCCAGTGGCACGCCATTTTACCGGAAGCCGCCTCCGGTGGAAATATCAGGACCTTGCGATGGTTCGCAGTAACCACAGCTCGTACCCGACGAGCCCCGCATAGGCAATGAGCACCGCGTAGAGGATGGCCCCGACCGGCACGCGGCCGAACGCGCGCACCTTGGCGGCGATCGTGAGGACAACGACGCCTCCCGCGGTGAGTGCGATCTTGACGATCGCGAAGCCGTCCACATTTCCGTGCAGGAACAGCGCCATCGCCGGATTGGCCTCGAGCGCGCCGCGCTGGAGCAACGTCAGCGTCAGCAGCGCGTCCGCGACCGAGAGCAGCAGGATGGCGAGCGCGACCACGAGCCAGCGCGGCTCGTGCCAGTCCGTGCAGGCGAGGCTCCCGTCGCGAGCCCTCCGCGGTCCGCGCCGGCGAGGGGTGACGCTCCCCCTCACAAGGGCGCGCAACGTGTGGGTACGGCGGTCCGCGCCCCCGCGGCGCTCCGCGGCGGAGGAATCCATCGAGATCGTCGGCAACTCGGACATGGCGCCTCGCCTACCGTAAGGCTCGAGCAACGACCATTCTAGCGGCGCTGGGCGCAAAGGG
>JBOHZT010000183.1:0-6818 GCA_050738535.1 Steroidobacteraceae bacterium
GTCGTGACGAGCACGTTGAGGCGGCCTTGGTTGACCAGATGCTTGAAGGTGGTGTCGATCCCTTGAAGCATTCCGAAGAGCAGGAACGCGAACACGATCGAAAGCAGGGTGAGGATCGTGCGGACCTTCTTGCGCCACAGGCCGGTCCACACGAGCCGGAAGTACCTCACGCAGCCGTCCTCATGTCGGCCTCGACGAGCTGCCCCTTGTCGACATGCAGGATTCGGGAGGCGTAGTCCGCCGCCTTCTGGTCGTGCGTCACCATGACCACGGATTTACCCTGCTGGCGGTTGAGCGTTTGAATGAGTCCAAGAATGTCGCTTGCCGACTCGCGGTCGAGGTCGCCCGTCGGCTCGTCGCACACGAGCAGCGTGGGATCGGCGATGAGCGCGCGGGCTATCGCGACGCGCTGCTGCTGCCCGCCCGAGAGCTCGGAGGGTTTGTGCTTCGCATGCGAGGTGAGGCCGACGAGCTCGAGCGCCGCGGCGACGTTGCGCTTGCGCTGCGCGCTCGAGAGCGAGGTGAGCAGCAGCGGCAGCTCGATGTTGCGCTCGGCGGAGAGCATCGGCATGAGGTTGTAGAACTGAAAGACGAATCCGACGTGCCGGGCGCGCCACCTGGCGAGCTGCCCGCTCGAGAGCCGGTCGATCTGTTCGCCCGCGACGATGACCTCGCCGGCCGTGGGCCGGTCGAGGCCGCCGATGAGATTGAGCAAGGTCGTCTTGCCGGACCCCGAGGGTCCCATCAGCGCGAGGAATTCGCCCTTGGGGACCGTGAGATCGAGCTCATGCAGGACCTCGATCGTCTGTTTGCCCCGGGTGTATCGCTTGACGACGTTGTGCAGGGATACGACGGATTCCATGGATGCTTTCCCCTTGGAAGTGGAGTGGCTGCCTCTATCTCAACATGGGCGTATCGCGGAACTACTGAGTGGCTTGCTGGGTGATTCGGACCCGCACGCCATCGTGCAGCTTGCTGAAATCGCCGATCGCGACCGTCGCGCCGGGGTTGAGGCCGGAGAGGATCTCCTGCCCCTGCGCGGTGTTGGCGCCGAGCCGCACCTTGCGGCTCGTGACCCGGTCCCCGTCGATGACGTAGACCGTTCCGGTATTGCCGTTCGTCGAGACGGCGCTCGACGGAATGATGACCCCCGAGCGAATCGAAGCGCTCGACGCTGATGCCGTCGAGGCATCGGCGAGGAAGGAGACGCGCGCGCCCATCTGCGGCAGGATGCGCGGGTCCTTCGACTTGAAGCCGACTCGAACCTGGACCGTCGCCTTGGATTTGTCGGCGGTCGGAATGATGGCGATGACGTGCGCCGGGATGTGCCAATCCGGGTAGGCGTCGAGCGTGACGGAAGCCGGCTGGTCCGGATGCACGCGGCTGATGTAGTTCTCGCTCACATCGACGTCGACTTCCAGCGAGTTCATGTCGACGATCTCGGCGAGGCCTCCTCCGCCCGAGTAGTACGAGGAGACGATCTGTCCGGGCTGCGCATTCTTGGCCGTGACCACGCCGTCGAAAGGTGCTCGGATGATGGTGTAATCGAGCAACCGCTGGTTGTAAACGACGTTGGCTTGCGCGGCGGAAAGGTTCTTCTCGGCGACTTTCACCGCGGCTTGAGCTGCGTCGTACGTCGCCTTCTCGCTGTCGAATGCGTCGGGGCTGATGAGTCCCTGCGCGAGCTGCTTCTGGTCGCGCAGGTAGATCGGCTTTGCATCGGAGGCTGCAATGTGCGCGGCGGCGAGCGAGGCGCGCTGCTGTCCGACCTGCGCCTGCGCCTGCGCCAGGGTCGCGAGATAGGTGCTGTCGTCGAGCTTCGCGATGATCTGGCCCTTCTTGACCGTCTCTCCCTCCTGGACCATCACCTGGACGATCCTGTCCTCCAGATAGGACGAGACGGTGGCATCGCGCATGGCGACGACGTATCCCGAGGCGTCGAGGATCGAGGCGCCAGCCGGCGATCCGGCGCCTCCGGAGGAGATCGCCTCGGCGACGGCGGTTTGCACCGGAATCTCACCCGCGCGCGAGGTGTCCCACACGACGAGCGCGGCGATCGCGGCGAGCACGATGACGGCGATCGCCGCGAGGGCGACGATCTTGCCGCGCGAGGGTCCGCCGGTCGTCTGAGGCTGCGGTCCCCGGTCGATCTTGAGCTGCTCGAGGAGCGAGGATTTCGATTCCATGAGTACGCCTCAGTGGCTCGCCGCCAATGTGCCAGGGTTCGCCAACGTGCCGGGGTCTTTGCGGTTCCACCACCCGCCGCCGAGCGCCTGGAAGAGCGCGACGGTATCGGTGTAACGGCTCGCGATCGCGCGCAGATACGCGAGACGAGCTTGTTGATAGGCCTGTTGCGCGGAGAGCAGCGTCGTCGAATTTACGGCACCCACCGCGTATTGCTTCTGAATGAGATCGAGGCTCGCCTGCGCGGCGTCGAGCGAGTCGTGCTCGGCCGCGAGAGCTTGCGCGTCATGGGCGAGCGCCGTCAACGAGTCCGCGACCGTCTGAAACGCCTGCAGCACCACGAGCCGGTACTGGGCGGCCGCCTGGTCATAGGCCGCGACCGCGGCTCGCCGTTTGGCCCTCAGGGTCCCGCCTTCGAACAGCGGCTGGACGATGCTGCCGGCGATGGACCAGATGTTCGAGGAGGGATCAATCAGGGTCGCCATGTTGAAGCTCTCGTCGCCGAACTGGCCGGAGAGCGTGAGCTGCGGCAGCATGTTCGCTGTCGCGACGCCGATCGCCGCGCTCGCCTGATGCACGAGCGCCTCCTCGGCGCGGATGTCGGGTCGCTGCTCGACGAGTGAGGAGGGCAGGCTCACCGGGAGCTGTCTCGGGAGCTTGAGATCCGACAGCGTGAGCGCGAGCGCCGTCGAATCGCGAGGCGACCGGCCCGTGAGGACCGCGAGCGCATGCTCTGCCGCCGCGAGCTGCTGCTCGAGCGGCGGGAGCGTCGCACGGACCGCGGCGAGATTGGATTCCTGCTGGAGGATGTCCGCGCGAGTCTGGGCGCCGAGCCGGAAGCGCTCCTGGACCACGCCGAGCTGCTTGCCCTCGAGCGACACGATGTCCTTAGTCGCGGCAATCTCGTCACTGAGCTCAGCGATCTGGATCGCCGTCGAGGCGACATTCGAGGTGAGCGTCAAATAGCTCGCCTCCAGCTCAAAGTTTTGATACCGCGCTTGCGCCCGGAGACCCTCGACCGTGCGGCGCTCCTTGCCGAAGAAATCGAAGGTGTAGGAGACGTTCACGGTCGCCTGAAAGATGTTGGAGATGAAGCCGGGAAAGCCCGGCGCGAGCGCCGCGCTCTGCTCCCGGATGGCCGATCCCGCACCCTGGAACTGCGGCAGGAAGTTGCCCTCCTCGGCCCGGAGGTTCGCGCGCGCCTCGCGCAAGGCAGCTTGTTGGGCCGCGATGCTCGGGTAATTCGCCATGGACCGCTCGATGAGCGCATCGAGCTGGGCGGAACCGAAGAGAGTCCACCACTCGCCGGGCAGCGCTTTGCCGAAGTCGAACCGCTGAGCCTCGCCTCCTCGGACGCCGGTCGATACCGTCTTGCTGGGCAGCGGCGTCGCCGTGTAGCGCGTCTCGGTCGGCTTCGGGGCCGGATGAAAGTTCGGGCCAACGGCGCAAGCGGAGAGCGCGAATGCCCCGACTGTGCCGATGAGAACGGAGACAGTTCGGGTACCGGCTCGGGCCCCGACAGCCCCGATGACCGAAGTGGCTGACGTCGAGGAAAGCGGTCTGACCCCTTCGGTATGAACAGTCATGGCAGCGCGCTCGTGGATCGAGTGGCGACTGTAGCCCGTCCCGGCACAGCTGCATTGCCGTTGCGATGAATGCCCCGTTTTGACGGACAAACCGTCCCCCTCGGGCGCCAGCCGCGAGCTTCATCTTCGTATAGTGTTGTATTCAACTATAACACCCGCGGCGGTGTCAAGATTTTTGTCGGGATCCTAGGTCTTACGAGTTCTCGTCAGTAGTCGCGTCGCTGGACGATCGCCAGCGCCGCTGCGAGAAACAAGGCCGCCAATACGCAGGCCGAGACGATCAGCACCCAAGGGACCTGGTGCGTGATGAACGGCGATGCCGCAGCGAGCGACCGCGGAAGCCGGTCGGTACTGGCGGTAAGACTGACAAACGTGACCAGCACCGCCAGGACGATCGCGCTGACCCTGAATCGCCAACCCTCGTCGCAAAACGTGGCGAGGCACGCCGAGATGGCATAGACGGTGAAATTGCAGGCGACGATCTCAGCGAATGCCCCGAGCGCGTCATGGGCATTCACGCCGAGCGACGAGAAGAGCAACCCTTCGACGACGGCAAACAACGTCAGCAAGACCAATGTTTCCAGTATGCCCGTGACGGTCCGCACGGCGAACAACCGCGCGCGCGTGACCGGCAACGACAAGGTGAACAGCGTGGACCCCGCGCCACCCTTCTCGGAACCTCCCGGTCGGGTCGTTGTCGTCTCCACTCCGGAGCCCGCAAGCATGATCGCAGCAAAAAACGACACGACCCCGGTCAACCCCAGTAAGGCCGTCGACACCGTTTCCGGCAGGTTCATCGGATGAGTCGCTGGCGCGTGCGCTGCCGCGTGCGCTCCCGACACGAGGAACGCGCCGAAGACAAGGGCGCCCATGACCAGCGCCCAAACGACCCGCCATCGGGTCTCGAGCCAGGCTTTCAACCAGAGCATTTGCTGATCCCCACGTGCTCGAGAAAAACCTCTTTGAGCGTCACCGGGAAGCGCTCGACCGTCCCACCCGAGGATTGGCGAAGCTGCGCAGCGATCGCATCGGCATTGCGGCTCACGAGAATCGAGAGCATCCGGCCACTGCGGCGCACGCTCTGCACCCCTTCCAGGCGAGCGATGTCGCTCGGCGGCTCGTCCGGGCACACGACGCTCAAGCGCTGATAATGGGTCTTGAGATCGTCGAGCGCTCCGCAGAGCAGCGTCTTGCCGCCGTCGATGATGGCGACGTGATCGGCGATCTGGTCCACGTCGGGGAGCTGGTGCGAGGAGAAGAAGATGGTCGTGCCCTCACCGGCCGCGAGGGCGACTATCTCCCGGAGCACCTGCTCGGTGACGGCCGGGTCGAGGCCGTCCATGGGCTCGTCGAGAATCAGCAGCTCCGCGCCGCGCGAGATCGCGAGCAGCATCATGAGCTTCGAGCGCATGCCCTTGGAGAGCTTCGGGATTGGCCTGTCGCGAGGCAGATCGAACAGATCGAGATAGCGACGTTCCAAATCGCGTCGCCAGCCGGGAAAGAACGGGCGCGTGAAACGAATGATGCCGTCCACCGTCATGTACGGATATAGGTCCTTCTCCTCCGTGACGAACCCGATCCTCCGGCGAATACCGACGGCCGCGCCCGGATCATCCGCAGGCTGCCCGAAGATACGCGCCGATCCGCCGTCAGCCTTGATGAGGCCCAGCAGGTGCTTGATCGTCGTGGTCTTTCCGGCGCCGTTGCGGCCGAGAAAGCCGAACACGCTTCCTGCCGGCACTCGCAGATCGAGCCCGCCGAGCGCCGTGTGATTGCCGAACGATTTCCGCAGGCCCTCGATTTCGATGACCGCTTCGCTCATGCCACCTCCTTACCCTGGCTCTTTTGCACCAGCGCCAACTCGCTCTCGATGACCCGGCGAATCTCCTCCTCGGACAGGCCGAGCGCCGCCAGGCGCTTGATCGCGGAGCAGACGAGCTCGCCGGCCTCGGCCATCACCTGGCCGCGCTCGACGACGGATCGTCCGACGTACGCGCCGGAGCCTTGTCGAAGCTCGACGACTCCCTCGTGTTGTAGCTCTCGATACGCGCGCACCACCGTATTGGGGTTGACCACGAGCTCCTCGGCCAAGCTGCGAATCGTCGGGAGCCTGTCCCCCGCCCGCAGGGCACCGGTTTCGACGCCGTGTCGGATCTGCTCCATGAGTTGCAGGTAGACGGGAACGCCCGAGGAGTGGTTGAGGTGAAAGATCACTAATGTACTACTCTGATAGCACAATACACGCCTGTGGTTCCGGCGTCAACGAGGCGCCGCAGGCTGCACGTTCAGCGCTCGTGGAGGAGGGGAGTGGTGATATGTCGATAGATAGGGAGAAAGTCGACATGTTCGGAGAACGTGTCGATCGGACCGACATATCGGCGGCGGTTTGGCTAGCTTCGCCCGGGGTACGCTCTTGTTGATGAGCCCCATCCGGGCGGCCTCGATTCCGCGAACGTCTGGCCGGTCATGCGGAGTCGGTTCCTTCCGCGCCCACCGCAGCTGGATCTGTTGCAGCCGCGCCTGCGGCGGCTCGGTCTCGCGCTGCCCGGAGCCGCTGCTCGAACTCCTCGTCCGGGAGTTGGAGCAGGAGGGCCAAATTCGTCGCAGCCGCCAGGTGCCGGTTTAGCTCCTGCTCCTGCAGCCGCCGCCCAAGGTCCGCGCCGTCCGCCACGAACGACCCTTTGCCCTGGCGTGTCACGATGAGACCTTCGCGCTCGAGCTCGAGGTACGCCCGCTTGACGGTAATGACGCTGACGCGTGTATCCGCCGCGAGGGCGCGGATCGACGGTAGCTCGTAGCCGGCCGTCCAGTCGCCGATGGCGATCCGGCGGCGGATCTGGTCGATGAGCTGCAGGTACATGGGCCGCGCATCGGCCTGCGAAATGATGAGATGACTGCTGTGCATATTTATAATGCACAGTATACACAAAGTGCACGGGCTGTCTAGCCCTGAATGCCGTTTTCAAGAGAGCGGCAAGCTGCTTGCGCGTGCACACCGCCGCGCTCGAACACGCCGACTCCGACTCCGACTCCGACTTCGACTTCGAC
>JBOHZT010000184.1:0-6797 GCA_050738535.1 Steroidobacteraceae bacterium
CCCCTATTCCGACTGGCGATAAAGCAGGGGCCTCCACCTAAGGAGGCCCCGCGCCCGGCAGCCGAAGCCAACCGGGGTATTCAGGCGCATTCTACCTCGCCGGCTCACGCCGTCCTGAATAGCGGAACCACCTCAGCCTTTCGCCCCAGCGAGTCCAGGTAGTCCGCCCACTCCTGCATCATCCGCCGCCGCGGCTCGAGGTACGCCGCCTTGTTGTACGTCCCGCGGATCTTGTCCGGATCACCATGCGCGAGCTGCCGCTCGATCCAGTCCGCCTCGTAGCCCTTGTCGTTGAGCGCCGTGCTGATCAGATGCCGGAACCCGTGCATCGTCTGCTTGTGACGGTAGCCGATGCGCTTGATCATGCCGGCAATCGCGCCGTCGCTGATCGGCTGGCGCGGATCGTTGCGGCCGATGAACACATGCTCGAACTCGCCGCTGATCCGCTGGACCTCGCGGAGCATGGCGACCGCCTGTGAGGGAAGCGGCGTTAGGTGGTAGTAGCCGCGCTTCATCCCCTCGCGGCCCTTGTCGATCGTCCACAACCCCGCGTCCAGGTCCAGTTCGGCCCAGCGCACCGTTCGCGTGACGCCTGGCCGGTTGGCCGTCCATAGCGCGAGGCGCGCGCACGCCTTCACGAGCGCAGAGCCCTCGTAGGCCTCCAACGCCCGGAGGAACCCCGGCAGCTCCTCGACGGAGAGGTGAGCGTAGTTCTCCACGCTCGGCCCCCGCTGCGCGATGGCCGCCAGGTCCCGCGCCGGGTCCGCCGCCGTCCAGCCGTTCGCGCGGGCGTAGCTGAAAATCGCCTTGAGCCACTGGCGCGTCTTCTTGGCGATATCGAAGGCGCCACGCGCCTCGATCCCGGCGACCAGTGTGCCGAGCTCCGCCGGGGTGATGGCGTCGAGCGGGCGGCTGCGCAGCTTCGGCAACAAGTCCCCGTCGAGATAATGGCGGGCTTGCTCGGCGGTCTTCACGTCCCAGGCCTTGCTCCGGAAACCGTGCCAGGCCTCGGCGGCCTCGCCGAAGGTATTGGCCACTCGCCCGCGCTCGGCCAGCTTCTCCGTCCGGCGCTGGTCCGCCGGATCGATGCCGCGATCGATCCGCGCGCGAAACTCCGCCGCCGCGGCCTGCGCCTGCTTCAGGGTCGTGGCCGGGTAGGGCTTGCCGACCGCGATCATCCGGCGCGTGCCGCCGAGCCGATACCGCAGCCGCCAGTACTTCGAGCCGTCGGGCATCACGAGCAAGGTGAGCCCGTGGCCGCCCGCCATCGTGTACTTGGCCGGACGTGCCTTGGCGTTTTTCACTTGCAGCTCAGTGAGTTTCACGCGCCTGGGTAGCACTGGGTTCGAAGAACGCCACGAAATGGGTAGCAAACCGCTGTGCTACCCGCCTTTGCTACCCATTTTGCTACCCAGTCCGGCCGGGATTCAAGGGGACCTTGCGGGACGTGTTGGTACAAAAAAGCCCGCTTTTCGCGGGCTTCCTTGGTTTCTGTGGGCGGCGCTGGGCGCCGTAGGACCTTAAAATGGCTGGGGGACTAGGATTCGAACCTAGGTTAGCGGAGTCAGAGTCCGCTGTCCTACCACTAGACGATCCCCCAGTGGACCCCGCACCCGCTTAGCGCTTGGAGTACTGCGGGCCGCGGCGGGCTTTGCGGCGCCCCACCTTCTTGCGCTCCACCTCGCGGGCATCCCGCGTGACGTAGCCGGCGACGCGCAGCGGCCTGCGCAGCGTCTCGTCGTACTCGATGAGCGCGCGGGTGAGACCCATGCGGATGGCCCCCGCCTGGCCGGTGATGCCGCCGCCCTCGACGTGCACGGAGATGTCGAACTTCTCCTGCAGCTGCGTCACCTCGAGCGGCTGACGCACGATCATGCGCCCGGTCTCGCGCCCGAAGAATTCGTCGAGCGGACGCGTATTGACGGTGATGCGGCCGGAGCCGGGCCGCAGGTAAACTCTTGCCGTCGCGGTCTTGCGCCGGCCGGTGCCATAATTCTGCTGGAGCGCCATCTCAAATCCTCGCGGGCCTTACGCGGGCCCTCATCCAATCTCGAGCGGCTGCGGCTGCTGCGCGCTGTGCGGGTGCTGCCCGCCGGCGAACACGTGCAGCTTCCGCAGCATGCGCCGGCCGAGAGGGTTCTTCGGCAACATGCCCTTCACGGCGAACTCGATCACGCGCTCCGGATGCTCCCCGAGGAGCTTGCCGAGCGCGATCGACTTGATGCCGCCGATGTAACCGCTGTGGTGATAGTAGATCTTGTCCGTGAGCTTGCGCCCCGTGACCCGGATCCGCTCCGCGTTCACGACGACGATGTGATCGCCCGTGTCCACGTGCGGGGTGTAGATCGCCTTGTGTTTGCCCTTCAGGCGCCGCGCGAGCTCCGTGGCAAGCCGCCCAAGCGTCTTGCCGCTTGCGTCCACGAGATACCAGTCGCCGCGGACCGCGCCGGGCTTGGCGAAAACCGTGCTCATCTTCAAGACTCCGCCCGCGGGCGCTCGGGAGAGGCGCCGGGGTGTCGGTGCGAGGCTGCCGCCTCGAAAAGGCCGGCAAGTGTACTTGAAGCGGGCGAGTCAATGCAAAAAGCGGCCGCCGGATCGGCCCGGGCCCTGCAAGGTTGCCCCTTCGCCCCCGCAACCTTACCTATAATGTGTCCATGGGACCGGACCGGCTCCTCGAGCCTTTCATTACCGCAGCCGATCGCGCCTTGAGGGCGATCACCGGCAGCGCCCACGCTTCCCGGCCGAGCCCGGCAGCCGGCTCGAGCTCCGAGTTGAGCACCGCGGACCGGCGCCGCGCTGCCGCGCTGATGCGGGTCAACCATGCCGGCGAGATCGCGGCCCAGGCGCTCTACCACGGTCAGGCCGTGGCCGCGCGGACCGAGCGGACGCGCACGCTCCTGCTCGACTCGGCCCGGGAGGAATCCGATCACCTCGCCTGGTGCAAGGCGCGGCTCGCGGAGCTCGGGTCACGCCCGAGCCGGTTCGATCCGCTCTGGTATGCAGGCTCGTTCGCGATCGGCGCCCTCGCGGCAGCCTTCGGCGACCGGGCAAGCCTCGGATTCGTGGCGGAAACGGAGCGCCAGGTGGAGGGCCATCTCGATGAGCACCTCGCGCGGCTGCCGCAGGATGATGGGCGCAGCCGGGCGATCGTCGAGGCAATGCGGGCGGATGAGGCGCGGCACGCCTCGAACGCACGCGCCGCTGGGGCGAGCGGGCTTCCCGCTCCCGTCAAGCTTCTCATGCGGCAGACCGCGCGGGTCATGACCCGTACGGCGTACTGGATCTAGGCACTGTTGCTCTTTTACTCTGCCACCGCGCTTGCAGTCTGGCGGGCTTATGTATAAAAACCGTCCGTCGTGGCGAACCTTGCGCGGTCAGGGGGTCAAGGTATGGAAGATAACATCAAGCCGCTGAGTGATATCCCGGCGATCAACCGCTTCTTGAGCTACTGCCGCATACGGACGGTCACGTCCAAGACGGTGGTCATTCACGCGGGCGATCTCCCCGACGTCCTCTACTACATCATCGGCGGCTCCGTCGAGGTGATGATCGAGGACGAGGAAGGCAACGAGATGGTCCTCGCCTACCTCAACAAGGGTCAGTTCTTCGGCGAGATGGGTCTGTTCTACGAGCAGCCGACCCGCAGCGCCTGGGTACGCACCCGCAACCAGTGCGAGCTCGCCGAGATGACCTACCCCCGCTTCCGGCAGATCGCAGCGGAGAGCCCGGGGCTCATATTCGAGCTCGCCACACAGCTCGCCACGCGCCTCGACCGCACCAATCGCAAGCTCGGCGATCTGGCATTCGTCGATGTCACGGGACGCGTGGCCCACGCGATCATGGACCTTTGCGGCGAGCCCGACGCGATGACGCATCCCGAGGGCATGCAGATCAAGGTGAGCCGGCAGGAGCTCTCCCGGCTGGTCGGCTGCTCCCGCGAGATGGCGGGCCGTGTCCTCAAGGTTCTCGAAGAGCAGGGCTTGCTCCGCGCCACGGGCAAGACGATCGTCGTGTTCAACGCCCGGCCCAAGATGAAGACCCGGCCGGTGATCGTTCCCGCGAGGCCGCCCGCGGCACGCGCCGCCAATCTCATCGAGAACGACGATGAGGACGACGAGGACGAGGACGACTAGCGTCGGCCGGCGCGGCGGGGCCCAGCCAGACCCCGGGCTCAGCCCGCGCGGGACTCAGCCGGCCTTGGCGATCTCCCGGCGCATCGCGGCGAGCGTCCCTGGGTAGTCTCCGCTGCCGAAGATGGCCGATCCCGCGACGAACGTATCGGCGCCGGCGCGCGCGATACGCTCGATGTTGTCGACCTTGACCCCGCCGTCGACCTCGAGCCGGATCGGCTTGCCCGCCGCGTCGATGCGGCGGCGCGCCGCCGCGAGCTTCTCGAGCGCGCTCGGGATGAAGCTCTGCCCGCCGAACCCCGGATTGACCGACATGACGAGCACCAGGTCGAGCTCCGAGAGCGTGTAGTCGAGATACTCGAGCGGCGTCGCGGGATTGAAGACGAGACCCGGGCGGCAGCCGTGCTCGCGGATGAGGCCGATGGTGCGATCGATGTGCTCGGTCGCCTCCGGATGGAACGTGATGTAGGTGGCCCCCGCGCTCGCGAAATCCGGCACGATCCGGTCGACCGGACTCACCATCAAATGCACGTCGATGAGCGCTCCCGGCGCGTGCCGGTGCAGCGCCGCGCACACGGCCGGCCCGACCGTCAGATTCGGAACGTAGTGATTGTCCATCACGTCGAAGTGGATGAGATCGGCACCGGCCTCGAGCACGGCATCGACTTCCTCGCCGAGACGCGCGAAGTCGGCCGACAGGATCGAGGGAGCGATGAAGGGCGTGGCTCGCGGCATGCCCGGAAGTGTAGCAATCGCCGCCGGTGAGCCGCACGCGAATGAAGGCTCGCGCGGCCGGCTGGGGCGTCCCGCGCCGCCCCGCCCCGCCGCCTAGATCCCGCGGCGCTCGCGGATGAGCTCGTAAGCTTCGATGATCTGCTGCGTGCGCTGCTTCGCGTGCTCGATCATCGACTCCGGCAGGCCGTTCGCCTTCAGCTTGTCCGGGTGATGACGGCTCAGCTGGCGCCGGTAGGCCTTGGCGACTTCGTCGTCGCCGGCGTTCGTCGGCACCTCGAGCACCCGGTACGCCTGCTCGAGCTGGGTGGTGCCGGTCCCGCCCTGCGCGTGCGCTCGTCCGAAGCCGCCGCGGCGGATCCGGAGCACCGTCTCGATCTGCGCGAGCTCCAGGAACGAAATGCCCAGATGCGACGCCACGCGCCGCAAGAGCGCCCGCGACGCGGCGTTGACGTCGTCCGCCGCGAGTGCGACCCGCACCTGGATCTCCATGAACACGCGCGCGAGATCCGCCCGTCCGGCAGTCGCCCGCGCGAGCGCATCGAGCGCGGCGTCGATGTCGAACTGCGGCTGCTTGCCGGCGGTGAACTCGCCGATCGCGGCATGGATTTGAGGCTCGCTGAGCCGCAGCTCCGTCATGACGGACCGCGCCGCCTCGATATCGCGTTCCGAGACCCGCCCGTCCGCTTTCGCGATGTGCCCCATCACGCGGAACGTCGTGCGGAAGAACGCGTCGCCGACGGCAACGGAATCGAGCGCCGGGTGAGCCCCGGTGCCCATGTGGCCGCTGTCGAACTGATGGCCGAGCAGCACTCCGACGGCGGCGCCGACCGGGCCCAGGGCCAGCATTCCGAGCACTCCGCCGACGACTTTCCCGGTCCACTGCACCATGGTTGTATATTAGCCCGTCATGGCCGCGGGCACCGTCTACAGCACCGACCTTCACAGCCTCGAGAAGGTCAGCCAAGGCAAGGTGCGCGACATCTACGCGGTGGGCCGCGACCGCTTGCTGATCGTCACCACCGACCGGCTCTCCGCCTTCGACGTGGTGCTCCCCGACCCCATCCCGGACAAGGGACGGGTCCTCACGCAGATCTCGAGCTACTGGTTCGCGCGCACGCGCCACATCGTTCCGAATCATCTCGAGGAGGCGGCGCTCGAGACGGTGATCCGCGACCCGGGCGAGCTCGAGCTCCTCACAGGCCGCGCGGCCATCGTGCGCCGGCTGAAAACCCTGCCGCTCGAGGCGATCGTCCGCGGCTATCTCGCCGGCTCCGGCTGGAAGGAGTACCAGCGCGCCGGTTCCGTGTGCGGGATCCGCCTGCCGAGCGGCTTGCAGCTCGCACAGCGCCTGCCCCAGCCGATCTTCACGCCGACCACCAAGGCCCCGCTCGGCTCGCATGACTCGAGCCTGGCGTTCGCCGCGGCCGAAGCACTCGTCGGCGCCGAGCTCGCCGCTGCAGTGCGCGACACCGCGCTCGCGCTCTACCGCTTCGCCGCGCGCGAGGCCGAGGCCCGCGGCATCATCATCGCGGACACGAAGTTCGAGTTCGGAGTGGACCCTGCCGGCGCGCTCGTGCTCATCGACGAGGCGCTGACGCCTGACTGCTCGCGCTTCTGGCCGGCCGATACGTATCGCGCGGGCGTGAGCCCGCCGAGCTTCGACAAGCAGTTCATCCGCGACTATCTCGAGACGCTCGATTGGAACAAGCAGGCGCCGGGCCCGAGGCTGCCGCCCGAGATCATCGCGAAGACGAGCGCCAAGTACACAGAAGCCCTCGAACGGCTTACGGCACCGGCAAACGCTACGGCGCCGGCCGACGCCACGGCCACCCGCTGACCGCCCTTCCGGAAGGGACGGCTCCGCGTAGCGAGCGGCTGGGCCGCGCGCCTCACTCCCCGGCGATCATCATCTCGGCGACGAGCGCCGAGCCG
>JBOHZT010000185.1:0-6762 GCA_050738535.1 Steroidobacteraceae bacterium
GCGCCGGCGCGCCTGCCACTCGCGCCGGCGGTCGGCGTGATCGACGAGGCCGCGTCCATGGGCGACGTGCGTGGCCACGCGGCCCTCGAGCGCGGCCTGAGAGGCGGCGCTCGCTGTGTCAGCGCCCGCGCCCGCGATTGCGAAGTAGGACTTGACGGCCGCCGTGAGGGCGGCTTGCGCGGCGGCGAGCGCCTGAGGCTCGGCGGCGCGGCCGGTCCCGAGAGACTCGTCCACCGTCCGATCGTAGGCGGCGAGCTTCTCGATGACGACGCCCGCGCGAAAGGCGAGCGGCTGGTCGTGGGTCTGCATGCCGCGCACGTCGTTCACCGCGATGCGCGTCGTGCGACTCGCGAGTATCTGACCGGCGATGACCACGGCCGCCACGGCGGCGAGGCCGAGTGCGAGATGGGTCCCGAGCCCGAAGCCGGAGCGCCGGGCCTTCGACGCCGGCAGGGCGGCGAACAGGCGGCCTAGGACCGATCGCATGGAGTCTCGCCCGCATGCAACATATGCCGAGCGTGCCTCGAGGTGGCTTGCGCAGGCCCACGATGCTGCGCCAGCGCAAGCTCGACGGTCCACCAACGGCGTCCCAGATCGGCTCTGTGGCCACTTGTTCTATACTTCGCGCCATGACAGAGCTCGCTGATAGCTTCGATTCGGCATTCGCCAAGGCCGTCGATCTCGGTAACCGGCTGGCCGACAAGGACAAAGATGCTGACCTGTGGGACATCGCCGACGGCCTGCTCGCGGGGGCGCTGCAGTACTGGCTGTACTCCCGGCAGCCCTGCGGGGACCCCCGCTGCCAGGACTGCATGCCGATCAGCACGGCCGAGGGCCGCATGGCGGAGCTGAAGCGCCTCATCGAGCAGTTGGCCGCGGAGAGCGAGTACTTCCACACGCCCACCGACGCCAACGCCGGTCGCGCTTGAACGCAGCCCCCCCGAAAAGCGAGCCGGTCCTCGCGGAAGTCGTCATCATCGGAGCCGGGCCTTGCGGCCTGTTCCAGGTGTTCGAGCTCGGCCTGCTCGGGATCGGTGCGCACCTGGTCGACTCGTTGCCGCACCCCGGCGGGCAGTGCGTCGAGCTCTATCCGGACAAGCCGATCTACGACATCCCGGCGGTCCCGTCCTGCAGCGGCCGCGAGCTGATCGAGCGGCTCCTGCAGCAGATCAAGCCCTTCAGCGCCCGCTTGACCCTCGGCGAGGAGATAAGCGAGCTCGCGCGCCGGGAGGACGGACGCTTCCTGCTGCGGACCGCGGCCGGGACCACCTTCGATGCCGGAGCGGTGGTCATCGCGGGCGGCATCGGCTCGTTCCAGCCGCGGCACTTGGGGCTCGAGGGTTGCGAGCGCTTCGAGGGCCGCTCGATCCACTATCGTGTGCGCAACGCCGCGGAGTTCCACGGCAAGCGACTCGTGATCTTCGGCGGCGGGGACTCCGCGCTCGATTGGGCCCTCGCCCTCGCTCCGGCGGCCGCGAGCCTCACGCTCGTGCACCGGCGTGCGGAGTTTCGCGCGGCGCCCGCCTCGGTCGCGCGGATGCGCGAGCTCGCCGCGGCCGGACGCCTGCGCTACCTCGAGGGCGTCGCGGACTCGCTCGTCGTCTGCGAAACGGGACTGGCGGGCGTCAAGGTGAAGGGCTCCGACGGGGAGCTGCATGCGCTCGCCGCCGATCACCTGCTCGCGTTCTTCGGTCTGCATCCGAAGCTCGGTCCGATCGCCGAGTGGGGCCTTGCGATCGAGCGCAAGGCGCTCGAGGTCGACCCGGAGAAGTTCCAGACCAGCGTGCCCGGCATCTTCGCCGTCGGCGACGTGAACACCTATCCCGGCAAGAAGAAGCTCATCCTGTCCGGCTTCCACGAGGCCGCGCTCGCGGCCTTCGCCATCCAGCACCATCTGTATCCGCAGAAGCGCCAGTTCCTGCAATACACGACGACGAGTCCCGCCATGCACAAGAGGCTCGGCGTCCCGGATCCCTAGCGATCCTCGCGCGCGCCGGACATGCGCGCGCGGCCGCATTGGCGCACAATTACAGCGGTCAGTAAACGGGATTTCACAGACATTGACGCTGCGAGGCAGCGTTGCGTACGAGGAGTCGAGATGAAGTTGAAGCATTATTCGATGGCCGCAGCCGTGATCACCGCCGGCGCGATCCTGTTGGGCGCGGCCCCGGCGCATGCGGCGGGCAAGCTCTGCAAGGTGCATCTCACCGCGAACGATCTCATGAAGTACAGCACCAAGCACATCACGGTCGGCCCCGGCTGCTCACGGATCGAGGTGAGCCTCACCAACGTCGGCAAGCTCCCGAAGAACGTCATGGGCCACGACTGGGTGCTCACCAAGAAGGGTGATCTCACGGCGGTTGCAAACGCGGGGCTCGCCGCGGGGCTCGCCGACAATTACCAGAAGCCGGGCGATCCGCGCATCATCGCCTCGACGACGCTCGCCGGCGGCGGGCAGACGGTGAGCGTCACGTTCCCGGCCTCGAAGCTCACGCCGGCAGGCGCCTACGTGTTCTTCTGCACCTTCCCCGGGCATGACGCGCTGATGCGGGGGACGTTCACCTATCGTTAGATGAGGCGCAGGCCGCGCCCTGGTTGATTGGGGAGGGCCAAAGGCCCGATGGATCCGCGGATCGCCGATCTCACGAGCTTGCTCGAGCTCGAGCCTCTCGAGGTCAACCTCTTTCGAGGCGAAAGCCGTGACATCGGCAGTCCGCAGGTTTTCGGCGGCCAGGTGCTCGGCCAGGCGCTCATGGCGGCCTCGCGCACCGTCGAGGGCCGTATCGTGCATTCGCTGCACGCGTACTTCCTGCGGCGCGGCGACTTCGACGCGCCGATCGTCTATCACGTCGATCGTAGCCGCGACGGCCGCAGCTTCTCCAACCGCCGCGTCGTCGCCATCCAGCACGGCGAGCAGATCTTCAACATGACCGCCTCGTTCCAGATCGTGGAGCAGGGGCTCACGCATCAGCTCCCGATGCCGAAGGTGCCGCCGCCCGAGGCGTTGGCGGACAGCTCGCGGGCGCATCCCGAGCTGGTCGCGAAGCTGCCGGAGCGCGTGCGGCGGCTGCTCGCGACCCCACGCCCGTTCGAGTTCAGGAGCGTCCAGCCGGTGGACAGCCTCGGGCGCGCGCAGGCGGCGCCATCCCGTGAGATCTGGTTCCGCGCCGTGAGCGAGGTTCCGGGGGACGAGACGCTGCAGCGCTGCCTGCTCGCGTACGTCTCCGATTTCTATCTGCTCGAGACGGCGACGCTCCCGCACGGGATTTCCTCACTGAGCGGGCGGGCGATCGTCGCGAGCATCGACCATGCGATGTGGTTCCATCGCCCGCTGCGCGTCGACGACTGGCTGCTCTATGCCGTCGAGAGCCCGAGCGCCTCCGGCGCGCGCGGCTTCGCGCGCGCGAGCCTGTTCTCGCGCGACGGACGGCTCGTCGCGAGCACCGCCCAGGAGGGGCTGGTCCGTCTCGTCAAGGAGCCGGCGGACGATCCTCACGACTAGAGCCTACGCGCGGGCCGTCGCGGGACTGCTGGCAGTGGTCGCGCTCACCGTGCCTGCCGGTTCGCGCGGGCAGGCGCCGGACGAGGGCGGCGCGCAATCGACGCTGGCCGCGCTCGTCGGGAGCTGGAGTGGAGTGTACGACGACCTCGAGCAGGTGATCTTCGACCAGCGCGCCCGCTCGCCGCTCGTATCGGACGACGAGCGGCGCGTGCGCACGATCGTCGCGCCGGTCGCGCTTCCGTGGCTCGGCAAGGATGTGCTCTATCTCGAGGAGCTCCCGCAGGACGATCCGGCCGACCCGCGTCGCGAGGTGCTGCTGTGGCTCGCGCCGGAGCCCGGATCGGGCGGCGACACCGTGCGGGTTCGCCAGCTCACGTTCCGGCAGCCGCAGCGCTGGCGGCATCTCTACGAGCGTCCGGATCTGCTCGCGAAGCTTCGCGGCGGCGATCTCGCCTCCATGCCCGGCTGCGACCTGCTGCTCACGCGTGACGGCGACCGGTTTCGCGGCGGCACGGTCGGCCGCAGCTGCCGCGATTCGGTGCTGCATCCGCGGTACTACGTCGACTATCAGCTCCTCGTCGGCGGCGGGTTGAGATGGTATCGCAAGCGCCTCTACCGGCTGGACGACAACGCGCTCGTCACGGAGACGGTCGGCTACAACTGGTTCGAGCTGCACCAGGCGCGGCTCTTCGCCTGCCGCGTCCGCTGGGCGCGCTCGGGCGAGCCGGGCGAGCTTGCGCCGCTTGCGCGGCTCGACCTGCACGATCACGGCGGCCGGGCCGAGCTCACCGCCCCCGACGGCCATTCCTACGAGATCGAGCTGCACAGCGGCGACTGGCCGTTCGACGCGAGTCTCGATTCCCTGATCCTCACCGTGCGCGAGCTCGGTCCGGGAGCGCCGCTCGTGTCGAGCTGGGCGGGCCGCGGCGCCGATCGAATCGCGGCTCGGCTCGGCTCGCTCGAGGTGACCTGCGGCAAGATCGCCCCCGACGCGCATGTGAGGTCGTGATTCCCGGCCCCGGGCCCCGGGCCCCGGGCCGCGCACCCGACCCCGCCGGCCGACGCGTCACACGCTCAGGACTTTCCCGGGATTGAGGATGCCGTTCGGGTCGAGCGCCCGTTTGATGGCGCGCATGAGATCGAGCTCCACCGGCGAGCCGTAGCGCTCGAGCTCCCCGACCTTCAGCTGGCCGATGCCGTGCTCGGCGCTGAAGCTGCCGTCGAACGCCTTCACCAGATCATGCACCGAGCGCATGATTTCCGGCCCGCGCGCGAGGAATGCGCCCCCTTCCGTCCCCGGCGCCTGGTTGAGATTGAAGTGCAGATTGCCGTCCCCGACGTGGCCGTAGGCGACGAGGCGTCCCTCCGGCACATGGTCCGCGAGCCATTCGGAGGCCTGCGCCACGAAGGCGGGCAGGCTCTGCACCGGCACCGAGATGTCGTGCTTCAAGCTCGCGCCGTCGCGGCGCTGCGCCTCGGGGACGTTCTCTCGCATGCGCCAGAACGCGGCGCGCTCGCGCTCGCTCTGCGCGAGCGCGGCATCGAGTACCGTGCCGCGCTCGAGCGCCGCGCCGAGCGCGGCTTCGAGCCGCTCGCCGAGGGGCTCCCCAGCGCCCGAGGAGGTGAGCTCGCACAGCACGTGCCAGGGATAGCCGGTCCCGGAGGGTTGCGGCCCCGCCTTGCTGGCCAGGGGATCGACGACGCCCTCGATGTGACGCACGGTGAGATCCACCGCGAGGCGCGGCAGCAGCTCGAAGGCGCTCACGAGATCTGCGCAGACGTCGCGCAGCTGCCCGAGCAGGTCCACGGCCGCCTGTACGCTCGGGACGGCCACGAAGGCCGTGGCGGTGCTCCTCACCTTGGGGTAGAGCTTCAGGCTCGCGGCGGTGATGATGCCCAGCGTCCCCTCCGAGCCGAGGAACAGGGACTTCACGTCGTAGCCCGTGTTGTCCTTGCGCAAGGGGCTCAGGCTCGAGAGTACGCGGCCGTCCGCGAGCACGGCCTCGAGCCCGAGCACCAGGTCGCGCATCATTCCATAACGCAGCACCTGGGTGCCGCCGGCATTCGTCGAGAGATTGCCGCCGATCTGGCAGCTGCCGCCCGAGCCGAGGCTCAAGGGGAAGAGCCGTTCGGCCCGATCCGCCGCGCGCCGCACCTCCTCGAGCACGCAGCCGGCCTCCACGACCAGCGTGAACCCCGCGGCATCGACGCAGCGGATGCGGTCGAGCCGGCGCAGCGCGAGCACGAGTTGCCGGCCGGAGGCATCCGGAGTCGCGCCGCCGCAGTAGCTCGTGTTGCCGCCCTGGGGTACGACGCCGATACGCTCCTCGTTGCAGAGCGCGAGGATTTCGGAGACTTGCTCGACGCTGCGCGGCAACACCACCGCGAGCGCCCGCCCTCGATAGAGCCGCCGGTGGTCGATGAGATTCGCCGCGATGTCCGCGGGCGCGGTGAGCACCGCGTCCGTGCCGAGCCGCTCGCGGAGCCGCGCGGCGATGTCTCGCGAGGCGTTCACCCAAGACGGCTCACTTGCCATGGGCGCGCGTCACATCGGCAGCGCGCGCAGCGCGGCGATGCGCTCGTCGAGCGGCGGGTGGCTCATGAGGAGCCGCCGCAAGCCGCGCGCGACGGGACCCGAGGTGATGCCGAAGGCCGCGAACTGCTGCGAGGGCAGGGGCTCGTGGGCCGCCTTGAGGCGCTCGAGCGCGGCGATCATGGTGTCGCGGCCCGCGAGCCGCGCGCCGCCCCGGTCGGCGCGGAACTCGCGCATCCGGGAGAACGCCATGACGATCAGGCTCGCGAGAATGCCGAGCACTATTTGAGTGACGATCACCGCGGCGATGTACCCGATCCCGCGACCCTCGCGGTTGCCGAACACGGCCCGGTCGACGATGTTGCCGATGATGCGCGACAGGAAGATCACGAACGTGTTGACGACGCCTTGGATGAGCGTGAGGGTGACCATGTCGCCGTTCGCGACGTGCGTGATCTCGTGCCCGAGAACCGCGCGCACCTCGTCCTCGCTCATCCTCTGCAGCAGCCCCGTGCTCACCGCGACGAGCGCGCTGTCGCGCCGCGGCCCCGTCGCGAAGGCGTTCGGCTCCGGCGACTGGAACACGCCCACCTCGGGCATGCCGACGCCGGCCGCCTGCGCATGCGAGCGGACGGTCGAGACGAGCCATTGCTCCGCGGGGCTCGTCGGCTGCTCGATCACTCGCACGCCCATGGTGCGCTTCGCCATCCACTTCGACATGGCGAGC
>JBOHZT010000186.1:0-6642 GCA_050738535.1 Steroidobacteraceae bacterium
CTCGCCGAGCGCGGCGGCGATCTGCTCGGGCGCCGCGTCGAGCGCGAGCAGCACACCCGCCGCGGTGAGCGCATTGTCGATGTTGAAATCCCCGAGCAGCGACAGGCGGACCGGCACCCGTGGCGCGGCCGCACGGGTGCCTGCGCGCGCGCCCGCCTGTGCGCTCGCGCGCGCGCCCGGTGTCACTTCGAGAAGGAAGCTCGAGCCCTCGGGGCCCTGCTGCAGCTCATGCGCGCAGACGCGCGTCGTAAGAGGCAGCGCACGCCACTGCGCCGAAAGCGCTCCGCGGCGCGAGGTGAGGACGAGCCGCCCCGGGGCGCCGGCGAAGCGCCGCGCCAGATCGCGTCCGAACTCATCGTCCACGTTGATCACGCGCGCGTCGAGGTCCCGCTCGAAGAGCCGCGCCTTCGCGGCCGCGTAGGCTTCCATGGAGCCGTGGAAATCGAGATGGTCCCGCGTGAGATTCGTGAAGGCCGCGGCACGGAATCGGATGCCGCTCACGCGGTCCTGCGCGAGCGCGTGCGAGGACACTTCCATGCCGACGCACTCGGCGCCGAGCGCCTGCAGATGCGCAAGCTGCCGGTGCGCCGTGACCGCATCCGCGGTGGTGAGGCCGAAGGGCTGGAGCGCGCCGGCGGAGCCGCTGGCTCCTGACCCGCTGCCCGGCAGTCCGCAGCCGAGCGTGCCGATATAGCCCGCCGGACGCCCGAGCGCGGTGAGCGCCTGCGCGATGAGAAATGCCGTGGTCGTCTTCCCGCTGGTGCCCGTGACCCCGGCGACCGCAAGGATCCGCGACGGAAAGCCGAAGAACCGGTCGGCCAGCGCCCCCGCCCGCTCTTTGAGGCGCGGCACGGGCTCGAGCAGGATGCCGCTCACCTGCGCGGCGCTGCGCGCCTGCGGCAGCGCACGGTCCGCCCCGTCGGGCTCGAACAGGATCGCGAGCGCGCCGGCCTCGATCGCCGCGCGCGCGAACTCGAGCCCGTGGTGCCTCGCGCCGCGGCAGGCGAGATAGAGCGAGCCGCGCCCGACCTGACGGCTGTCGAGCGTCAGATCGTCGATCCACAGGTCGCCGGGCATCTCGCGATCGATGAGGCCAGCCGCGAGCCGGTCGAGCGGCATGCCGGGCGCGGTGCGTTGCAGGGGGCGCGGCGTCATCGGCTGGCCACCGTCGCATAGGCCGAGCGTTGCGCGCCCGCGTGCGGCACTCCCGCGTGCAGCACTCCCGGACGCGGTGCTCGCGCGCGCGGCAGCAGGGCCGCCTCCTGCTCGGCAGGGATCGGCTGCGCCTCGTCCGGAGGAATGCCGAGCAGGCGCAGGGCGCTGCCCATCACCACCGAGAACACCGGCGCCGAGACCTGTCCGCCGTAGTACTCGCCCGCCGTCGGCTGATCGATGACGACGACCGCGGCGAGCCGCGGATGCGAGGCCGGCGCCACGCCCGCGAAGATCGAGCGGTACAGATGGCGCGAATAGCCCCCTGCCGTGGCCGTCCAGGCAGTGCCGGTTTTGCCCGCCACCTGGTAGCCGCGGATCGCAGCCCTGTGGCCCGTCGCGCCTTCCTCGACGACGACGGACTCGAGCATCTTGATGAGCTCCCGGCACACGTGCTCGCCGAGCACGCGCCGGCCCGCGGGAGGATGATCGAGGCGCAGCAGCGAGATCGGCCTCGCGATGCCGTAGGCGCCGAGTGTCGCGTAGGCGTGCGCGAGCTGCAGCGCCGTCACCGAGATGCCGTAGCCGTGCGACAGCGTCGCGATCCGGATCGGCCGCCAGTGCACGTAGTTGCTGAGCAGCCCCGCGGACTCCCCGGGAAGGCCGCTCGTCGTGATGCGCCCGAACCCCATCGCGTCGAGCGTCGTCCAGATGAGCTTCGGGGCGAGCGACAGGGCGATCTTCGCCATACCGACGTTCGAGCTCTTCGCGAGGATGGTCGCGATGTCAACGCGGCCGAGGTCGTGCTCGTCCGGAAACACCTTGTCGCCGACCTTGATGAAGCCGGGCGAGGTATCGATGATGCTGCGGTCGTTGTACCGGCCGGAGGTGAGCGCCGCCGCGACGATGAATGGCTTGATGGACGATCCCGGCTCGAAGATGTCCGTGACGGCCCGGTTGCGGTACAGGCTCGGCTTCAGCTGATCGCGGACGTTCGGATTGAATGCCGGCTGATTGACCATCGCGAGCACTGCGCCGGTATCGATGTCGATGAGGACGATCGAACCGGAGCGCGCGCGCTGCTCGATCACCGCGCGCTTGAGCTCCCGATAGGCGAGATACTGCAGGCGCAGGTCGATCGACAGCGCGAGGTCGTGCCCAGGCCGAGCCGTCCGTATGCTCTCCACGTCCTGCACGACCCGCCCGTAACGGTCCTGGATCACACGCTTCTCGCCGTCCACTCCGGCGAGCCAGTGATCGAAGGCAAGCTCGATGCCGTCCTGGCCCGCATCATCCACGTTCGTGAAGCCGACCAGGTGCCCGGTCACCTCACCGGCGGGATAGTAACGCTGGTACTCCCGCGCCACATAGACGCCCGGAATGTCGAGCGCGAGGATCTTGCGCGCCTCGGCTGGCGGGCGGTGCCGCACCACGTAGAGGAAGTCCCGATCGAGATTGGCGGTGACCTGCCGCCCGAGCGCTCGCCGGTCGAGATGCAGCGCCGCGGCGAGCCGGACGACGCCATGGCTCGCGGCGGCGAGCTGTGACGGATCGACCCAGATCGAATCCACCGGAGTGCTCACGGCGAGCGGCTCGCCGAAGCGATCCGTGATCATGCCCCGGTGCGCGGTGATCCGCTCGACTCTCGAGAAGCGCGCGTTGCCCTGGCTCGAGAGAAAGCCGTGCTCGACGAGCTGCAGGTGCACCGCGCGCCAGGTGAGGCCGCCCGCCGCGAGGAACAGCAGCGCAAAGATGAAGAGCGCTCGGCGCCGGAAGGACCGGGGCTCATCGGCGCGCGCACGGCGAGTACCCCGAGCGCTCATGGCGAGACGAGCCGGATGTCCTGCGGCGCCGGAATCGTCATGTGAAGCTGCTTGCGCGCCTTGCGCTCGACGAGCGCCTGCGAGGACCAGGCACTGCGCTCGAGCTCGAGCTGACCCCACTCGATGTTGAGGTCGTCGCGACTCGCGTTGAGCCCGTCGAGCTCGATGAACAGCGCCCGCGCGCGGTGCTTGCAATGGATGACGGCCGCGGCCGAGCCGAGCACCGCGAACCACAAGAGCGGCACCGTGAGCAGCAAGGAGCGCGGGCTCGTCAGCCTCATGCGAGCTTCTCGGCCGCGCGCAGCAGCGCGCTGCGGGACCGGGGGTTGCGCGTCGTCTCCGCCGCGGTCGGCCGCAGCTTGCGCCCGACCAGCTTGAGGCAGGGCAAGGCTTGCGGCGGCACGACCGGCAAGGCCGCGAGGGCCGGATCGACGGTCGACTTGCGCCGCAGGAATTGCTTGACGACGCGATCCTCGACCGAATGAAAGCTCAGCACCACGAGACGCCCGCCGGGCGCGAGCACCTCGACCGCGCCCGCGAGGCCCTTCTCGAGCTCGCCGAGCTCGTCGTTCACATGCATGCGCAGCGCCTGGAACGTACGGGTGGCCGGATGCTTGCCGGGCTCCCGCGTCGGCACGGCGCGCGCGACGATCTGCGCGAGCTCCAGGGTGCGCTCGATCGGCCGCTGCTCGCGGGCGGCGACGATGGCGAGCGCCACGCGTCGCGCGAAGCGCTCCTCCCCGTAGGCTGTGATCACCTGGCGAATCTCGTCGACGCGCGCACGAGCGAGCCAGGCCGAGACGGGCTGCCCGCGTGTCGGGTCCATGCGCATATCGAGCGGACCATCAGCGCGGAAGCTGAAGCCGCGGTCCGGGTCGTCGAGCTGCGGCGAGGAGACCCCGAGGTCGAATAGCACGCCACGGCATGGGCGCCCGTGCGCCTGTGCCGGCACGAGCTCGCGGAGACGTGAAAACGGCGCGTGCTCGAGCGCAAGCCGCACCTCGTCGGCGAACCGGACCCGACCCGCTGCAATGGCGTACGGATCGCGATCGATCGCGAGCACGCGGCCCGCTCCACCCACGATCTCGAGAAGCCGTGCCGTGTGGCCGCCGCGCCCGAACGTCGCATCGACATAGTAACCACCCGCCTCGACGGCCAACCGAGCGAGCGCCTCCTCGAGAAGCACCGGCTCGTGAGTCTCTCCCGCGTTCATCCCCGCACCGAAGCGGCGCCGAGCCGCTCCCTCCCGTCAAAGCGAGAGCGAATCGAGCAGCGAAGGCAGATCGGTCGCCGCCCCCTCGCTCTCGAGCCACTCCTTGCGCCGCTCGCCCCAGCGCGCCTCGTCCCACAGCTCGAAACGGTTGCCCTGCCCGATGAGCATCCCGAAGCGCGTGAGGCCCGCGAACTCACGCAGCTCGGGCGGCAGCAGGAGCCGCCCGTGGCCATCGAGCTCCAGATCGGTGGCATACCCGACCATGAGCCGTTGCAAACGGCGCGACTGGGCGTGCAAAGTCGGCAGGTCCATGAGCTTGCGCTCGGTCCGTTCCCACTCGGGCAGGGGGTAGAGGAGGAGACACTGATCGCGATCGACCGTGACGACCACTTTGCTCGCCGCCTGCTCCTCGAGCGGCGCACGGTAACGCGTGGGCATGACCATCCGCCCCTTGTCGTCCAGCGTCACCTTTGTTGCACCGCGGAACACGAGCCTGGGAGCGTGCCTTCGCCCACTCTCCCCCACTTTTTCCCACCGGCCGCCACTATAGGAACGGCAGGCTCGCCGTGTCAATTATGTGGAGTGAGAAATTTGTCGCATTGACAATTACTTATGGTGAATCCGGAGCCGCCCCCCAGCAGCCCCCGGCCGCCCGCGAAGCGGCGGACCCGCGGCTCTTCTTAGCAATCAGCCGCTTGCCGTATTATCTTTATCCAGCGCCTGATGACGCGGGGTGCTGGATGCTCCCCAGGACGGGTAAAAACCACGGACTTGCACCCAACCCATTGGAAAGTTGGGCGCAAGCCCATGGCAAGAGCCGGCCTGTAAGCCGGGTTCTGTCGAGGGCAATCATTCCTCTGGGACCCGCGTCACCGCGGGCCTCAAGCGGCCTACCCGGAAGCGCGTGCGGACACCGCTTCGCCCCGTTGCCGGGACGGTGCTTCCCTATTTGGCCTTGCTCCAGGTGGGGTTTGCCATGCCGTCGAGTGTTGCCACCGACGCGGTGCGCTCTTACCGCACCGTTTCACCCTTGCCGTTCCATGCCGTGAGGCATGGACTTGGGCGGTTTGCTCTCTGTTGCACTTTCCGTGGGCTCGCGCCCCCCAGGCGTTACCTGGCACCTTGTCCGCCGGAGCCCGGACTTTCCTCCATCCCCGCCGAGCGCGAAGCCCGTGGAAACAGCGATTGCCTGGCCGGCTCCCGCGCGCACGATAGCCGAGAGCGGTGCGCGAACTCAACTCTTCGTGAGCTCGAGCGCGATCGCGTACGCCTCGCTGCGCCGCGCGCCCGTGAGCTGCGCGGCGAGCGCGGCGGCCTTGCCGGGCGGCAGCTCGCGCGCGAGCAGCTCGACGGTCCGCCGCAGCTCGGGCGTTCGTGCGGCCCGAGCCTCGGGCGCGGCCCCCGCCACCACCAGCGTGATCTCCCCGCGCTCGAAGCTCGCCTCCTGCCGCGCGCGCTCGGCGAGCTGCGCGAGCGTTCCGCGATAGATCGTCTCATGCGCCTTCGTGAGCTCGCGCGCCACGGCGGCCCGGCGCTCGGCGCCGAGCACCGTTGCAAAATCAACCAAACTCTCCACGATGCGGTGCGGCGCCTCGAAGAACACCAGCGTGCGCGGCTCCGCCGCGAGCGCCTCGAGCCGCTCGCGGCGCGCCCGCGCGGCCGCGGGCAGAAATCCCTCGAAGCAGAAGCGCTCGGCCGGCAGCCCCGCGACCGTGATCGCCGCCAGCACCGCGGAGGCTCCCGGAATGGGCCGCACTTCGATGCCGGCCTCGATCGCGCGCCGTACCAGCTCCGCGCCGGGATCGCAGACGAGCGGCGTGCCCGCATCGCTCACCAGCGCGATGATCGCGCCCTGCTCGAGCCGCCGTATCAGATCCGGCAAGCGCCGCGACTCGTTGTGGGCATGCAGCGAGATGAGCGGCCTGGAGATGCCGAGCGCCTCGAGCATCCCCAGCGTACGGCGCGTGTCCTCGGCGGCGATGAGGTGCGCCTCCTCGAGGCTGCGCCGCGCCCGCGCGCTCACATCGCCGAGGTTGCCGATCGGCGTTGCGACGACGTCGAGCCGGCCGGCAGCTCGGACGAGTGAGTCGGGTTCGCTTGAGCTCGTGAGGGACCGCATATAATCGATTCTCGCGACCCATCCTGCCCGGCTTGGCGAGACCCTTCAACCGATGCACCACGGACGACGGATCGACCTCCCGCCTCCCTCGAGATCCTGGGGCACCGCCGCGGCCTGCCTGGGACTCACGCTGCTGCTCGCCGCCTGCGCGACGACGCCCGCGCCGAGCTCCAGTCCCGCGAAGCCGATCACGGCCGCCGCGATCTCCGCCCGCGCCGTCAGTGACGCCCGGGCCGCGCTTGCGCGCGGCGAGGCGGAGCAGGCCTGGCGGGACCTGGCCGCAGCGCGCGAGCCGCGCACCGCGTCCGCGGCGCTGTCGTTCCTCGATCTCGAGC
>JBOHZT010000187.1:0-6613 GCA_050738535.1 Steroidobacteraceae bacterium
CGATCAGGGGGCGTCTGCGGAGCGGCTGACCCAGCGGCCGGCGGCTCGCAGCCCGCCAAGGTCGGATCACGCGCAAAGCGACTTTAGCGAATTCTGTGATTCTCCCCGACAACGTCCGCCGGTTTGCCTGTTGCGGCGGCAGTTGCTGCCGCGATCCGGTACGTCGCGCGGCGCGGCGCGATCCAGTATTCCGCCCTCTCGATGCGCACGCGCAGCAGTGCCAGTCGCTCGTCTCCGGGACCGTTCGGGTAGTACGCTCGTTGCTCCTCCGTCCAGAGCTCGCGAGCCTTTGTCGGGTCGCGCAGCAGCCCCGCCCAACCGCCCACCGCCAGGTACACGCGTCGGCCGGGGTCGGCGTAGCCGAGACTCACGCGACGGTCACGCAGCAGCTCGTCCACCTTGGGGCTGCTCCAGCCGGTAAAGAACCAGATGTCCGCGCCGCGCTCGATTTGCAAGGTCTCAACGGGCCTGGTGTGGAAGTGGCCCTCAGGATCCGCTGTCGTCAGCAGAGCGATCCGGATGCTCCAGATCAGTTCCGCCACGTTCGCCATGTCGCCCGTTTGATGCTCATCGTGAATCACGGGGTCCCTCCGCATGATCTCGCCACCTCTCGCCCGCGGTCTGGCCGAAGGTTGCCGATCCAGCAGACCACGTCCTTCACCTGCCGTAACGGTTGGCGTCATCCAGAGGTTGCGTGATCGAGCGGCCGTAACCCGGGATACAGCGTCGCCGGCGTAGCGGACTTCGCGCGCAGGTGCTCGCTCCTCGCCGTCTGCGGCTCATGGCCGCGCTCGTGGTGATCTCCACGGCGCGGGCGCTACACTTCGCCAGCAGGGCAGGCCATTCCGGCTCGTGACGGGGATTTTCAAGATGACGACGACCGTGCCGCCCGATTCTCGGGCGCGGCGCCATCCGGTTTCGGGTGCTGCGATCCTCCTTCTCGCGGCGGCGCTGATCGGTTGGCCTCTGACCGTCCTAGCCGACACGGTGCTCATCACCGGGGCGAATTCCGGAATCGGCCTCGAGTTCGCCAAGCAGTACGCGGCCAAGGGTTGGACCGTGATCGCGACCGATCGGCGCGCCGTGACGCCGAAGTCCTTGAGGGACCTTGCCGCGAAGTACCCCAAAGTGAGCATCGAGCGCCTCGACGTGACGAGCATCGCGCAGGCCGATGCGCTCGCCCGCAAGCTCAAAGGCGTGCCGATCGACGTGCTGATCAACAATGCGGGGGTCTACAACGACCGCAGCAAGTGTCGGCCTCACGACGAGGAGTGCCCTGGAGACTGGTCGGTGGAGCGGTTTGGGCAACTGAAGTTCTCGCTTCTCGACACGATCATGGCCGTGAACATCAAGGGTCCGCTCATCGTCTCCGAGGCGCTCTATCCCAACGTGCTGGCGAGCCGGCAGAAGAAGATCATCGCGATCAGCTCGAGCAACGGCTCACTGACCGGGGAGAAGCACCCCCGGCCCGGCGCGATCTTCTATCGGATGAGCAAGGCGGCCCTGAACCGCGAGATGCAGATCGTCGCGGCCGGGACCCGCAAGGATGGCGTCACCGTCCTGATGCTCAACCCGGGGCCCACGCTCACCGAGCATCAGGAATACCTGAAGGGCTATCCCGGGATGCTGACGACATCCTTCACCGTCTCACACATGATCGCGACCATCGCCAAGGCGACGCTCGCCGATAGCGGCCGGTTCCTGAGGTACGACGGCGCGACGGAGCCTTGGTAGGCGCCCTGCGCGGCACTCAGCCGGAAGCCTTCGACGGCTTGTACGTGCAAGTGCCGGCGCGCTGACCCGTGAACTGCGAATCCACGGTGACCGCATGACCCGCCGCACTGAGTGAGGTATGCATGGTGCCGGTGAATCCCGAGTCGGCAGTCAGGTGAAACTCGCCGTGGCTGGTCACGGGCTGAGGTCCGCTGCAGGTCACGTCGAACGTCACCAGCTTGCCTGACTTCTTGTAGTGCTCGATCTTGCAGCTCGCTTGCGATTCCGCCCGGACGAACGCCCGGGGGTCGAACTCACCCGGGCGCGTGCAGATTTTCTTGTGCAGGGTCCGGGGCGGTATGGCCGGCACCCCGGACATCTGCTCCTTCGTGTGCACGGTCAGGTCCATCAGCAGCCCCTTCTCGGGGGCTGCCCGCAGCGGGGCGGCCGCAAGCGCGGCGATGCCGATTGCGCCTGTCAGCAAGGCGACGGTCGTCTTCATGTTGTGTCTCCCATTCGCCAGTGCGAGGGCCAGGCGCGCTCCACGGCGTGTGTCCGTGCGTGACCCCCAGGCCGGCAGGATACATGGGCTGGCGAGGCGAGGAAAAGCGTGCGCGGTCAGGTTTGGTAGCATGCCTGCAGGGTCGGCATCTCCTGGTACTCCGGCCCTCTAGGAGCCGCAATGCATCCGTTCTCATTCCTCTACATGGAGCCGCAGGGACAGTCCTGGGCGCAGATCGGGGAGCTCACGCTCGCTTTGGTGCTGTCCACCCTCATCGGGCTCGAGCGCGAGTTCCGCGCGAAGAGTGCCGGCCTGCGCACCCATACGCTGGTGGGAGTCGCCGCGGCGCTCATCATGCTCGTCTCGAAATATGGCTTCGGCGATGTGATCTCCAGGTACTCGATCGTCTTGGATCCGTCTCGCGTCGCGGCTCAGATCGTCTCCGGGATCGGGTTCATCGGCGGTGGGCTCATTTTCATTCAACGCGACACGGTGCGCGGCCTCACCACGGCTGCGATCGTGTGGTTGACGGCAGCGGTCGGTATGGCTTGCGGCGCGGGCTTGCCGGTGCTCGCCGTCTTCGTGACCGCGGCACACTTCCTGGTCGTCTATGGCTACTCGCAATGCGAGCGGCGCATCCGCTCCGAGCACGCCGAGCTGCAAGTGCAGTACACGCCTGGCGAGGGTGCCGTAGAGAAGGTCATGCAGATGTGCTCCGGCTCGGGGTACGTGATCCAGGAGCTCGCAGCGGGCCAGGCCGAAGCCGGCGCGGAAAGCGAGACTCGGGCGATCCAGTTCCACGTGAGCGGCCGCCGCGGCGTCGAGGGGCTCCTCGTCGCGATCGCCGACATCAGGGGGGTGGTGACCGCGAGGCTGCGTCCGGGGGGGCGCGGCGGGGATTGAGTGTTCCGTGTCGGTCGTTAGATAAACTGTGCTATAGCATGGAATCTTGTCGATATCGCGCGCCGTGAAGAGCGCTCGGCAGCGTCAGCGGGCGTCGAGGCGCAGGATAGTGAGACGCCTGTACGTCTGGATGCAGCCCCCGTACTCCACCGCTCGCCTTTTTATTTGCGCTTCGCGGCGCTCGCCGCCTCTGGGCTGGGACGCTCGTGTAGCATGCCGGATGCGGTCTTTATTCCGGGAGGCGTGCCGGCGTGGCGATTCGCGAGTGGCATCGAGATGGATTCCAGATCAGTACGGATCGATCTCGGCTCGATACGCCGATGATCGTGAGTTTCCTGCAGCAGTCCTACTGGGCGAGCACGCTCTCGGAGGCGCTGATCACGGAATCCATCGCTCATGCTCTGCCTTTCGGACTGTACGCAGGAGAAGGGAGCCAGATCGGTTCGCGCGCGTGGTCACGGATTTCTCGCGCTTCGCCTTGTTGAACGATGTCTTCGTACTCGAACAGTACCGCGGGCGTGGGCTCGGGGTGTGGCTCGTTGAAACGGTGCTGGAGCATCCAGATCTTCAGACGATCGTTCGTTGGCAGCTCGGAACGGACGATGCCCACGGTCTCTACGCAAGATTTGGCTTTCGTCCGATCGAGCGACCTGACCGGTTCATGCATCGGGATCGGCGCAAGCCCGTATAGCAGCGATCATGGTCGTGTCCGGCCATGTGAGGGGCCTGCGGCGGAAACTTACCTACACCAAGGGAGAGGCCCACCATGCAACCCTGGCGATCCATGGCCGGCTACGCACGTTCGTCCGCTCTATTGCTGATCGCAGCTCTGCTGTGGCTGCAAGGTATACCGGCCATTGCGGGCGAGCCGCCCAATCTCGGCGATCTGAAGATCGAGGTGTTGGCTTACGTGCAGTCGGGAGCGTACGCGAGAGACCTCGAGGCGGTGGATGCGGAGGCCCGCGCTTACATCGAGCAGCGGTATAGCCACGTCGCAAAGCCGGCGCTGGTTTTGGATATCGATGAGACTGCGCTATCCAACTGGCGAGAAATCAAGGCGGATAATTTTGGCTTCTTCGTGGCGGGGCCTTGTGACCTTCCCGACGGTCCATGCGGCAACGATGCATGGGAGCGCCTGGGGCGCGACACGGCGATCGCGCCGACACTGGCGCTGTACCGGATGGCGCGCTCGAGGGGCGTGCGGGTCTTCTTCATCACCGGCCGATATAGCAGGTTTCGGACGGCGACCGAACGGAACCTGAGGCAGGCCGGGTATCACGGTTGGACTCGGCTATTCATGCGGCCGGACGGAACGACGACAAAGTCGGCTGCCGATTTCAAGGCGCCGATACGGAAGACGATCGAAGCGGAGGGCTATACGATCGTTGCGAACGTCGGGGACCAGCCAAGCGATCTGAAGGGCGGACACGAGGAACGGGCGTTTCTGCTGCCGGACCCGTTCTACCGGATTCCGTGAGTGGACATCTATCGGGCTCGGAACAAACCCCAGCGCCCCTGAATCCGGACGGCCATCGCCAGCACTGAGCGCCCGTCGCAGTCACGCGCCACGGCGAGACGATCGGCTATTTCATTTCCGCGCGCGCAGCTCGGAGCGAGCTCGACCGCGTCGCCCTGAAGCGAGCGGCCGCAAAGATGGGCGATCTTCTCGAGCGCCAAGGCCTGTCCGAGGCCGAGCTCGACGAAATCACGCAAGATTTTCGAGCATGGCGCAAGGCGAGAAAGAAGTAGCCTCTGCCGAGCCCGGAAAGCGCGCTGGTGGCGACGAAAAGCCCGCCCCTCGTCGCGATCGCCGACATCAGGGGGGGCGCGAGATTGCGTCCCGGGGGCGCGGCGGGGATTGCGTGGTTCCGTGTCGGTCGTTGTTCTCCTATAGATAAACTGTGTTATAACATGGATCCATAGGGGGTTTAGAGCTTTAATCTATTTTATGGTGCAGGTCCAAGAGGTCCGACGGACACTTGCCGTGCTCGGTCGCCGGCTCCGCCGGGCGCGTCTGGAGCGCGACGACAGCATGGCGGTGTTCGCGCAGCGAATCGGTGTATCCGAGCAGACCGTTCGGTCCATGGAGCGCGGGGTGCCGACGGTGCAGATCGGTACCTGGCTCGAGGCGCTGTGGGTGCTGGACGCGCTGGAGCCGTTGGATCACCTGCTCGAGAAACGCGAGAGCCTGCTCGATATAGCACGCCGTGAAGAGAGCGCTCGGCAGCGTCAGCGGGCGTCGAGGCGCAGGAAGTGAAACGCCTGTACGTCTGGATACAGCGCCCCGATGCCAGCGCTCGCCTCGCAGGCGAGCTTGTCACGACCGAGCCCGTCGCCGGAGGCCGGTTCGAATCCGGGCAGCAGTCGAGTCGGCGGCGCGCGTCCGAAGGCTCTCGTACACGACGCGGAGGGCGCATGGCTCGCCAAGTTTCCGAGCCGCAGCCGCGATGGCCTGTTCGACATCGTGGGTCTCGAGGCGACCTGCCTGCAACTCGCGAGGCGTGCAGGTCTGAGGGTTCCGGACGCTCGGCTGCAATCTCTGGGAAGGCGGCGCGTGCTGCTCGTACGACGTTTCGACGTGACGGAACAGGGCGGACGCCATCACATGATCAGCATGCGGACGCTGTGTAAGGAGCGACCCGGCATTTACGTGACGAGCTACTCCGATCTTGCCGTGGCTGTGAGGAAGTACTCTGCGTCACCGGCCGAAGACATCGCCGCGTTGTTTCGGCACATGGCGTTCAACGCGGCGATAGGGAACGTGGATGATCATCTCAAGAACTTCTGGATGCTCCATCTCCCATCTGGGTACCGGCTGGCTCCAGCTTTCGATTTGGTGCCCGATGTCGCCGAGAGAGGTCAACACACGCTGTCCTTTCGGTACGACCTCCGATGTCCAGCGCGGGCCGTGCTGCTGGCTATCGCGAAGGAGTGGCGCGTGGCGGGAGCGCAGGACAGTGTGGACGAAGTCGTTCAGGCGGTCAGACAATTTCGTGTAGTGGCGCGCAAGCTCGGAGTTCGAACGGGAAAGGGTCTGGACCTGATCTCAGCGGACGTGCGGCGGCGGGTCGAATTGCTTGCGCGGTGAAAACTTATGATGGCTATCGAGAGGGAGATGCCGAGCGACAGTGAAATTTGCGCCGGGCACCGGAAGATTCCGGCAGCCTGCGTCATATTCGACGTCGACGGCACGCTCGTGGACAGCAACGCCTTCGACAACGAGCTCTATCGCAAGGCAGTCGCGGACGCGTTGGGCAGCATCCGGATCCGCGACGACTGGAGCTACTACGGGCAGGTCACCGACAGCGGAATATTGCGCGGAATCTGCCTGGACAACGACCTGGATTTCGAGGCGGAGCAGTCGAAAGTACGCGAACGATTCGGCCAGCTCGTGGCAGAGTATCTCGCGCGCTCTGGCGCCTGTGCTCCCATTCCCGGAGGCGCTGCCTTGCTCGAGTCGCTGCGTCGCCGCCCAGACTTGCACGTCGGGATCGC
>JBOHZT010000188.1:0-6612 GCA_050738535.1 Steroidobacteraceae bacterium
CGATCGAGCCGACGCCGGCCGGCATCTGGCGCGCTTGCTCCAGGGCGTCGTCGGCAGGTCCTCCGAGGCGCTCGTGCTCGGCCTGCCTCGCGGCGGCGTGCCAGTCGCTTACGAAGTCGCGCGCGCGCTCGATGCCGAGCTCGATGTGTTCCTGGTGCGCAAGCTCGGCGTCCCGGGTCACGAGGAGCTTGCCATGGGCGCGATCGCCTCGGGAGGGATACGCGTGCTCAACGAGGATGTCGTGCAGGCGCTGCGCATTCCGGCAGCCACGATCGATGCGGTGGCCGCGGCCGAGCGCGGCACCCTCGATCGGCGAGAGCGGTTCTATCGCGGCGGCGGTGCGCGAGCGTGCCGTGATTCTGGTCGATGATGGCCTCGCCACCGGGGCCTCGATGCGCGCCGCGCTCGAGGCGCTCGGTCGGCAGGAGCCGCGGCGGCTGATCGCCGCAGTCCCGGTTGCACCAGCGGGGGCGTGCGAGGCCTTGCGCGCCGAGGCGGATGAAGTGGTCTGTGCAGGCACGCCCGCCGACTTCACTGGCGTGAGCCAATGGTACCGGGACTTCTCGCAAACGACGGACGAGGAAGTCCGCGAGCTCCTCGCGCGCTCGGGTCATCATCCCTCGCGAGAGGCCTCTGGCGGGACCGGCCCGGGCAGCGGCCGCGGCCCGCACATGCACTGAGCGGTTCGGGCGGGCTCGTGCCGAGGCGTCGAGCGCGCCCTGGCGGCGAGCGCGGCGCTCACCCAATCGATCAGCGGCTCCCAGTCCTCGTGCGGCTGCTGCCGGTGGTCCCTTGCCTCCGACCCCGACCCCGGCCACGATCGGCGTCGCTGTCCCTGTCCCGCGCGCCGAGATACGGGACCTCCCCCGGCAGATCGGCGGGCTCGAGCCGCAGGGCGTGGGGCAGCTCCATGATCTCGATGTCGGCATCGACCTTCAGGCCCGGCGCGCCATCGTGGAGCGCCATCAGGCGGCCGACGCCGGGTGCCGTACGGAGCAGGGGAAGGAGCGGGGCCTGGGCCCATACGATCACCGCCGCGGCGACGCGGTCGAGCCGCCGCGCGAAGCGAATGAACTGCACGGTGTCGCCGAGGCCGTGATAGCACCGCACCAGCACGCGCTTGCCGGCACGCGCGCGCCCATCCCACACCGGCTGCAAGTGGCGGGGGAGATGCCAGGCCGGCCGCCCACTGCGGTCCTGCAGGACGCAGTCGCCGATGCGCCAGGCGCGCTCCCATTCCCCGCGACATATGTGGCGTCGCCAATCGGCGGCCAACCGCGCGGCTCGATCGGATGGCATCGCAGCTTGCCCGGGCGGACGTTCCACCGCAGGCGTGCCGCACGACGCGTGCCGGCGCCGCCCCTAACGAGTCTCTTGGAAAGTCACGGCTCTCTTGACAAGTCGACAGTCTCGGCGTTTGCGCTACCGATCTGGTAGGATGTCCGGCAGCGAAGCGGCAGCCTTGAGCCGTGGGGACAGGTCACCAATCGAGGACCCCGAGCATGAGCTATACCATCAACGTGAATGGCAAGGCGCAGACGGTCGATGTGGACGGCACCACGCCTCTGCTGTGGGTGCTGCGCGACGTGCTGGACTTGAAAGGCAGCAAGTTCGGCTGCGGCATGGGTCTGTGCGGCGCGTGTACCGTACATATCGATGGCATGCCGACCCGCTCGTGCATCACCCCGATCTCGATGGTCGGCTCGTCCCAGGTGACCACGATCGAGGGGGTCGGTGCTACCACCGAGGGCCAGAAGCTTCAGGACGCGTGGATCGCGCTCGACGTGCCGCAATGCGGCTACTGTCAGGCCGGACAGATCATGTCGGCCGCCGCGCTCCTCACCGCCAAGCCGCGTCCCACGGACAGCGACATCGACGACGCAATGAGCGGCAATCTGTGCCGCTGCTACACCTATACCCGCATCCGCGCCGCCATCAAGCAAGCGGCGGGCTTGCCCACGGCGGACACGAGGGAGGCTTGATCATGGCACGTCAACGCGCTGTCGCGAATGTCGAGAAGATGCAGAGCGAAGCAGTCCGCGGCGCCGTCACGCGCCGGTCCTTCCTGACGGTGAGCGCCGCCGCGGGCGGCGGGCTGCTGATCGATTTCAGCGTGCCGGTGTTCGCGAAAGCGGCGCGCCCGGGGCAGGCTCCGGTTTCCCGCCTCAATGCTTACGTCAGGATCGGTCGCGACGGTATCGTCACCATCGCGGCGAAGAATCCGGAAGTCGGGCAGGGCGTCAAGACCTCCCTGCCCATGATGGTCGCCGAAGAGCTCGACGTGGACTGGAAGAACGTGCGCACGGAGCAGGCTCCGCTCGATGCGAAGGACTATGGCGCGCAGTTCGCGGGCGGTAGCCTCGCGACTCCCATGAACTATCAGCCGCTGCGCCGCGTCGGCGCGGCGACGCGAGCCATGCTGATCGGCGCGGCCGCCGAGAGCTGGAGAGTCTCGCCCGAGCAGTGCGACACGATTCCGGGGTACGTGCGTCACCGAGGCAGCTCCCGGAAGCTGAGCTACGGTGAGCTCGCGGCGCGCGCGGTCAAAGTGAAGCCGCCCGATCTGCGGACGGTGAAGCTGAAGAGCCCGAAAGACTTCCGCATCATCGGCAAGCCGATCTCCGGGGTCGACAATCCCCTGATCGTCACGGGCAAGCCACTCTTCGGCATCGACCAGACGCTGCCCGGTCTCAAGTACGCGGTGTTCGAGAAGTCCCCCGTATTCGGTGGCAAGCCGGTCCGCGCCAATCTCGACGCCATCAAGGCGCTGCCGGGCATTCGGGACGCCTTCATCGTGAAGGCTGCCGGGCCTTGGGTGCCGGACGGCATGGCCATCACGCTCTCCGACGGCATCGCCATCATCGGCGACAGCTGGTGGGCGGCCAACGCGGCGCTCGACAAGCTCATCGTCGATTGGGACGAGGGGCCGGTCGCGAAGCAGAGCACGGCGGAGTTCGACCGGCAGGCCGCGGGCTTCGCCACCAAGGCTCCGGCGAAGATCCTGCGCCGCGATGGCGACGTGGATAAAGCGTTCGCGAGCGCGGCGAAGACCATCGAGGGCAGCTACGCCTATCCATTCGTCGCGCACGCACCGCTCGAGCCCATGAATGCGACCGCGCGCTACGCCGACGGCAAGGTCGAGATCTGGGCGCCGACGCAGCTTCCCGGCGGCGGGCAGGGCGCGGTCGCCAAGGTCCTGGGGATTCCCCCGAGCGCCGTCACCGTGCACATGACCCGCGCGGGAGGAGCGTTCGGGCGACGCCTCGGTACGGAGTACATGGTGGAGGCAGCGGCCCTCTCGAAGATGACCGGCCTGCCCATCAAGATGCTCCACAACCGCAAGCAGGATATCCAGCACGAGTTCTATCGGGTGGGGGGGTATCACAACTACAAGGCGGGTATCGACTCCTCCGGTCGGCTCACCGCGTTCCGCGATCACTTCGTGACCTTCACGGGCGATGGCGAGAAGGTATCGGACAGTGCGGGGCTCCCGCTCGATGAGTTCCCGGCGCGGTTCGTGCCGAATCTGGAATACGGGCAGACGATGATGCTGCTCGGCGTGCCCGTGGGACCGATGCGGGATCCGCAGGCCAACGCACTCGGCTACGCATTTCAGTCGTTCCTCGACGAGGTGGCGGTTGCGGCCGGCAAGGACCCGATCCAGTGGCGCATCGATCTGTTCAATACGCCGCATGTCATTCCGAATCCGCCCCCGCCGCACGGCAGGCGCAGCTTCATGATGGGGCCGCCCTTCGATCCGAAGCGCGCGGTCGGCGTCCTCGAGCTCGTGCGCGAGAAGTCGGGCTGGGGTCAGCGCAAGCTTCCGGCGCGGACGGGCATGGGCGCTGCTTTCTACTACAGCCACATGGGCTACGTCGCCGAGGTGGTCCAGGTCACCGTCGCGCGGGAAGGCACGGTGAAGCTCGACAAGGCCTGGGTAGCGGCCGATGTCGGCCGGCAGATCGTCAATCCGAGCGGCGCCATCAATCAGCTGCAGGGCGCGGCGCTCGACGGCATGTCGCAGGCGCTCGGGCAGGCGATCACGATCGACCGCGGCCGGGTGGTGCAGACGAACTTCGACGACTACACCCTGCTGCGCATGAATCAGGCGCCGCCGGTGGAAGTGCACTTCAACATCACGGACAACGCGGTGACGGGGCTCGGCGAGCCGGGCGTGGCGCCGATTCTTCCCGCGCTGTGCAACGCCATCACGGCCGCGACCGGTGTCCGGGTTCGCAAGCTCCCGATCGATCCGGCAACACTCGTCGCAACCTGACCTGACTGATGACGCCCCCGGGCCTTCGGGCTCGGGGGCCGTTGCGCCACGCGCGGCGAGCGATGTCTGACAGTCCCGCATCCCGAGTCCCCGATCGCGCACCGCGACAGCGCGAGCGTTCCACGGCCGACGATCGCGCCTACGCGATGCTCATCGACGGCGAATGGGTCCGCACGAGCGCCGGCGGGGAATTCCACTGCGTCGACCCCTACACGGAACAGTGCTGGGGATCGGTACCTCAGGCCGATGCCGCTGACGTGCATCGCGCAGTCGCAGCCGCGCGGCGCGCCTTCGATCGGGACGGCTGGCCCCAGACCCCGCCGGCCGAGCGCGCACGGCTCCTGCGGCGGCTCGCCGGGCTCATCGACGCGCAGGCCGAGGCGCTCGCTTACCAGCAGATCCGCGAGAACGGCAAGCTGTGGAGCGAAATGCGTCCGGGCATCGACGCGATCGTACGGGCGTGCCACTTCTTCGCGGGGCTCGCCGAGTCCTCCGGCGGAATCACGGTGCCCTCGCACGGCTTCACGACCTACACGGTGCGGGAGCCGCTCGGCGTCGTCGCCGCGGTCACGCCGTGGAATTCGCCGCTGGCACTGCTCGGTTGGAAGTTGTTTCCGGCACTCGCGGCGGGCAACACGCTGGTCGTGAAGCCCTCGGAGGTGACGCCCACCTCATCGCTGTTGTTCGCTGAGCGGGTGCAGGAGGCGGGATTCCCTCCGGGCGTCGTCAATGTCTTGACCGGCTATGGGGTTCCGACCGGAGCCGCACTCGTCGGCCATCCTGGCGTCGACAAGATTGCCTTCACCGGGTCCACGGCGGCCGGCAAAGTCCTGGCGCGCACGGCGGCAGAGCGCTGCGCCCGGGTGTCGCTCGAGCTCGGCGGCAAGTCGCCGAACATCATCTTCGCGGATGCGAGCCTCGAAGCCGCCGTCGCGGGTGTCATCGCGGGAGTGTTCGCTGCGACGGGCCAGACCTGCGTCGCGGGCTCGCGGGTGCTCGTCGAGCGCAGCGTCTATGACGAATTCGCCGACCGGCTGGTCGCCGGCGCGCGTGCATTGCGGGCGGGTGATCCGCTCGATCCGGCGACGCAGCTCGGCCCGGTGGCCTCGCGGGCGCAGCTCGAAAAAATCCTCGGCTACTTCGCGATCGCGAGCGAGGAGGGGCTCGAGCGGCTGACGGGTGGTCAGCGGATGGACCGGGACGGATGGTTCGTCGAGCCGACCGTGTATGGCCCAGTGAGCAACGCCTGTCGCGTCGCGCGCGAGGAGATTTTCGGCCCCGTCGCCTGCCTCATCCCATTCGGGAGCGAGGACGAGGCGATCGCGATCGCGAACGACACACCCTTCGGGCTCGCGGCGGGCGTGTGGACGGAAAACCTCAGACGGGCTCATCGAGTGGTCGCGCGCGTGCGCGCCGGGACCGTATGGGTGAACAACTACCGGCAGCTCTCCCATACCCTGCCGTTCGGCGGGTTCCGGCAGAGCGGGATCGGCCGCGAGCTCGGCCCCGACGCGCTCCACGAGTACACGGAGGTGAAGAGTGTCTGGATCGACTCGGGTGCGCGTTAGCGGCGTGCGTTAGCGGCGTGGCTCAACGCTTTCCCTCGTCACCGACATTCACCGGCCTCAACGAGCCGTGCCGCGTCGAGGCCGACGTGTTCGATCTCGAGGTACGAGGGAGCGTCCCCGCCGAGCTCGAAGGCACTTTCTATCGCTGCGGACCCGACCCCTGCTTCCCGCCGCTGCTGGGCGACGATATCAACCTGAACGGCGACGGCATGGTCATGATGTTCCGCTTCACCGGCGGACACGTGGACTTCCGCAGCCGCTATGTGCGCACGGAGCGGTTTCGCACGGAGCGGGCGGCGCGCCGGCCGCTTTACGGCGCGTACCGCAATCCCTTCACGGACGATCCGGCGGTGGCAGGCAAGGATCGCACCACCGCGAACACCAATGTGGTGTACCACGCGGGCCGGCTCTTCGCGCTGAAGGAGGATGGGCGGCCGCACGAGCTCGACCCGCAGACGCTCGAGACCCTGGGCCGCTGCGACTATGGCGGCAAGATGCGTAGCCTCACCGCGACGGCGCATCCGAAGATCGACCCGCGCAGCGGCGAGATGATCTCCCATGGGTACGAGGCGCGCGGGCTCGCCAGCCGGGAGATCGCGCTGCAGATGATCTCCGCCGCGGGCGAGCTCGTGCGCGAGGAGTTATTCCTCGCCCCTTACGTGAGCATGATCCACGACTGGGCCGTCACGGATCGGCATCTCGTCTTCCCACTGATGCCGACCACGGCCGATGCCGATCGCATGCGCAAGGGCGGTCCGCACTGGATGT
>JBOHZT010000189.1:0-6573 GCA_050738535.1 Steroidobacteraceae bacterium
CCCCCGTCGCCTGCATCCCGCCGTCGCTCCACCCCGCTGCCTCCACCCTGCCGCCGCCGTCATGGACACCCCGAGCCACAAGCCGCGCCCCTTGCAGGTCCCGCCGGACCTCGAGCGGCAAGTCGCGGCGGCGCTCGAGGAGGACATCCGGACCGGCGACGTGACGGCGGCGCTCGTGCCCGAGGGTGAGCTCGCTCGGGGAGAGGCGGTCACGCGCGAGGACGCCACGCTCTGCGGCACGCCCTGGGTCGAGGAGATCTTCCGCCGGCTCGATCCGCGCATCAGGCTCGCGTTTCATGCCCGCGACGGCGATGCCATTCATGCGCGGCAGGCCGTCTTTCACATCGAGGGCCCGGCACGCGCGGTGCTGACCGGCGAGCGCGCGGCGCTCAATTTCCTGCAACTGCTCTCCGGGACGGCGACGGCGGCTCGGCGCTGCGTCGATGCCGTCGCCGGCACGGGCGCCACGATCCTCGACACCCGCAAGACCCTACCCGGCCTGCGCACCGCCCAGAAGTACGCGGTGCGCTGCGGCGGTGCCCACAACCACCGCATGGGACTCCACGACATGATCCTCATAAAGGAGAACCACATCGCGGCCGCCGGCTCTCTCACCGCGGCCATCGGCGCCGCCCGCCGGATCGGCGGCTCCCTGCCGGTCGAGGTCGAAGTGGAGAGCGCGGAGGAGCTCGAGGAGGCGCTCGCGGCGCGGCCCGACATCATCATGCTCGACGATTTCACCCTCGCGGCCCTGCGGGCCGCCGTCGTGCGGGTCCGGGAGTCCGGCGTGCCGGTGAAGCTCGAGGCCTCGGGAAGCGTGACGCTCCAGACGGTGCGGGCGATCGCCGAGACCGGCGTCGATCTCATCTCGGTGGGGGGGCTCACCAAGCACGTGCAGGCGGTAGATCTGTCGCTGCGGCTTTCGTTCAGGCCGCAGGGAGCCTGATGCAGGTCCCGGCGCGGCGGGGGCTCAGGCCACCGCCGACCGCAGCACGCGTTGCGGCTGCGCGACGCCGTAGCCCTGGGCGTAATCGACGCCGAGGCTTTTCAGCATCTGGATGATCTCGGCGTTCTCGGCGAACTCCGCGACCGTCCGCTTGCCGGTCAAGTGGCCGATCTCGTTGATGGACCGCACCATCTCCCGGTCGATGGGATCGCGCAGGATCTCGCGCACGAAGCTGCCGTCGATCTTGAGGAAATCGACCGGGAAGTGCTTGAGGTACCCGAACGAGGACAGCCCCCGGCCGAAGTCGTCGAGCGCGAACTTGCAGCCGAGCTCCTTCAGCGCCTGGATGAACCGATTCGCCTGCGAGAAGGAGGCGACCGCGGCGGTCTCGGTGATCTCGAAGCAGATCTTCGAGGCGTCGAGGCCGCTTCTCGAGAACTGCTCGATGACGAAAGGCAGGAACTTGTCGTCCCCGAGGCTCTGGCCCGAGAGGTTGATCGAGCACAGCGCGAGCTTCTCGCGCTCGTCGGCCTCCGAGACCAGCCAGCGGAACGCGTGCTCGATGACCCAGCGGTCGATCGCGGGCGTGATGGCATAGCGCTCCGCCGCACCGATGAAGCTGTCGGGGGAGACGATCCGCCCGTTCTCGTCCCTGAGGCGCAGCAGCAGCTCGTAGTGCGCGCCCGGCTCGACCCGTTGCAGCGGCTGGATCTGCATCCGGTAGAGCTCGAACCGATCCTCCTCGAGCGCCGAGTTGATGCGGGCGGCCCATTGCATCTCCTTGCGGCGGCGCATGAGCTCCACGTCGTTCTCGGCGAAGCAGTGCACGCGGTTGCGCCCGCCCTCTTTCGCCGCGGCGCACGCACTGTCGGCCGCCGAGATGATCGAGGCGACGTCCTCGTTCTCGGCTGAGATCGGCACGACGCCGATGCTCGCCCCGAGCCGGAACGCCCGGTCCTCCCACGTGAAGCGGAAGTTGCGCACGGCCTCGCGCAGCTGCTCGGCGATGTGCATCGCCTCGTCGAGCGAGCAGCTCTCGAGCAGGATCCCGAACTCGTCCCCGCCGAGCCGCGAGAGCGTATCGCGCCAGCGCACCTTGCTCTTCAGCAGCGCCCCGACCTGGCCGAGCAGCGCATCGCCCGCGCTGTGCCCACAGGTGTCGTTGATGAACTTGAACTGGTCGATGTCGAGGTGGCACAGCGCGAAGGACGCCTCGCGCGCCTTGGCGCTCGCGAGCGCCCGCTCGATGCGGCTCTCGAGCTCGCGGCGGTTGACGAGGCCGGTCAACAGATCGTGGCTCGCGTGATAGGAGAGCCGGCGGTTGAGCTCCCGGGACTCGCTCACGTCGTGGAAGACGAGCACGCCGCCGCCCACGTGTCCCTGGCCGTCGCGGATGGGCGCGGCCGTGCTCTCGATGTAAAGCTCATTGCCGTCCTTGCGGATGAGCAGCATCGGACGCACCGACTTGATGGGACGCACGCGGCGGATCGAAACGGTGAGCGGATTCTCGAGCGGCTCGCAGGTCTCCTCGTGGAACGCGCGGAAGATCTCCTCGACTGGCCGCCCCATCGCATCCTCGAGGCGCCAGCCCGTGAGCTCGGCGGCGACCGGGTTGATGTAGTCGATCACCGAGCTCGCGTCGGTCGTGATCACGCCGTCGCCGATCGACTGGAGCGTGATCTGCGCGCTCTCCTTCTCGCGAAACAGCGCCTCCTCGTAGATCTTGCGCTCGGTGATGTCGAGCTCGACGCCGACGAGCCGCAGGAGCCGGCCATGCGCGTCCACCCGCGCTTGGCCGCGGCTTTGCACCCAGCGCCACTCCCCGCTGCGGTGACGCATGCGGTGGACACTCTCGAAGACCGGGGTCTGCCCGGCGACGTGATCCCTGATGGCGGCCTGCACTCGGGCGAGGTCATCGGGGTGCACGAGGGTGCGCCAGTCGGGCGCATCGCGCAGCTCCTGATCGCCGTAGCCGAGCATCGCCTTCCAGCGCGGCGAGAAGTAGACCTCGTTGCTCTCCACGTCGAGATCCCATAGCCCGTCGTTCGCCGCGGCCTGCGCGAGACTCACGCGCTCCTCGAGCCGCTCGAGCCGCTGCGCGAGCCGCATCCGCTCGAGCCCCGTCCCGAGGCTCGTGCCGAGCAGCTTGAGCAGCAGCTGCTGGTTCACGTCCCACGGGCCGCGCGGCTGGATCCGTGCGAGGGCCAGAATGCCGGCGGGAGGATTGCGGGTCCCGAAGGCGACGAGCAGCACCGAGCCGAGCTGCAGCCCCGAGAACCGCTTCGCTTCGGCGCCCTGCGAATCCTTGGGCGCGGCCGTGTCGCGCAGCTCGGTGAGCCGCAGGTGCTCGAGGCGGGACTCGAGCCAGGGGTAGCTTGCGAGCGCCTCGCCGGCGAGCTCCTCGGGGCGGCACGGCGCGAGCCCGCGCCGCGCCACCTGGACGTCGCGGAAACGCCTATCCGCGCCGACCAGCGCAACGAACGCGCAATCGCTCGCGGTGACCTCCGCGAGCGCTTCGAGGCTGTGGAGAATCGACGCGTTCGCGGACTCCGGACGCAGGTTCTGCAGATCGACCGCGATCTTGGTGCATGCGACGTCGACACCGAGAGTGGGCAGCGTCGGCCGGCCCATCCAGACCTCGGGAGATAGGACGTCCGAGGCCGTGAACGTCGGAGCATCCGGCGGCAGGCTCGACATCGTGGGCCGACCTCTCCCTCAGTGCGTCAAGGCAGTACGCGCGATTCTCTCACAATGACTCACGAATACAAGCTAACGCCCTGTTCGAGCTCGGTTTTACAATTTCCAGGCCCCGCGAAGCGGTTCAGGCGTCGAGCGCCGCGCGCGCCATCCGGTACAACCGGTGCAGCTCCGACTGCATCTCGGCCGAGAGCTGCGCGAGCGCGCCCGCAGCGGTGCTCCCGCGAACGTAGCGCGGCGGCCCGATGGCGATCGCGATGCGCGCAAACGGCGCCGGGATCACGAATCGGTCCCATTTCACGAGCCAGGCCCGCGAGGCGGCGTAGGCCATCGGAAGCATCGGCCGGCCGGACATCCGGGCGAGGAGGATCGCGCCCGGCTTGAACGTGAAGCGCGGCCCGCGGGGCCCGTCGGGCGTGAGGATCGGCGAGACGTTGTCGCGCGCAAGCGCCTGGTAGTAGTCGCGCAGCGCCCGTGCGCCCGTGTGCGTCGAGGAGCCGCGGATGACGATGCCGCCGAACCGTTCGATGAGCTTCGCGCCGAGCTCGCCGTCCACCGACGGGCTCACGAGCCAGCCGACCTTAAGGCCGCGCCGCCGCTGCTCGAGGAGGAACCTGCTGCAATGCAGCTGATGCTGATGCCAGTAGCAAGGGATGATCGAGGGCGCGCCCGCGAGCGCCTCCTCGAGATGCTCCGCGCCCTCGACGCTCACGCGGCGGCTCATGCGCCAGAAGGCCTTGATGAGGAGGGACGCGAGCGGCACGATCAGGCGGTACGCGAGGCGCCGCGCGGCCGTCATGCGCCGGCCGGAGCGCGTGCGCGTGCGATAGAGAGTGTTGCGCAGACCGCCGTCCGCGCCGGGATCGCTCATGCGGCGAGCCGCTTCCGGTAAGATGATCCCATCGACTGCAAGCCCCTTCGAGGATTCATGACTGCGACCGAGTCGGCTCTGCGCGAGCCGCCCGAGGCCGAGACACCCTTTGACGTCGGCGCCACCGAGGACTCTCTCGAGCGGATGACGGACCTCTTCGCGCGCCACGGCGATCTCTACCGGGTCTACGCGCCGGGCCGCAAGTCCTACACCTACGTCGCCAATCACCCGGACGACGTGAAGCGGGTGCTCGTCACCCAGCACCGCAACTATACCAAGGGAATCGGGCTCGACCGCGTCAAGATCCTGCTCGGCAACGGCATCATGACGAGCGAGGGGGAGCTGTGGACGCGCCAGCGCTACATGATGCAGCCGCTGTTCCACAGGCGCGTGATCGCGCAGTTCGCCCAGGTGATCGGCGCCGCGAACGACCGGGTGATCGAGCGGTGGGACGCCCTGAGCCGCCGCGGCGAGCCCGTGAATCTCACCGACGAGATGAGCGAGCTCACGCTCGACGTGGTGCTGCGGGCGATCTTCGGCCGCGATCTCGAGCGCCTCTCCACGGAGCTCGGCGGCAACCCCTTCGAGGTGGTGACGCGCGAGCCGGCACGCAACCTGCAGTTCGCGTACCGGTTCCGCTCCCTCTCGAAGCTCATCGCCGCCCTCATCCGCCGCCGCCGGGAAACCGGCGAGGAGCACGTGGACTACGTCCAAATGCTGATGCAGGCGCGCGACAGGGAAACGGGCGAGGCGATGACCGAGCGCCAGCTGATCGACGAGATCTTGACGCTCGTCGTCGCCGGCCACGAGACCACGGCGAGCGGGCTCAACTGGACCTGGTACCTGCTCTCGCAGCACCCCGACGCGCAGGCACGCCTCTACGCCGAGGTGAGCGCCGGTGCCGAGCACCCGGCGCCGAGCCTCGCCGAGATGGAAGCGCTCACCTACACACGGCAGGTGATCGACGAGACGCTGCGCCTGTATCCGCCCGGATGGCTCCTCTCGCGCCGCTCGATCGGTCCCGACCGCCTCTGCGGACACGAGATCCCGGCGGGCACCGACGTGCTGCTGTGCCTGTACCTGCTGCACCGGCACCCGCGGTACTGGACGCAGCCCGACGCCTTCCACCCCGAGCGCTTCGCGCCGGAGCACGAGGCGCAGCGCCCGCGCTTCGCGTACATGCCGTTCGCCGCGGGCCCGCGCCACTGCATCGGCGAGGCCCTCGCCCTCTACGAGATGCTGATGCACCTGTACAAGATCGCGCGCCGCTTCCGGCTCGTCCGCCACGGCGCGGAGCCGATCGAGCTCGAGGCCCAGATCAACCTGCGCACCCGCAAACCGCTCTACATGAAGTTGGAACGCCGCTGATGTTCACTGCCGCCACCCTGACGGAGCTCATCGAAGCCAATCGCAAGATCGAGCGCAGCATCACCTATCTCGAGGGGGAGACGAGCGAGCGCAGTGTCTCCTATGCGCAGCTGCACGAGCGCGCGCTTGGCATCCTGCACCACCTGCAGCGCCTCGGCGCGCGGCGCGGGGACAAGCTGATCCTCTTCCTCGGCGAGAACGAGCCGTTCATCGATGCCTTCTGGGCTGCCATTCTCGGCGGCATCGTGCCGGTGCCCGTCGCGCTCGGCGTCAGCGACGAGCAGCGCCGCAAACTGCTGCGGATCGCGCGCAAGCTCGGCAGCGCCTTCGTCTACTCGGACCGCCGCTCGCTCGAGCGCATCGGCGCCTTCGCCGCCGCCCAAGGCGAGCAGAAGCTCTACGAGGAGCTGCGCCGCCGCGCGTTCCTGGTGGATCAGCTCGACGACATCTCCCGAGCCGGCAAGCCCTATCGCGCCACACCGGACGACGTCGCCTTCATCCAGTTCTCCTCCGGCTCCACCCGGGAGCCGAAGGGCGTGGTGCTGACCCACGGCAACATCCTCAAGAATGGGATCGGGGTCTCGGAAGTCGCGCGCTTCACGAGCGACGACGTGAGCCTCTCCTGGATGCCTCTCACGCACGACATGGGCCTCATCGGCTTCTTCATCTACATGTTCGCGAACCGCATCCG
>JBOHZT010000190.1:0-6571 GCA_050738535.1 Steroidobacteraceae bacterium
CAGCTGCAGCGATTGCCGGGGTCGGAGCTTTTTCGCGTAGTAGCCGAGGGCCGTACTCGGCCCATCATCGCCGGTCTTGATCTCGATCAGCCACTCGACGCGGCGCTCCCGCGTGACGACGAAATCCACCTCGCGTCCCTCCTTGTCCCGCAGGTAATAGAGTTCCCAAATCTCGCCCGCCGAGTCCTTCCGGTACTGAATGAACTTGAGCAGACAGCAGGCGGCGAGATTCTCGAGCTGCGACCCTCGAGTCTCGTCGTAAGCGGCGGCGCAATCGAAAAAGTAGACGCGCCGATCCTTGCGGATGCTCCGCGACAGGCTCCGCGAGTACGGTGGCAAGCGGAAGATGAGGTAGAGCTTCTCGAGCAGCTCAATCCAGGATTTCACCGTCGGCGGCGAGACTCCGAGCGCCTGCCCGAGGTTGTCGTAATTGACGGGCTGACCCACCCGCTCCCGCAGCAACTCGACGAGGTCGGCAGGACCGCGCCACGAGCTGACGCGCGACAGATCGCGCAGATCCTCTCGCGTAACGATCTCCATGCGGTCGTTGCGCAGCCGCGCAGCCTCTGCCGGCGACAGGAAGGCCTCGGGGAACCCCCCTGCCTCGAGCAGGCGACGAATGCGCGCGTCGAGGCCGACGCCCGGCAGGAAGCGCTTCGATTCGGCGATATCGATCGGATGCAGCCGGTAGAAGTACTGCCGGCCCGTCAGCGCATCCCCGCTGTGGCGGAAGGCGTCCAGCCGAGCGCTTCCCGTCACGAGGAGCGGCGGGCGGTTACCGAACTCATCGGCAACGCCTTTCAGCAGATTTTTCCACTTGGGGGCCTTGTGAAGCTCGTCGAGCACGACGAGCGAGGCATCCTTGGGCCACGCGATATTGCGGATCACCCTGCGATCCTTCGCGACGTCCCAGTTGAGATACACACCTCGATCGTCTAGAAGCGATCGGGCGAGCGTGGTCTTGCCGCACTGACGCGGCCCCGCAAGCAGGACCATCTTGCGCTCGAGGTCGAGCTTCAGGTGCTGCGTCAGGTAGCGGGACACCTGGCTATTCTAAAGCCCTATTTATTTTGGTCAAGACTATTCCAAAGTCGGCTTTCGATTGGCCAGCCCGTGCTCGGAGCACTCCGAGAGCGCTCGCTGGAAACTTGAACTCGAAAGATCAGACCGAGCAAGGCACGCAGGCGCACCTGGCCGGCAGCCTTGAATTAGCCTCCCTGATTACTAAAATTTATGGCGATATGTTTTAATAGCGGCTGCGCTAATTAAAGGATCGCGCGTGGCGAACGGACAGAACCAAAGGCTCGGCACCTATGTCGAAACGACCGCGGGAGGCGAGCGCGTGCGGGCCTATGTTCCTCCCCCGCTGCCGCCGAATCCGCCGCTCGAACTCGGGCGATTCATGCAGGTCTATGAGCGCGCCATTGCCGCGGTCGGGCGCCTCGACGGCGTGACGACGATCCTGCCCTCCACGCCTTTGTTCCTCTACATGTACGTCCGCAAGGAAGCCCTCCTGTCCTCGCAGATCGAAGGGACGCAATCGTCGCTGTCGGATCTGCTGCTGTTCGAAAATCATGAGGCGCCGGCGGTTGAACTCGACGACGTGACCGAGGTTTCGAATTACGTCGCGGCGATCGAGCATGGCGTCTCCCGGATGCGGGGCGGATTTCCGTTGTCGCTCCGGCTGATCCGCGAAATGCACGCCATTCTGCTCAAGTCGGGACGCGGCGCAGCGAAGCAACCGGGCGAGTTTCGCCGCTCGCAGAACTGGATCGGCGGAACCCGGCCCGGCAACGCGCTGTTCGTGCCGCCGCCGCCGAACCGGCTGGACGAATGCCTCGATGCGCTTGAGCGCTTCCTGCACAGCGCGGATGCGGCGCTGCCCCCGCTCATCCGGGCGGGCTTGGCCCACGTGCAGTTCGAGACCATCCATCCCTTTCTCGACGGCAATGGGCGTTTGGGCCGCCTGCTCATCACGCTGATCCTGTGTGAGGCGGGGGTGCTGCGCGAGCCGATCCTCTATCTCAGCCTATTCCTGAAGACCCGACGCGACGATTATTACCGGCTCCTGCAGGAGGTCCGGCAGGCCGGGACGTGGGAGACCTGGATGGAATTTTTCCTGACCGGCGTCACGAAGACCGCCGAACAGGCTGCCGGGACCGCGCGCGATCTGATCGCCATGTTCGACGCCCATCGACAGAAGATCGCCGGCCTCGGCCGCGCGGCCCCGTCGGCGCTCCGGGTCCACGAATTGATGCAAGCCAGCCCGATCGTCACCATCCAGACTGTTTCCGAGAAACTCGCGGTCTCCTTTCCGACGGCCAGCGCAGCGTTGGAAAATCTCGCCATGATCAACGTCGTGCGCGAGACCACGGGACGGCAGCGCGGCCGGATCTATGCCTACTCGGAGTACCTGGCGTTGCTCGATCGCGGCACCGATCCTCTGCCGGTCTGACGAGTAGGGATGCGTCAGGTAGCGTGACACCCGACCATTCCAAAGGCTTCTTTATTTCGGTCATGGCCATTCCAAAATCGGCTTTCGATTGGCCAGGACCGCGCGAGAGTGAGCGGCTGGAATGCCTACTCGTCGAGCGGAAAGCGGCATCGCACGGTCGGAAATCTCAAAAAATCCCGATCGGCGGTGTGCACGACCCCATGGTACGAGAGCGCAAGCGATCCGATCTGCGCGTCGGTGACGAGATTGCCCGCGGCACCTCCGGCGGACTCCAGCAATCCGATGACTCGGTCGGAATGATCGCCTGGCGCATCGAGCACCTGACAGACTCGCCGCGATAGCCAGGACCGGATATGGCTCGCGGATTCGGCGAGCGTCATCGGATCGGCGTAGACCCTCGCGCTCGTACTGATCCTGAGAAACGCGAAGATTACCGGATGCGTGAGGCCCACCGCCTCCCTGCCGGAGAGACACGCTTGCCACCAGTTCCTTGACCGGTCATGGAAGGGGCTGCTGCTGTCATACGCGTAAAGCAGCAGGTTGGCATCCGGGACGATCACGTCTCCTCGCGCCGGTGCCCCTGTTCCTCCTCCCGGAGCCGCTTGCGGCTGAGATCCGCAAATGCCTCCGCTTCGAGCTCGTCCGCCAGCTGATTCAGCCTTCCAGGATCGATTCCGGGGCGCAGCCCCATGCGCCGGGCGCGCACCACGAAGGGCGCAGCCTCGCCGTCTTCAGCTGCATGAGAGAGCCCAGCCCGCACGGCCTGGTTCAATGCCTCCTTGAAGCTCTGCCGGCGATGGTGCATCGCCTCTCGAAGCAATGCCTCAACGTCTGCATCGAGCGTGACGGTGGTTCGCATGGGCGCATCATGAGTGCAACTTCCCTTGCTGTCAAGATGCTGCGCGGTCGTCTCACTCGCTTGACGATGTTCGGGGGAGACCAGCCCGGCGCCGCCGATGGATAGTGATGCCGCGCGTCGATCGCGATGAGGCCGCCCTCGCCGCCCGCCGCGCGCAGCTCCGCGATCACCTCGGCGGCCGCGGTCTCGAGGGGCTTGCCCTGATAGTTGATGCGCGCACGCACCTCGCTCGCCGCCGTGAAGCGCATTAAGTACTCCCCCGCGCCGGTCGCGGAGACCGCGCAAGACCCCGTTCTCCGCGTAAGTGCCGGCGCCCAGGATCGGCGAATCGCCCACGCGGCCGGGGTACTTGCCCGTGATACCGCCGGTCAGCGTGCCGGCCGAGCGCGTCGAGGCCGCCATGCGCGCACGCCGCGAAGATCCGGACGGTCCAGCGTGCCCTCGCGTGCTCGCCGAGGGCATCGCGGATTGCATTCTAGCGAAGTATGATTATCATACACCATGGAAATGGGCCCTGGTCTCCTGCCCCGGGCAGCAGCACCGGCTATCGCGCACGCCTTGCGCGCCTCTCCGGTCGTGGTCGTACTCGGCGCTCGCCAGACCGGAAAGACGACCCTGGTGCGCTCACTGCCGCCGCTCGCCGGACGCCCATACTTGACGCTCGATGATTTCGATCTGCGCATGCAGGCCGCCGCCGACCCCGAGGCGGTCGTCGATCGCGCCCCGGCGCTGGTGATCGACGAAGTGCAAAGGGCCCGGGACCTGTTGATCGCGGTGAAGCGCGCCGTGGACCGCGATCAAAGGCGCACAATCGGGCGTTTCGTCCTCACCGGCTCCGCCAACCTGCTCATGATGCAGCAGATCGGAGAGACGCTCGCGGGCCGCGCGGTTTACGTGACGCTCTGGCCGTTCACGCGGCGCGAACGGCTCGGCCTCGGCCGCACCGGGATCTGGAGCGAGATTCTCGCCGCGCCATCCGCTGAGTGGCGCCAAATCATCGACGCGCATGCGGGCCCGCAGGAGGATTGGAGAGAGATCGTCCGGCTCGGCGGGTTTCCTGTGCCGGCCCATGAGATGTCCGACGATGATGCCCGTGCCAGCTGGTTCTCCGGATACGTCCAGACCTATCTCGAGCGAGACCTGCAAGCGCTGCGGGCCGTCGAAAATCTCGCCGACTTTCGTCGCTTGATGCGGGCCGCGTGCCTTCGCATCGGCGGGCTGCTCAACCAGGCCGAGCTCGGGCGAGACGTCGGCATCAGCCAGCCCCAGGTGCATCGGTTCCTGAGCCTCATGGAGACGAGCTTTCAGGCGATACGCCTTCCCGCCTACGCAGTGAACCGCACCAAGCGGCTCATCAAGGCCCCGAAGCTCTATTGGTGCGATACCGCGCTTGCGCTCCATCTCGCCGCGGAGGCCGAGCCGCGCGGCGCACACCTCGAGAATTTGGTGCTGACGGATCTGCTCGCCTGGCGCGACACCCAGGCACGGCGACCGGAAGTTCTCTACTGGAGGACGGCAAGCGGCGAGGAAGTCGACTTCGTCATCGAGACACCCGCTCGCACCCTACCCGTGGAAGTGAAGACGGCTACCCGCCTCGCGCCGGCCGATGCGCGGGGACTCGACGTCTTCTTGGAGGAGTATGCGAGCTCATCGGACGGCGGGTTGCTGCTCTACGGGGGCAGCGAGACGTTTCCGATCACGCGGCGCGTGCTGGCCGTGCCCTGGTGGCGCATCTGCTGACAGATCGGCGCGCCGGTCACTTTCCCGCATGGATGGTGATGCCGCGCTTCTTCAGCTGCTCGACGATGACTTTGGCGCCGGCATCGCCCTGATCGGCGAGGCGCTGGGTGTCGCTCGCCAGCGTGTCGAGCGAGGCGCGCAGGCGCTGGGATTGGGCGACCTCGCGATCCTGGGCGGTGTGGAGCTGGGCGAGCGTGTGATGCTCGCTGATGAGCTCCTCGGTCTGGAACACCGTCCACCCGAGCAGCGCGAGCCCGATGAGCAGCAGCGGCACGAAGGGACTGCGGCGCTTCTCACCGCTCTCGGGGGTTCCTTCAGTCATGGCGGCGCCCTCGCCGGCTGCGCTCTCGAGGGGAGGGCTTCGCGGATTTCTGCGACTCGGCCGCCGCGTCGGGCGGGCTGGCGCTGCCCGCGGCGGCACCGGCCGGGGGCTCGGCGCTCGAGGTCACGTTGATCCCCTGCTTGGCGAGCACCGCGCGCAGCTGCGCGTCGTGATTCTTGACCGATAGGTCCGCCGCCGCGCGCACGATCTGCTGGTACAGGCCCTGCAGCTGCAGGCTCTGCTGCACGTACTGGCCCACCGGTAGCGCCGCGATCTTCCCAGAGACCAGGCGCTGTCTACCGCGCCGGGAGCCATTGCATGCATCATTGGGTCGATGTTCGCGCCGAACCCGCCCTCGGGTACCTCCGGATGAGCTTCACGCGGCTCGAGAGCGCGGCCGGCGACTCCTGCGCAAATTCCTTCTCACCCCTCCACGACCACCCGACTCTCGCGCCCGCTGCCCGCCTCCCCGCGCATCATCATGCGCGTCGAGTACGGCATCGCGATCGTGCCCCGCGCGTCGATCGCGATGAGGCCGCCCTCGCCGCCCGCCGCGCGTAGCTCGGCGATCACCTCGGCGGCCGCGGTCTCGAGGCGCTTGCCCTGGTACTTGACGCGCGCGCGCACCTCGCTCGCCGCCGTGAAGCGCATGAAGTACTCCCCCGCGCCGGTCGCCGACACCGCGCAGACCCCATTCTCGGCGTAGGCGCCGGGCGCACGAGCCGGGTGGTCGTGGAGGGGTGAGGGCGCTCGAGGCGGCGGGTGAGCATCTTGACAGCAAGAGAAGTTGCACTCATGATGCGTACATGCGAACCACCGTCACTCTCGATGCAGACGTCGAGGCATTGCTTCGAGACGCGATGCACCATCGCCGGCAGAGCTTCAAGGAGGCATTGAACCAGGCCGTGCGGAGTGGACTTTCTCAGATGGATGAAGATGGCGAGCCGCCCTTCGTGGTGTGCGCCCGGCGCATGGGGCTGCGCGCCGGGATCGATCCTGGGAGGCTGAATCAGCTGGCGGACGAGCTCGAAGCGCAGGCATTTGCGGATCTCAGTCGCAACCGGCTCCAGGAGGAGGGACAGGGGCACCGGCGCGAGGAGACGTGATCATTCCGGACGCCAATCTGCTGCTTTACGCGTATGACAGCAGCAGCCCCTTCCATGATCGGTCACGGCAATGGTGGCAAGCGTGTCTC
>JBOHZT010000191.1:0-6568 GCA_050738535.1 Steroidobacteraceae bacterium
GGCTCGCGGAGCACGCGATCGAGCTCGCCGTGATCGACCGGCTTGACGAGGTGATGATCGAACCCGGCGGCTCGGGCGCGTTCCCGGTCTTCCGGTTGCCCGAATCCGGACAGCGCGATCAGGCGTGTCGAGCCGAGCTCGGGCAGCGCGCGCATCCGCCGGGCGACCTCGTAGCCATCCATCCGCGGTAGGCCGATGTCGAGCAGCACCGCCTGGGGGACGAGGCGCGCGGCTGCCTCGAGCGCCGAGAGTGCGGAATAGGCCGTCTCGACCTCGTGTCCGTCGAGCTTGAGGAGCATGGCCAGCGAGTCGGCTGCGTCGGGCTCGTCATCGACGACCAGAATACGAAGTTGGCGAGCATTCGCCGGCCTGTCCGCAGGCGCGTGCTGCGGCGGCGACTCGAGCCGCGGCAGGCGGATCGTGAACGTCGAGCCCTTGCTGATGCCCTCGCTTGCGGCGCTGACGGTTCCGCCGTGCATCGCGACGAGCCGCCGCACGACCGAGAGTCCGATCCCGAGCCCTCCCCGCGAGCGGTCGAGCGTCCGCTCGCTCTGCACGAACAGATCGAAGACGTGCGGCAGGAGCGAGGTGGCGATACCGCTGCCGTTGTCGCTCACCTCGATCTCGATTTCCGCGCCGCCGAGCTCCCGCGTCAAGACGTGGATCTTGCCTCCGGCATCCGTGTACTTCGCGGCATTGAGCAGCAGATTGCCGACGCACTGCACGAGCCGCGCGCGGTCGCCGAGGACGTGCGCGGGGCGCGAGGGCTTCTCGAGCAGCAGGTGGAGCGATTTCTCGTGCACCATCGGCTGGACGGTCTCGGCGGCTTGCTCGAGGATCTCGATCACCTCGAGCGGCTCTTGCTCGAGCAGCACTCGGCCCTGCTCGATCCTCGAGATGTCGAGCAGATCGTCGACGAGCCGCGAGAGCTGGTTCGTCTGGCGCTCGAGCACCGCCAGCGGCGCCCGTGCCGCGGGCTCCCCTTGAAACGTACGGGCGAGGAGCTCCGCGACATTGCGGATCGGCGCGAGCGGGTTGCGCAGCTCATGGGCGAGAATGACGAGGAACTCGCTCTTCTGGCGGTCCGCGCGCTTCAGGGCCTCCTCGGCCTGCTTGCGCTCCGTCACGTCGAGCACGATTCCCGTGTAGGTCGCGGCCGCGCGGCTCGGGCCGTCGCCTTCGAAGATCGTGTGGGAGCGTATCTGGGCCCAGCGAATCGCCCCGGTGTCCGTCCGCACGATGCGGTACTCCTCGATGAGCTCTCCGGAGCCCGACGGATCGAGCGACGCGCGGAAGGCCCGCGCCATGCGGTCGCGGTCCTCGGGATGGGTGATGGCCCGTGCGACTTCGACGCTGATCCGCGTCTGCGGATCGACACCGCTCAGGGCATAGAGCTCCGGGGACCACCAGGAGCGGTTGCGCCGAACGTCATGGCTGTAGATGCCGAACCCGGTGGCCCGGGCCGCGAGCCTGATGCGCGCCTCGCTCTCGCGCAGCGCCGCCTCGGCGGCCGCGCCCTCGACGCGCATCCAGATCCGGCTGCCCACGTCCCGGACGAGGTCGACCTCGCGCCTGTCCCAAGCGCGCGGGCGGCTCGCATGGACTCCGAATGCCGCGGCCCGGCGTCCGTCCTTCACCAGCAGTACGACGGCGAACGAGGCGATCCCCGTGGCGAGGAGCCTCTCGCGCTCACTGCGCGAGAGCCGCGGATGGGTAGTCACGTCCGGGACGGCGATCGAGGTGCCGCTCGCCGGATCGAGCAGCTTCTCCAACGTCGGGCCGACGCAGAATCGGCCCGCGAGCGCCGGGAGGTGCTGCGTATGGTAACTATGCTCGACCACGAGCTCGTCACCGTCGAACTGCGCGTAGCCCGCGCGGCTCGCGCCGAGGTGCTCCGCAAGGAGCCGGGAGGCGCAGGATTTGATGTTCCCGGGGTCGGCGAGCGGGCGCAGGGCATCGCTCAACGTGAGCAGGAAGGTGTGCCGAGCCTCGCTGTCCCGCAGCGCCTGCTCGTCGCGCCGATGCTCGATGAGATCGCAGACCTGGCGCGCGAGGAAATCGACGACGACCAATGCGGCATCGGACGGCCGATGCTCGTGCCGCCAGTGTGTCGAGAGGATCCCGAGAGGCTCTCCGAGGTGATTCGCGAGCGGCGTCGATTGCACCGCGCGAATGCCGCAGAGCCGCAAGTAGCGCAGGTCCTCCGTGCCGGCGAGCGGCTCGTACTGCTCGATGTCGGTGACGATCACGCGCGCGCCACGCCTCGCGGCCTCGCTGCAGATGCTGCGCGAGCCCGTCTGGATCTGCCGCCAGAAATACTCCGCCTCGGGCGCGAATCCCCGCGCCGCGACGAGCCGCAGGGTGCCGCTCTCCCGGTGCAAGAGCTGCAGGCTCGCGTGATCGGCGTGCAGCAGCGCGATGGCCGCGTCGATGATGTTGCCGTAAACCCGCTCGAGACTGCCGGATTTGAGGGTCGTGCCCCTCAGCGCCTGCAGCACTCTCGCAGCGGCAAGCACGTCGCTCTCGTCCGGTTCCGTCAAGGGGCGCTCCGTGGCAACGTCCGTGGCGATCGGCCGAGTGTCCTCTGCGTCTGCGCACGGGCTTCGCGGCGCGTCGCCATGCCGCCGCAGCTTCTCGTGAGCCAGGCTCAAGCTTATGAAATTTGTCATCGCGTGGGAAGCTCGGGTGCGCCGGTCACTGCCGCGCCGCACAAGGGGAGTGAAGGAGACGCCGATGAGGCTGCTGCCGCTCGGCCACGAATGATGCGCATTCGCAATCCGCTTCCGGATAGAAGTAGGACGGGAACCGGCCGCGCAATCAATCCATGCATGCGCGCGCGATTCTGCCAGTCCCGGGCGGCAAGACAAGCGTTGTCAGTATCTGCGGCGCGGGCGCCCGCCGCCGATCTGCTGGTGCTCAATCAAGTGAGCCCCGTGACGATCCTTCGCTCTGGGGTTCACTCAACGGCCTCGAGTGTATGGCCGCGGCCCGCGGCAGCGGCTATCGGCCTGTCTACCCGCTGGCGCCGGTCCCTCGGCGCCGCGGCGGGCCAGCTGATTGGCCGATCACCCTTGGCCGGTCACGTTGGGTCGATCACTACTTTCTACTTGGAGGCAACCCGCGTGAGGAGCGTATCGCGCAGCGTGTCGGCCCCGGCGTTGCTCGCCGAGCCGGTCAGGATCTCCCGCGGCGTCGCCTGCTTCTCGTAGTACGCGTGGTTCATGTCCGAGACCGGCGTCACGTAGGTCGCGCTCGCGGTGAGCCCGCCGTACAGTCCCTTGGCGTTGGTCCAGACGATCACGTCGTGATTGCCCTGGGCGCGCGCGCTCCCGTTGTAGTTCGCGAGCGTGAGCCCGGCTCCGGCGTTGAGCGCCCAGCGCCCGTTCGTCGTCTCGAACTTGTCGAGCGCCTTTTGCGTCATGAGGAGCAGCGCGACGGAGCCGCCTGCCCCGCCGGCCTGGGCGCCGATGCTCGCACCGCCCACGTCAAAGAAGGCAGGGTCGCTCCACTTGCCTTCGTGGTGCGCGAGCACCACCCCGCCACCGCCATGGCCGCCCACGATGAGCGCGCCGCTGCCGAAGCTGGGAATGACGAATACGCCCTTCGCCCGCTCGAGCAGCCGAGCCAGCCCAGGGTCCTGCTTCATCTTGCTCACGACCTTGACGGCCGCGTTGACGCGCTGCTGCGCATCGTGAGCGTCGCTCCTTTCGGAGCGCGACATGCGCTCGTGTCCGTGGCTCGAGGCGGCCACCGCCGTATGCGTCAACGCGGCCATCCCGAGCGCCGCGAGGGCGAGCGGGACAGCCTTGAGAACGGATCGATGCATCTGTCTCATCTTGGGGTCCTCCGGCCATGTGGCGTCGTCCCGAGACCATTCGGGACGACGTGGCAGGAGGAGCACGGCAATTCGCGTGCCCGTCAGTGGCGCGGCAAGCTCGCGGCGATGTCGTCGGCGAGCCGGCCCAGCAGCCGGCTCATCACCGCGGCCTCGGCCGCATAGGCGCTCGGGGAGGCTGTCTCGGTGTAGTTGAAATCATGGATCGCGAGCGGCGTGCTTGCGCCGGGCGCGAGCAGCGACCAGCTCCCCTCGAAGCGCACCGTGCCGCTCGTGTCGCTTTGAAACTCGAGTACGTCGAGAACGATCAGATCGGTTCCGGCGGGCGCCGGGCCGCTCGGCAGCACGACACGGCCGCCGGGCAGGCGCCCGAGCAGATCCTGCGTGAGGACGCGCTGGATCATCTCGTCGAGCGGCGCGCCCCAGCGTTCGAGCCCGCCGATCTCGAGTCGGCTCCCGGACCCCAGACGCACGATTTCCTGGCGGTCGAGCCGCGGGGGAATGTGGACGGCGGCGATCCTGACGGGCGAGCGCACGTTCCCGCCGGCACTTCCAGCCGCACCCTGGGCGGCGCCCCGAGGCGCGACGGACCGCAGCGCATAGAAGCTCGAGGGAGGGCTCGAGGCGCAGGCGGCGGTGAGCGCGGCGATACCGACGAGGAGGGCGATGCGTTTCATAGGAGTTACCTGCCCCGCAGGAGCGCTTCGGGGTGTTGATCGAGATAATCGGCGAGCTCACGGATCGATCGAGCCGCGTTCGTGAGCTGCTGCAAGGTCTGCTGCAGGCTCGAGCCGGGCGCGGCGGCGCTGCCTTGCATCATCGCGCGTGCCGCGGCCGCGGTCGAATCGATCTCGGCGGCGGTCGATCGCAGGCTGCCCACCGTCTCACGCACGCTTCTGAGCGTGGGCGCGATCTGCGGCCCGGCGGCGTGTGCGGTGCGGTCGAGCACGGCGAGCGTCCGGTCGAGGTGGCGGAGGCTGTCGTCGAGCTGCGGCGAGGCGCTGAGCGACTTCAAGCGCGCGGTGATCGCCCGCACGTTCTCGGCGATTTGCTCGATCGGTACCCGCGAGAGCTTGCGCGAGAGCGCCTCGAGCCCCCCGCCTTGGATGACCGGGATGCTCGGATACCCCGCTGCCGCGCCGAGCTTGGCGGGCGGGCCGAGGACGGCGGCCGGCGCATCCGGGCGCATCTCCAAAGTGATCTCGAGATTGCCGAGGAGCGGGGGGGTTTGCGTCACTCCGGCGCGCAGGCCGTTCCTCACGAGCGCGGCGAGCGCCGCGTTCATGACACGACGCGCGTCGCTTCCACTGGCGCCCTCGATGTGGAACAGCGTCGGATCGAGTCGCAGCACGGCGCGCGTGGCGAGCGTGCCCGTGCGGGCGTCCGTCGCGAGCTGCGAGCGCTCCACATCGCCCACGCGGAAGCCTCCGAGCATCACTGGCGACCCCGGCTCGATGCCGCCCACCGCACCCTCGAACGTCACGACGTAGGGCACCGCGGCGGCCAGGGATCCCGGAGGGCTGCCCTCGATGCCGACGAAATGGCGCGCCGGCTTTCCGGGGCCGGGCACGAGCTCGATCGTGGGTCCGGAGATGAGCGCTTTCAGCGAGGAGGGATCCGAGAAGCTCGGATGAGCGCCTTCCACGTAGAACTTCGTGCCGGCGCGGATATAGGGGCTCATGTCGCCGTCGACGTCGAGCTGGGCGATGACGCGGCGGCCGTCCGGCGCGAGCCTCAAAGCACTCACGGTGCCGACTTCGAGCCCCTTGTAGAGCACCTGGGTGTTGTTGTCGCTCATGCCTGCCGCGTCGGCGAGCACGAGCGTCACGTCGATGCCGCGGCTGCTCAAGGCCCGCAGCATCAGCCACACGACGATTCCGATCGCGGCGATCGGAATCGCCCAGATCCAGCCCGGCCAGCGGGTCTTGCGCCAGGTGGTCGCGGTGCGCGGCACTGCAGCGGGCGCGGGTCCCGGTCCGGGCTGCGGCCCGGGTGCCGGTGTGGGTGGGAGCGGCGTCTCGCCGGTCACGAGTGCACTTCCAGCGCCGCGCGGTCGGCAGCGTCGTGCCGCGGACGCTCCGGCTCGAGCGCGGCATCCCACATGAGGCGCGGATCGAAGGCGCGGGCGGCGAGCATCGTGAGCACCACCACGCTGAAGAATGCCGTCGCGCCCATCGCCGCCTGAGTGCTCACGATCCCCCCGAATTGCAGCACCGGCAGGAAGACCGCGATGGTGAACACGTCGGTGCTCGACCAGCGCCCGATCTCCTCGATCAACCGGTACAGCCGTGTCTTCAGCCGCAGTCTAGCGCGCGACCCGGTCCGCACCGAGAGCATCAGCCACCCGAGGCCTGCGATTTTGAGGAACGGGATGGCGATGCTCGTACAGAAGACGAGCGCGCCGAGGGGCCACAGGCCGGCCTGATAGAGCTCGCGGATGCCGTCGACGATCCGGTGCGGGATGACCTGCCCCAGCTGGATGTCGGTGCTCATGGGGTACACGTTCGCCGGGACGTAGAGCACGAGGGCGGCGATAATGAGGACGAGCGTGCGCAGCAGCGCATCGGGCTTGCGCGAATGCAGCCGCGCGCTGCAGCGCGGGCAGCGGGAGCCTTCCGCAGCGGCGGGCATGACCAGGTCGCACGCGACGCAGGAGATGGCGGCCGTGCCGGCCGGGAGCGGCGGCTGTTCGAAAGCCATGGCGCGCCAGACGGTACGCCGGTCGAGCGAGGC
>JBOHZT010000192.1:0-6565 GCA_050738535.1 Steroidobacteraceae bacterium
TGGTCCGCCGGCGAGCGCGTGCGCATCCGCCAGTACTGCGAGACCGACGTGCTCAACACCTATCTCGTCTATCTGCGCTTCGAGCTCTACCGCGGGCGCTTCAGCCGCGAGCGCCACGACGAGGAAATCGCCCGGGTGAAGGCGCTGCTCGCCGCGGGCGGCGCGCCGCACCATGCCGAGTTCCTGCGCGCGTGGGAGGCCAGCGCCGCGGAGCTCGGGGATTGAGCGGCGGCGCCACGGAGCTCGGCACCGTCGATGCGCTCACGCACGAAGGGGAGGGCATCGTCCACGGCGGCAAGACGGCCTTCGTCGCCGGCGCCTTGCCGGGCGAGACCATTCGGTTCGAGCGCGTGCGCCGGCGCAAGCATCACGACGAGGCCCGGCTGGTCGAGATCCTGACGGCCTCGGCGGAGCGCGCCGTGCCGCGCTGCGTGCATTTCGGCGCTTGCGGCGGGTGCTCGCTCCAGCACCTCGAGACCGAGCGGCAAATCGAGGTGAAGCGCGTCGAGCTCGCCGAAGGGCTCGAGCGGATCGCGCGCACCGCTCCCGAGCGCTGGCTCGAGCCGCTTCGCGGCCCCTCGTGGGGCTACCGGCGGCGCGCGCGCCTGGGCGTCCGCTATGTCACCAAGAAGGGACGCGTCCTCGTCGGCTTCAGGGAGCGGCTGTTCCCGCGCGTCGTCGATACGGAGCGCTGCGAGGTGCTCGCGCCGCCGGTCGGTCCGCTGGTCGGCGCGCTGGCGCGCGCTTTCATGACGCTCTCGATCCGCGAGCGGGTGCCCCAGATCGAAGTGGCGGTGGGCGAGAACGCCGCGGCGCTCGTGCTGCGGGTGCTCGCGCCTCCCTCGGCAGGCGATCGCGCGCAGCTCGAGGCTTTCGAGCGCGACCACGGCGCGAGGGTTTACCTGCAGCCCGGGGGACTCGACTCGGTGGTGCGGCTAACGCCGGCCGGCGCGAGCGACCCCGAGGAGCCGCTCTACTACCGGCTGCCGCAGTTCGACGTACGGCTCGAGTTCGCGCCGACCGATTTCATCCAGGTGAACGGCGCGATGAACGCGGCGCTCGTTGCGCGCGCCGTCGAGCTGCTCGAGCCGGCAGGGGATTCCCGAGTGCTCGATCTGTACTGCGGCCTCGGCAATTTTACTTTGCCGCTCGCCCGGCGCGCCGGCCGGGTACTCGGCGTCGAGGGCGATCGCGGGCTCGTCGAGCGCGCGCGACATAATGCCGCGCTCAACGGTATCGCGAATGCCGAGTTCATCGCGGCCGATTTGTCGAGCCCGCTGCCGCCCGATCTGCCCTGGCTCGCGGGCGGCTTCAGCCACGTCTTTCTCGATCCCCCGCGCGCCGGAGCGAGCGAGTTACTGCGGACCATCGCACGTATTGGCCCCGCTAGAGTGCTATATATTTCCTGCCATCCGGGCACGCTCGCGCGGGATGTGGGCTGCCTGGTTCACGAGCATGGCTTCGCGCTCCGCGCGGCCGGGGTTCTCGATATGTTCCCTCATACATCCCACGTCGAATCCGTCGCGCTGCTCACGCCTGGCGCCCCGCGTCGGCAAGGCGCTCGATGACGCTCGGGCCGCTCATGATCGATCTCGCGGGTCCCGCGATCGAGACCGAGGAGCGCGAGTTGCTGCGCCATCCGCTCGTCGGCGGCGTCATTCTGTTCACCCGCAATTTCACCGGCTCCCAGCAGCTCGCGAGCCTCACCGCTTCGATCCGCGAGTCGCGCAGCCCCCCGCTCGTCATCGCCGTCGATCACGAGGGCGGGCGTGTCCAGCGCTTCAAGGCTCCCTTCTCGCTGCTGCCGGCGGCGCGCCGCATCGGACAAGCCTTCGATCTCGATCCGCGCGCGGGGCTCGCACTCGCACGGCACATGGGCTGGCTCATGGCTGCGGAGCTGCGCTCGCACGGCGTGGACATCTCCTTCGCCCCTTGCGTGGATCTCGATCGCGGCATGAGCGCCGTGATCGGCGACCGGGCCTTGCATGCGCGCGCCGACGCCGTCGGGCAACTCGCCGCGGCCTACGTGCAGGGGATGCGCACGGCCGGCATGGCCGCGACGGCGAAGCATTTTCCGGGACACGGCGCGGTGCGCGCCGACTCGCATCGCGAGCTGCCGGTCGATCGGCGGCCGTTCCCCGATCTCGTCGACGATCTCGCGCCCTATCGGCGTTTGATCGAGGGGGGCTTGCCCGCGGTGATGATGGCGCACGTGGAGTTTCCCGAAGTCGATGCGCGGCCCGCCAGCTTCTCGAGCCGCTGGATCCGAGGCGTGCTTCGCGAGGACCTGCATTTCCAGGGAGCGGTGTTCTCGGACGATCTCTCGATGGGCGGTGCTGCGCGCGACGCAGACATCGTCGAGCGCGCCGAGCGGGTGCTCGCGGCCGGCTGCGATGTCGTTCCCGTCTGCAACGATCGCGCGGCCGTCGTCTCGCTCCTCGAGCGCCTGCACGTCGAGCCGCATCCCGCCTCGCAGGCACGGCTCGTGCGGATGCGCGGCCGCGGCGGACTGCCGTTCGCCGAGCTGCGCAGCGGCGCAGAGTGGCGCGAGGCGCACGACCGTCTCGTGGGGCTCGCCGCGCCCCCGCTGCTCGCACTGCGTCCAGGCGCGCCATGATCGGCTGGTCGACTCGCGAGTGGCAATCGGTTTTCGACTTCGCGCCGGAGGGCATCGTCGTGTGCGATGCGCAAGCGCAAGGCCATCCGGTCGTCTACGTGAACCGCGCGTTCATCGAGCTGTGCGGTCATCCCGAGACCGCGCTGCTCGGCACCAACCTGCGTGTCCTGCAGGGCGCGGATCGTGATCAGGAGGCTCGGCAGCGCATCCGCGATGCGCTCGGGCGGGGCGAGCCCTGCCGCGCGCTGCTGCGCAACTACCGGCCGGATGGCGCGCAGTTCTGGAACGAGATGCTGCTGCAGCCGGTACGCGACGCCGGGCGACGGGTCACGCACTGGATCGGCTATCACCGGGAGGCCGGCGAGGGATCCCGGTCCTCCGAGGTCCGGGGATCTGCCGAGGTCCAGGGTCACGGCGCGGGCGGGGAGCGCGTGCCGGGATGGGCCGCAACTGCGGGGCTGCCGGGGTGGATGCGCGAGGACCGGCTGACGGCGCTCGCCTCGAGGGCGTACTTCGAGGAGATCCTGCGCCGGGACTGGCAGGCCGCGCAGCGCGAGTCCCGGGAGATCGGCCTCGCCTTGTTCAATATCGACAACCTCGGCGTGTACAACGAGACCTTCGATAAATCGGCGGGCGATGCCTGCATCCGCCGCGTCGCCCGGGCCATCGCGGGCTCCTATCGCCGCGGCAGCGATCTCGCCGGCCGCTGGGAGGGCGGCACTCTTTGTGTGCTCACGCAGGGGGAGGCGGCGGCGAATGCGCTCGGCTATGCGAAGGTCGTGGTCCAGCGCGTGCGCGATCTGCTCATTCACCATCCGCGTGCCGTGAACGGCTGCCGGTACGTGACGCTGAGCGCCGGCGTGGCGAGCCTCGTGCCGAGCCGGGATCTGCCGCTCGAGGTGCTCATCGCCGCCTGTCTCGCGGCGCTCGGGCGTGCCAAGGCGCTCGGCAAGAACAATCTGTGCGCGGCGGAGGCCGCGGACTTCGAGCGCGAGACACTCGCGCTCAAAAGCGATACGCCAGCCCGAGATCGAGCACGGGGTACCAGCGGATGAGGCTCGCGCTCGAATCCAGGCGGTGCCGCTCGGCCGCGACATCGTTCTGAAGCTGAGCGCAGAGCGCGCTGCCCGGCGGTGCCGCGGGCCCGCACTCGGCGGTGAGCGAATCCTTGGGCGTGCCGCCGTAGATCACGCCGAGATCGACCAGGAAGTGCACGTGGCGACCCGCGCCGGTTGGATTTCCCCAGCCGATGCCGAGATACGGGGACACCGGATGTCCGAAGGTCAGACGCCCCGCGAGCGAGCCCACTTCGCTTTGCGTGTACGTCACACCGCTCAGCGTGTAGCGCCCCTGCGCCGGCCGGCCCGTGACATCGGCTCGCGTGCCGTCCCAGACCGCGCCCGCGGTGACGCGCAAGCCTCCTCCGAGGACATACCAGTCGAGGAGCCCGCTCACCATGCTGAGTTTGAGTCGGCCATCGTAAGCCACGTCGGTGGTGTGGAACGTGCGGTCATAGCGGAAGTAGCTGTAGCCGACCCGCGCACCGATATAGCGGCTGAGACCCAAATCGATATCGAGCCCGACCCCGGTCGTGCCGGCGCGGATGTCGAGCGCCGCCTGCGGCGCAGCCGCCTCGGCTGGACGCGCGGTGAGCGCCGTCACGGCGCAGATCGTCACCGCGCAGATTGCCGCAGCGAGAGCCGCTGCCGTCGAGCCGCTTCGAGCGCCGGTGGTCAACGGCGGGGTCGCCCGGTGGCTTGGCGCGGCGTCGCGCGGGTGACGAGCGCGATGGCGCCGAACGCCGGATGATCGAAGTAGCAGAGCTTCTCGAGGCGCACACGCTCCGTGTCGCGCAGCGCGAACACGGTGCCCGGCGCCGCTCGCAGACCGGGCGGCGAGTCCGCGATCGCGTAGTCGAGGTGCAGCGCGAGGTGCAGGAACTCACCCAGCTCGAGCGCCACGGAGCCGGTGAGGCCTTGCGCCGCGATACCGAGGCTCTCGAGCGGGATCTCGATCGGTCTTCCCCAGGGGCTAGCCTGCTGCGTCCAGGCGACGTGCGCGACCGGCACGTACCGGCCGCTCGTGCGCAGCCGGCGCGCGATGCGGTCGAGCGCGAAATCCGCGGACGGGAGCAGCGTCAAGCCGGTGCGCTCGGCAGCGACGCTCGCGGCCGATTGCGGGGCGGAGCTTGCAGCGGCTCCGGCCTTGGCGCTCGCGGCCGAGCGAGTCGCAAAGGTGGCGCCGCCCTGGGTCGCAGCGCTCGCGGCGGCTCCGTTCGCGGCATTCGCGGTGTTCGCGGCCGCCGCAGGCGGCGATGCAAGCGCAGGCGCCTCGGCGCTCCAGTCCTCGGGCGAGCCGAGTGTCTTCGTGGCGCGGAATACGATCAGCTCCACGCGGTAGACCGGACTGCTCGCCTGAGCCGGTGCCCCCGCGTCGGTTGACGCTGCTGCCTTCGAAGGTGCCGCTGTGTTCGCTCGCGCTGCTGCCTTCGCGGGCGCGGCGTCGGCTCGAACGGGAGTTGCCGCCTCGTGCGGGGCAGGCGGCGGAGCCGCTAGCGCCGGAACGCTCATGCCGAGCGCGCCGAGCGCGCCGAGTGCGCCGAGTGCGCCGAGTGCGCCGAGCGCCGCGAGCCATCGCCTCATCGCCATCTCCCTCGCGCCGCCGCCGGCGCTGCCGAATGCCTCAGTCCGCCGCGCGCGTGAGCCGCGGACTGGCCGCTGTCTCGATCGGCCGCGCGTTGCGGCCCAGACGGTCGAGGAGCTCGGCCGCGAGCGCGAAGCGCTCCGGCTCCTTCGCGAGCTCGCGGGACACTCTGAGCTTGAGCGGACCCTCGAGACGGAATGTACGCGCGTCGCGCTGGATCAGGCGCACGACCGTAGCAGGATCTATGCCGTTCTCGCGCTCGAACAGCACGTAGCCGCCCTGCGGCCCCAAATCCAGGCGCCGCACGCCGAGCGCGCGGGCGCGGAGCTTCAGGCGGGCGATCCGCAGCAGGCTCTCGGCCGGAGCGGGCAGCGCTCCGAAGCGATCCGTGAGCTCGGCGGTGAGCTCGTCGAGCGCGGCGCCATCCGGTGCGGACGCGATGCGCTTGTAGAGGACGAGCCGCATGTGCACGTCGCTCACGTAGCTCTCCGGCAGCAGCGCCGCGACGCGCAGCTCCACCTCCGATGCGGCGGCGAGCGGCTGGTCGAGCGAGGGCTCCCGTCCTTCTCTGAGAGAACGCACCGCGCCGTCGAGCAGATCGAGATAGAGCGCGAGGCCGACCTCGGACACCTGGCCGCTCTGCGCCTCCCCGAGCAGCTCGCCCGCGCCCCGGATCTCGAGGTCGTGAGTGGCGAGCACGAACCCGGCGCCGAGGTCCTCGAGCGACTCGATCGCCGCGAGGCGCTTGACGGCGTCCGGCCCGAGCTCGCGGCGCGGGGGCACGATGAGGTAGGCGTACGCGCGATGGTGCGAGCGGCCGACGCGCCCGCGCAACTGGTGCAGCTGCGCGAGCCCCATGCGATCGGCGCGGTGGATCATGATGGTGTTGGCCGTCGGCACGTCGATGCCGCTCTCGATGATGGTCGTGCAGAGCAGGAAATTGAAGCGCCGGTGGTAGAAATCGACCATCAGCTGCTCGAGATCGCGCTCGCGCATCTGACCGTGTCCTACGCGCACGTCGGCTTCCGGCACGAGCTCGCGCAGCTGCGCGGCGAGCTTCTCGATCGTGCGGACTTCGTTGTGGACGAAATAGATCTGTCCGCCGCGGCGCAGCTCCCGCAGCGCCGCTTCCCGCAGCGTCGGACCGTGCCACTCCGTGACGGCGGTCTTGATGGCGAGCCGCTCCTGCGGCGGCGTCGCGATGAGCGACAGGTCGCGCAGCGAGCCGAGCGCCATGCTGAGCGTGCGCGGGATCGGCGTCGCGGTGAGCGTCAATACATGCATCTCGGCTCTGAGCGCGGTGAG
>JBOHZT010000193.1:0-6537 GCA_050738535.1 Steroidobacteraceae bacterium
CCGCAGACGACAGCACCACAGCGATATCACGATTCTGCCGACGAATGACGATCGGCTCCCGCTGGGCTGCATCGAGCAGGGCCGCGAGCCGCTGCTTCGCATCGGTGGCTGATATGTGGCGCATGCTAACCTCCTATCCGTCCATTGTAGACGAAATAGATAAAATAGACAAAACGAACCGCCGCAGCCGCCGAGGCCAAGCAAGAAGCGCGAGCCCAAGGCCTGGCTGACTCGGAGTTAGATGCCGAGCTGCGGGCCTGGCGATCCGAGCGGCGGATTTGATCGTCATCCTCGACGCGTCGACCTTCGTCTCCGCAGCCCTGAAAGCCGACAGCGTTCCCGAACGGGCACTGCTGCGCGCCGTCAATGAGCGGAACCTGGGCCCTGTGATCCGGGCCGTGAGCCTTTAACGACGGGGTGATGGCGATGCTTTCGGAGCGTCCCATTCGCTCAATGCCGCGACGAACCCGTCCCGAGCCATCCGGGTGACATACCGCATGTCGGCCGTGACGAATAGCCCCTTCCGGGTGATGGCGAGCGCATGGTAGGCGGCATCGTAGAACGACACCTCGCGAGTACGAGTTAATGCGAGTGCCGCCGCGAGCCACGGGTCCGACGGCGCCGCTTCCTCGAGGCCGAACTTCATGAGAGCGGTCAGCCAGGCGGAGGCATGCGCCGGGAATCGCCGCGCGACCGTGTTGCCGACTTCATAGAGCCACAGCGCCGGCACGATCGCGCGTACGGCATCGTTCAGGATCGCGGCGCGCAGCAAAAGCGCCTTGTCGACGTCCGGCTCGTCTTCCGGCGGCAGAACCCATTTGAGCAGGACCGACGCATCAGGCACCACCAGTGGCACTGGCATCAGTGCCCCCGCTCCCGGTCATCCCGGATCCACCGCGCCACCTCGTCCGTGCTGACCTTCGGCAATTGCGTGCGCAGCGCGTCCATTTCACGCACTGCATCCCTGCGCCGCCGCCGAGCGGCCCAGTCACGGACTGCCTCATTGATAGTCCGGCTGCGCTCCCCCACCGGGATTCGCCCGAGCACGCCCCAGGTATCATCATCGATCATGACGTTGATCCGCTTGCTCATGGCCACATCGCTCCGTCGAGTAAATAAGTGTGTATATGATTACACACTTTGGCAGGAATGGCGATCGGAGCGTTTCGCGCCGCGGGGAGCCGGGCCCTGGTCCTTTGCGGGCGGATCCGCTGGGCCGTGGTGGCACGAAACGGCTCCGCCCTGCCCCCTGCACCGCTCGTGCAGGCGAAGATAGAGCAACGCCAGGGGTCGCCTCGTCGATTTTGTCGGTCTCGATGTCCACAGCGAATGTCCTCCGCCACTTTCACCGTTCACGAGGATAGTCCCCAGTCGCAAAACGAGTCCCTCCTCCTCTGCTCGCCAGAATGAGCCCGCTGCCCGCCGCGGCGATCGGGGGGTAGAATTTCCCACCCTCTCATCCGGCCGGGACGCGCAGCGATCATGCCAGCACCCCTTCTCTGCCACACCTGCCGCGCACCGATCGCCGGCTATGAATCGGTCCACTACGGCTCGCCCGAGACCGGCTATCGCGATCTTTGCAGCCGCTGCTTCAACGAGGAGGTGGCGCGCTTGGGCGGGCTCAAGTTCGAGCACGTGCAATTCGAGCCTGTCGAGATGAGGGACGCCGCCGGCGAGCCGCACCGGTTCCATTTTCGCGTGCGCCTTCACGGCGAGCACGTTGCACTCGAGAGCTTCGAGCTCGAGGACGGGGCTCCCGGCGGCTATACGTTCGAGGTCCTCGGCGATCCCGAGGGCGATCTCTTCGCCCTCATGGCGCAGCTACACGGGCGCATGCGCCGCGCCCTCGCCCGGCATCACCTTAAGCGCGAGGAGGGATCGGCCAGGCTGCAGATCGCCGAATTCCTCGTGCGCGGCCGGATCGACTGGGATGAGAACGAGGAGGGCCACTTGCCGCTCCTCGTCATCGACGGCCGCGAGGTGGCCTGGGAGGAATTCGGGCGGATGCTGATGTCGTACGAGGGCTGGCAGTTCAAGCTCGAGATCAAAGACCCGAGCGAAGAAGTCTGAGCGGCAATGAGCAGTGCCTTGCAACAGGGCCTCTCCGAGGCCGAGATCGACACGCTCGCCGAGCGTCTTGCCGCGAACCCGCATCCCGAGGCGCTCGCGCTCGAGGCGGTTGACGGCCTCTTCTGCGCTCTGGTCGCGAGCCCCCGCCCCGGCATGCCGCACGAGTACCTGCCGGTGATACTGGGCGGCACCCTGGGCGAGGCCGGGATGTTAGGCGATCTCGCCGCCGTGCACGAGCTGATGGCGCTCCTGATGCGGTACTGGAATTCCATCGCCCACGACTTCGAGCATGAGACCGTGCACCTCGCCTACATCGAGGAGCCCGGCGTCGACGGCATATCGGGCCGCACCTGGGCGCGCGGCTACATGCGCGGGACTCGTCTGGCGCCCGAGGGGTGGGGCCGCATTTTCGGTGACGGTAGCGAAGGACTGGTGCTGACCATCCCGATCGTCGCCGGCGAGGTGTATCCCGAGTGGCCGAAGGAGCCGTTGACCCCCGAGCGGAGCGACGAGCTCCTGCAGAGCAGGCTCGCGGGAGCCGCGCGTGCGTACCGGTATTTCAGGGAGGACCGAATGGCCTACGCGCGCGCGGCCGCGCGCCCGGAACCCTACGAGCGAACCGCCCCCAAGGTCGGCCGCAACGAGCCCTGCCCCTGCGGCAGCGGCAAGAAGTACAAGCGTTGCTGCGGCGTCCCGGATGGCGAAGACGCCAACCTCCACTGAGGCGCGCATGATCAAGCACTGGAGCGTCGATCTGCGGCACTTCCTGCTCCCCAACGGCCAGGTGGCGCCGCTACCGCCGCAGGCGCAGCGGCTCTTCGCCTACTGGACGGAAATCGTTTCCCAGGCCACGCAGTACGACGACCCGACGACTCTGCTCTGCCGGCGTCGACCAGGTCGGCGACCCTGCGGCACTCTGCTCACCATCTTTTTCGACATCGACAACAATGATGTCCTCTGGTTCTGCCCCCGCTGCCACGATGAGGGCCGCATCGCCGGATGGGAGAACACCTTCTGGGACAACAGCGCCCTCGAGCCGGAAAAGCCCTCGTGAGAGGCCCGAAAAGCGCCGCCGCACCTGAAGGAGCTGGTGCTGCGCAACTTCGCCGGCGTCTCGCCCGAGCAGCTCCTCGAGCGGAGGATCGAGCTGTCCCTCTACGCGGAGGAGAAGCTCAAAACGCGGTAGTCCTCAGGCTCGCCCCCCGGGCGGACTGAACGCCGGGCCCCGGTGCGGAGCGGATTTACAAACCGCCCCTTGACGAAGCTCAAGTGGACTTTGGTGGTTCAACATCGAGCAGAACGCCAAGGCGTTTGAGGCGGGGATGGCCCAGGGATTTGGAGAGAGGATCGCAGCCGGCCTCGAGAAGCGACTCTAGCCAAGAATGCGCTGGGTTAACTGTGCGTCCCTTTCGCAGCAGTCGCTGCTCGGTGAATCGAAGGCGGAGAGAGATGTCACGCTCAGCGTCTGCACTGACCGTCTGGTTGCGCCGCGGTCTCATCCGTGACGGAGGCACGAAATTCTGCCCTCGATCGGCCCTTGCTGGCGGCATGTGCTATGATTTTGGCCGATCTGGAGGCTGTGGAGGCGCCGCTCGATATCGCGGTCCTCGTCTGAAACGAGCATTTCACCGTACCTGGCCGAGACCGCTCGCAAGCCCCGCCAAAGTCCATGCTACGCAATCGTAATCGGGAAAAGCTGATCCAGGCGATCGTGTACCTGGCGCGCAACACGCGTGCGCTGGGGAAGATCAAGCTGTTCAAGCTGCTCTATCTCCTGGATTTCGAGCATTTCCGCCAGACCGGCCGCAGTGTCACGGGCATGGAGTACCGGGCATGGAAGATGGGTCCGGTCCCCATCGAGCTCATGCAGGAGTGGGACGAGCTGGAGGGGGATCTCGCCGCCGCCATCACGATCCGGCCGAAGAAAGTCATCGATTACGAGCGCTACGAGGTCACCGCGAAGATCGCATTCGACCCGAGCTGTTTCTCCAAGCGCGAGCTGTCTCTCCTGGACCAGATTGCCGCCCAGCACCGCGACACGCTGTCGGAGAAGATGATCGATGTCACGCATGCTGAGAATGGCGCGTGGGACAAGGTCTGGGCCGGCGGCGAGGGGAACGATCACACCATCAACTACAGGCTTGCGGTCGCCGACGACGATCCCAATCGTGAGGCCGTCCTCGAGGCCGCGGACGAATTCGAAGCCATCCGCTCGGCGCTAGGGCAGTAACCTGTGGCGGTGGCGCTGCCAGCGGGAGTGGCGCCCGGCGCGTTCTATCGGCACACCCGTTTCTACCGCGATGAGACCACCGGGAAGCTGTTGCCGAAATATCTGATGGTGCTTGCCGCGCTGCGAGGAGGAGATGTGGTGTTTCAGGATTCTGGAGCCGGTGACTCGTCTGGGCGGCGAAGTGCTGCGTGCCGCAATGGAATTGCGCGGCAGCCGCCGCTGACACGACCTACGCCCAGGAGCAAGCCATTCGTGACCAGCTCGCGTGCCTCTGACGTACTGCGCGCTTTCTGTGGCACAGAAGCAGGATCTGCTGCTATTCCTCGCCGCTTGTCCGCGACGCGAGCGCCGGAGCGCGCCGGGCCCCCGGCGCTTCACGCGCGAGCAAGATCGGCGCCTGGATCGCCGAGGACGAGGCGGACGTCGACCGGCCAATCTGACGCGGGATCGAGGTGATGTCCTCGAGCTGCTCGGGCGCAGCTCCTACGATCTGCCGAAACTGGAGCCGGCGATTTGTCGCAGCCCGGCGCGAGCGAGATACCGATGCCGCCCGGCAATCGGCTCGAGGCCCTGCGAGGGGATCGCAAGGGCCAGCACAGCATCCGAATCAACGATCAATGGCGGGTCTGCTTCATCTGGCGCACGGACGGTCCGCGCCAGGTTGAGATCGTGGACTACCACTAGGAGGGACAGATGACCAAGTCACTCGACGAAATCCACCCGGGCGAGATCCTGCTCGAGGAGTTCATGAAGCCGATGCGCCTCACCGCGCGCCAGCTCGCCGTGGATATCGATGTCCCTCCGAGCCGCATCAGCGAGCTGATCCACGGCCGGCGCCCGATCACCGCGGATACCGCGCTGCGCCTGGGGATCTACTTCAACATGGACGCCCGGTTCTGGCTCAACCTCCAGGCCGAATACGACATGCGCATTGCCTCGCGCGACACGCTCAAGCGTATTGCGGCGCGGATTCGCCCGCTGTCCAGCGTCGCTTGAGGAAGGCCGCGCTCTTTCATGGCCGCCACGAGTGACGACGGCTCTCGTGTTCCTGCCGCCGCGGAGCCGGCGGGTCCCAGCGCTCGAGCGCGACGGCCTCGCGGCGCCAAGGCCGGTGACCGCGGCCGGCTCAGGATCGGCGATGACTGGAACGCGATCCGCATCATCGCGCTCTCGCAGAGCAATCCGCTGAAGGCGATCGCGGAGTTCGTCGAGAACAGCATCGACGCGCACGCCAAGACCATCACTATCACCCGCGGCCGCGAGCACGGGGAGCACTTCCTCTCGATCAAGGACGACGGCGACGGGGTACCGCGGGATGAGGACGGGAGACCTAACTTCAAGTACGTCGCCACGCACATCTGCGACTCGATCAAGCGGCGGCTGAAGACCGAAGGCGCGGGAACGGGCCTGCAGGGCGAGTTCGGCATCGGATTGCTGTCGCTCTGGACCGTTGGCGATCAGCTCACCATGATCTCGACCGGCACCGATCAGCGCCCGTACCAGATGAGCATGAGCAAGGGGCACTCGGGCTACACCGTCAGTCCCCGCCGGGCACTGTTCGGCGAGCGCGGCACGGAGCTCAAGATCAGCCCGCTCCTCGAGGGCATCCGCACCCTCTCCGGCGAGAAGATCCAGTGGTATCTCGCCTCGGAGCTGCGCGATCGGATCCGCCATGCCCAGGTGCGCGTGACCGTCATCGACAAGCTCGCGCGCAAACAGTACGAGGTCGAGCCGCGCGCCTACGAGGGGCGACTGCTGCATCAGCTGCCGCCGCTGCGCACGCCGTATGGCGATGCCTATGCGGAGCTCTACCTGGCCGAGCCCGACGAACGCTGCCGCGTGGCCCTTACACGAAGCGGCACCCGCGTGATCGAGGATCTCGCGACGCTCCCGGCCTTGGAGCACGCGCCCTGGTCGTCACGGTACCTGCAGGGTCTCATCGACGTCCCGTTCCTGAACCTCACGCCCGGCACGCGCAGAGGGGTGATCCACGATGAGCGCTACGCCGGGCTGCTGGCGGCCCTGCAGCCCCTCGAGGCGCACCTGAGCGGCCTGATCGAGGCCCAGCAACGGGCGGAGGAGGAGCAAGCCAGCCAGCAGTCGCTGCGCGCCATCCAACGCGCCTTCCGCGAGGCCTTGCTTGCGCTGCCACCCGAGGAATACGACTGGTTCGATATCCACGCGCGTGCCAGAGGCGAGGGCGCCCCGCGTCAAGCGGGCGCCGAGGAGGCCAGAGC
>JBOHZT010000194.1:0-6515 GCA_050738535.1 Steroidobacteraceae bacterium
CCGCGGACCTGCCCCGCGGCTGGGACGGCATGGTGCGGGACTTCGTCGAGTACCTGCCCAGGCGGCTCGACGAATACGACGGGCTCGTCATGAAGAACCGGATCTTCAAGGCGCGCACCCGCGGCGTCGGCGCGTACACCACCGCGGATGCGCTCGAGTGGGGCGTGACGGGACCCGGCCTGCGCGCGACCGGCCTCGAGTGGGATTACCGCAAGCGCCGGCCCTACGGGGGTTACGACGAGCTCGACTTCGACGTGCCGACGGGCGTGCACGGGGATTGCTACGACCGCGTGGCCGTGCGCGTCGAGGAGATGCGTCAGAGCGTGCGCATCATCCGCCAGTGTCTCGAGCACATGCCCTCTGGTCCCTACAAGTCCTCGCATCCGCTCGCCACGCCGCCCGTCAAGGATCACACGCTGCATGACATCGAAACTTTGATCACGCATTTCCTCGGTGTGAGCTGGGGGCCCGTGATCCCGCCCGGCGAAGCGTGCGTGAGCATCGAGGCGACGAAAGGCATCAACGGCTACTATCTCGTGAGCGACGGCAGCACGGTCTCCTACCGGACCCGCATCCGCACGCCGTCGTTTCCGCACTTGCAAATGATTCCGGCCATCTGCCGCGGCGCACTCATCGCGGACCTCATCGCGATCCTCGGCAGCATCGATTTCGTGATGGCGGACGTCGACCGATGATCGGCCATGCCTCCTGAGCCTGCGAGCGCCGCCGAAGGCCGGCTCAGCGCCGAGGAGCGCCGCGAGCTCGCGCAGCTCACGCAGCGATACGAGAACCGGCGCGCGGCCTCGATCGAGGCGCTGCGGCTCGTGCAGCGCCGCCACCGCTGGATCAGCGATGAGCGGCTCGCGGAGATCGCCGGACTCCTCGGCATGACGCCCGACGAGCTCGAGGGCATCGCCACCTTCTACAACCTGATCTTTCGCCGTCCCGTGGGGCGCCACGTCATCCTGCTCTGCGACAGCATCTCCTGCTGGGTCATGGGGCGGGACGCGCTGTTCGATCATCTCCGGCGGACGCTCGGCGTGGCGGATGCAGGGACGACGCCGGACGGCCGATTCACCCTCCTGCCGATCGTCTGTCTCGGGCATTGCGATCACGCGCCGGCGATGATGGTCGACGGCGATCTGCACGGCGACCTCGATGCGAGTTGCATCGAGGCGTTGCTTCGGGCCTACCCTTGAGCGCCGCAGCGCCGCTGGAGCGCCCGCTCACCCGGAACATCCGGCCCGGCGAGCCGCCGCTCGACCTGAAGGGCTACGAGCGCGCCGGCGGCTATCGATCCCTTCGCAAGGCGCTGCAGACCCTCTCGCCGGACGAGGTCCTGCAGGCCGTGACCGATTCCGGCCTGCGCGGACGCGGCGGCGCCGGCTTTCCGACGGGCCGCAAGTGGAGCTTCGTACCGCGCGGCAAGGACTCGCCCCGGATCAAGTATCTCGTCGTCAACGCCGACGAGATGGAGCCGGGCACGTTCAAGGACCGGCTGCTCCTCGAAGGCGATCCGCATCAGATGATCGAGGCGGTCCTCGTGAGCGCCTATGCGATCGGCGCCTCGATCGCCTATCTATTCCTGCGCGGCGAGTACCGCCTCGCGAACGAGCGGCTCACGCGCGCCGCCGCCGAGGCGGCCGAGGGCGGGTACCTCGGCAAGCACATCCTCGGAACCGACTTCGGCCTCGATCTGCACATCCACGCAAGCGCCGGCCGCTATATCTGCGGCGAGGAAACGGCGCTCCTCACCTCGCTCCAGGGTGAACGCGCGATCCCGCGCGCCAAGCCACCCTTTCCCCAGGTAGCCGGCCTGTGGGGCCGGCCGACGGTCGTGAACAACGTCGAGACCCTCTGCAATGTCCCCCACATCGTCAATCAGGGGGCCGAATGGTTCAAACGCCTCGGCCGCGGGGCGGACAGCGGCACGAAGATCTACGGCGCGAGCGGTCGGGTCGCGCGGCCGGGCGCCTGGGAGCTGCCGATGGGCACCCCGCTCCGGGAGATCCTGGAGGAGCACGCGGGCGGCATGCGCAAGGGCTTCGAGCTCGCCGGACTGCTGCCCGGTGGAGCCTCGACAGGCTTTCTCACGCCCGAGCATCTCGATACACCCATGAATTTCACCGAGGTCGAGAAGGCCGGCAGCCGGCTCGGAACCGGCACGATGATCGTGCTCGACGATCGCACGTGCCCCGTCGCGATGCTGTGCAATCTCGAGCACTTTTTTGCACAGGAATCCTGCGGCTGGTGCACGCCCTGCCGCGACGGGCTGCCCTGGGTGGAGCGGCTCCTCGTCTCCATCGAGGCGGGCGCAGGCGAGCCGCGGGACCTCGATATCCTCGCGATGCACACGCAGTTCCTCGGACCCGGCAAGACTTTCTGCGCGCACGCGCCCGGCGCGATGGCGCCGCTCGAGAGCGGTCTCAAATACTTCCGCGACGCATTCGAGCGCCACATCGCAGAGCATGCGTGTCCATGGGGACTGCGCGCGTGAGCCGCGCACGTACGGATGGCCCCGGTCTCGGCCGCGCACGGCGGGCACGCTGATGCCGACCCTTCACGTGGACGGCCGCGATTACGAGGCGAGGCCCACCGACAACCTGCTGCACGCCTGCCTGTCGCTCGGTCTCGACCTGCCCTACTTCTGCTGGCACCCGGCGCTCGGCTCGGTCGGCGCCTGCCGGCAATGCGCCGTCAAGCAATTCCGGGACGACAAGGACGCGCAGGGCAAGCTCGTCATGGCCTGCATGACCGCGGCCGCGGACGGCACGCGAATCTCCATCGCCGATCCGGAGGCGCGCGCGTTTCGCGCGAGCGTGATCGAGTGGCTGATGACCAATCACCCGCACGACTGCCCGGTCTGCGAGGAAGGCGGCGAGTGCCACCTGCAGGACATGACCGTGTTGACGGGCCACGCCTACCGTCGCTATCGCTTCAAGAAACGCACCTACCGCAACCAGTACCTCGGGCCATTTCTCACTCACGAAATGAACCGCTGCATCGCGTGCTACCGCTGCGTGCGGTTCTATCGCGATTACGCGGGCGGCCGCGACTTCGACGTACAGGCGATCCACAACCACGTCTATTTCGGGCGGCACTCGGACGGGGTGCTGCAGAGCGAGTTCAGCGGCAATCTCGCGGAGATCTGCCCCACCGGAGTGTTCGATGACAAGCCGTTCTCGGCGCTCTTCACGCGCAAGTGGGACCTCTCCGGGGCGCCGTCCGTGTGCATGCACTGCGGGCTCGGCTGCAACACGCTCACGAACGCACGGCAAGGGCGGCTGCGCCGCGTCCTCAACCGCTACCACGAGGACGTGAACGGCTACTTTCTTTGCGACCGCGGCCGCTACGGGCATGGGTTCGTGAGCGGCCCGGAACGCATTGACGTCCCGCTCGCAGCCTTCGTCGAGGGCGCGGCCGGCCCCGCTTCGAGCGGCAGTGGCACGGACGACGGCAGCGCAGGTGCGAGCGGCAGCGCCGCAGCGAAAGCCTCCGCCGCGAGCGGCGGCGTCGCGGCTGCCGTGCGAATGGCGCCGCGCGAGGCGCTGGAGCGCGCCGCGGCCTTCCTGCGCGAGGGCGCCGTGATCGGCATCGGCTCGCCGCGCGCCTCGCTCGAATCGAACTTCGCGCTCCGCGAGCTCGTCGGCGCGGACCATTTCCACATCGGCATCTGCGATCGCGAGAGACGCCTGCTCGCCGCCATTCTCGATGCACTGCGCGCAGGGCCGGCGCCTGCCGCAACCTTGCGCGAGGCCGAGCACGCCGACGCCGTCCTGATACTCGGCGAAGACGTCCCAGAGACTGCGCCGCGCCTCGCGCTCGCGCTGCGCCAGATGGTGCGCCGCGCGGGCTTCGAGCGCGCCGAGCGCCTGAAAGTCCCGCTATGGCAGGACGCGGCGGTGCGCGAGGCCGGCGGCGGCGCCCGCAGTCCCCTGTTCATCGCGACTGCCGATGCCACGCGTCTCGACGAGCTCGCGACTCGCACGTTCCGGGCGGCGCCCGACGATATCGTCCGACTCGGATTCGCCGTCGCCCATGCCGTCGATCCCGGCACGCCGGCGGTGAGCGACCTCGACGACCGGACACGTGAGGCCGCCCGTCAAGTCGCCGAGCGCCTGCTCGCCGCGCGCTCCTCGGTCGTGGTCGCCGGCACGAGCCTCGGCTCGGAAGCGGCGATTCGCGCGGCCGCCGCAATCGCGTGGGCGCTCCAGCGGCGCGGCGCGGACGCGCGCCTGCTCTACGTCATGCCGGAGTGCAACAGCCTCGGGGCGGCGCTCCTCGGCGGGGCAGCGCTCTCGGAGGCGCTCGAGGCGCTGCGCCAGGGCCGCGCCCGCACGGCAGTCATCCTGGAGAACGATCTGTACCGGCGCGTCGATGGTCGCGTCGTCGAACGGGCGCTCTCGGCCGCGAGGCACGTCATCGCGATCGATCACACGGTCAACGAGACCGTGCGCCACGCCCATCTGGTGCTTCCGGCCGCGACGTTCGCGGAAGCGAGCGGCACCGTCGTGAGCCACGAAGGCCGGGCGCAGCGCTTCTTCCAGGTGCTCTATCCCGACGACAGCCTTCCAGGCCAGCCCGCTCATGAGCAGACCTCACCGAGCTGGCGCTGGCTCGGCGAGCTAGCCGGCGCTGCCGGCGCCGCAGACGCCGCGAGCGCCATAGCTGCCGCCGACCCCCCGGGCGCCGCCAACGCCGCGAGCGGCCGCGATGCGCGCGCAGGCCGAGACCGGCGCTGGAACACGCTCGATGACGTGATCGCGGCGCTCGGCCGTGCGTATCCGGAACTCGCGCGCATCCGCGAGGCCGCGCCGCCCGCCGACTTCCTCGTCCACGGAGAGCGGGTGAGCAGCGCGCCGCTGCGCGAGAGCGGCCGCACGGCCGTACACGCAAACCGCACGGTATTCGAGCCCCCGCCGCCGCGCGCGACCGACGCGCCGTTCACCGGCTCGATGGAGGGGTACTACGGAGCGTTGCCCGGCGCGCTCTATCCCTACTATTGGGCACCTTCCTGGAACTCCGTGCAGTCGCTCAACAAATTCCAGCAGGAAGTCGCAGGCGCGCTGCGCGGCGGCAATCCAGGCGTGCGCCTGATCGCGCCCGCGCGCCCGACCGAGCCGACCGGCTGCGCTGGCGCGAGCGACGCCACGAGTGCCATCCCTGCTGCCTTTGCCCGCCGCGAGCGCGAGGGCCTGTGGCTCGTGGTGCCGCAGTACCGCGTCTTCGGCAGCGAAGAACTCTCCGCCCTCGCGCCGGCCGTCGCGGAACTCATCACCCCTGCGACGCTGGCGCTCAACCCCGATGACGCGGCGGCGCTCGGCGCCTCGGGGGGCGAGGAGCTCGAGCTTCCGCTCGACGCGCAAGCACAGGCTCCGCTGCAACGAGCGTTCGCGCGCGTGCACTCGCAACTCCCGCGCGGCGTCGCCGCTCTGAGCGTCGGCCTCCCCGGGATGCCGGCCTTCGATTTGCCGGCCTGGCTTCCGATCCGCCGCGCAACGGCCAACCCCCCTCCGGAGACAGGCGCATGAGCCCGCTCGCCGCCGGCCTCATCAACGTGTTCTGCATCCTCATCGCGCTCGTCGGGCTCGCCGCCGAGCTCACCTGGGTCGAGCGTCGGCTGCTCGGATTCTGGCAGGACCGCTACGGGCCGAATCGCGCCGGCCCCTTCGGCTCGCTCCAGGTACTCGCCGACATGTTGAAGATCCTGTTCAAGCAGGACTGGGTGCCGCCCTTCGCGGATCGGCCCGTCTTCGTCATCGCCCCGACGATCGTCATGCTCACGGTGTTCCTCGGCTTCGCCATCGTGCCGGTCACGCCTGCCATCGGCATCGCCGGGAACATGGACATCGGCCTGCTCTTCTTTCTCGCGATGAGCTCGCTCACCGTCTACAGCATCGTGCTCGGCGGCTGGGCGTCGAATAGCAAATACTCGCTCCTCGGCGGCATGCGCGCGGCGGCACAGATGCTGAGCTACGAGGTCTTCATGGGCCTCGCGCTCATCGGCGTCGTCGTGCTCGCCGGCTCCTTCGATCTCACGGCGATCGTCCGGGCCCAGCGCGGCCTGTGGTTCATCGCGCCGCAGTTCGTGGGATTCGTGGTGTTCCTGGTCGCGGGAATCGCGGAGATGCGCCGCCTGCCGTTTGATCTGCCCGAAGGCGAGAACGAGCTCTGCGCGGGATTTCATACGGAGTACTCGAGCATGAAGTTCGGCCTGTTCTTCGTGGGCGAGTACGCGGGCATCGTCGTCATCTCCGCGCTCATCGCGACGCTGTATCTCGGAGGATGGCAGGGGCCGGTGCTGCCGCCTATCGTTTGGTTCCTCCTCAAGACGTTCTTCTTCATCGCCTTCTTCATCCTGTTGCGGGCCGCGCTCCCCCGGCCGCGTTACGACCAGCTGATGGCGTACGGCTGGAAGCTGATGCTGCCGCTCGCGCTGCTCAATCTCGCCGTCACCGGGGCGGTCGTCGTCGCCCGCTCCGCCGCCTGAAGCTCGACCCCAGGAGGCCGCCGCA
>JBOHZT010000195.1:0-6496 GCA_050738535.1 Steroidobacteraceae bacterium
GCGCTTCGAGGAGGGCACGAACGAGATCCAGAAGACCGTGATCGCGCGCGAGGTGCTGCGCGAGATCTCCGGCCGGGAGGTATCCGACGCATGAGATTCAAGGACAAGATCGCCCTCATCACCGGGGGCACCCGCGGAATCGGCAAGGCGCTCGCCCTCACCCTCGCGCGCGAGGGCGCGACGCTCATCCTCAACTACAAGCGCAACGAGGAAGCGGCGCGTGCCGCCGTCCAGGAGGTCGAGGCACTCGGCGCGCGCGCCAGCGCGATCCAGGCGGATCTCGAGTCCCCCGAGGCGATCGACGCGCTGTTCGCTCGCATCGCCGCCGAGCACGGCCGGCTCGACTGCTACGTCTCGAACGCCGCGGCGAGTGCCTTCAAGCGCATCCTCGATCTCAACGTGCGCCACCTCGACCGTACGTTCGCGCTCAACGTACGCGCCTTCGTGCTCGGCGCGATCCGCGCGGTGCCGCTCATGAAGCACGGCGGCCGCATTGCCGTGCTCTCGAGCTACGGCAGCATCCGCGCCTACCCGACCTACGCCAACCTCGGCTCGGCCAAGGCGGCGATCGAGGCCTGGGTGCGGTACATGGCGATCGAGTTCGCCCCGTACGGCGTCAACGTCAACGCGGTGAACGGCGGGATCATCGAGACGGACTCCTCGGCGTTCTTCTACAACGTCCCGGGCATGCCGCCGCTCGAGGGCGTACTGCAGAAGGTGCCGAAGCGCCGGCAGGGCACGCCGCAGGAAGTCGCCGATGCCGTCGCGTTCCTGCTCGCACCGGAGTCGGCGTACATCACCGGCCAGACGCTCGTCGTCGACGGCGGCCTGTCGATCGTCTCGCCTCCCTTCCACGCCGACGCCGCGCCGCCGCTCGCCCTGCCGCCGTACACCGACCGTGCGTGAGCCGGCCTCGTGTTCGAGCACGTGTTCCAGCCAGGGCGGATCGACAGTCTCGAGCTCCCGAGCCGCATCCTCATGGGCTCAATGCATCTCGGCACCGAGTCGGAGCCGGACGGCGCCGCGCTAGCGGCCTTCTATGCCGAGCGGGCGCGCGGGGGCGCGGCGCTCATCGTCACCGGCGGCTCTGCCGTGAGCCGCGAAGGCGCTGGCGGACGGGGCTACGGCTTCATCAACGAGCCGCAGGAGGCTCCGAAGCTCGAGCGCGTCGTGCGCGCGGTGCACGAGGCGGGCGGCCGCATCGCCTTGCAGCTGTTTCACGCCGGCCGCTACGGCTCGCGCGAGTACTTCGGCCTCGAGCCCGTCGCGCCTTCCGCCGTCGCGAGTAAATTCTCGCGCTCGACTCCGCGCGCCATGACTCTCGAGGATCTCGAGCGCACCCTCGGAGACTTCGCGCGGGGCGCGCGCCGGGCGCAGCAGATCGGCTTCGACGCCGTGGAGATCATGGGCTCGGAGGGCTACCTGCTCAACCAGTTCCTCTCACCTCTCACCAACCAGCGAAGCGACGCTTGGGGCGGCGACTTCGAGCGGCGCATGCGGTTTCCCGTCGCGGTGCTCGACGCCGTCAGGGCTGCGGTGGGCGTGCACTTCCCCGTGCTGTACCGGCTCTCGGGCACGGATCTGATGCCAGGCAGCACCACGGACGAGGAAACCGCCGCGTTCGCGCGGCGGCTCGCGGATCATGGGGCGGATGCCCTGGAGCTCGGCGTCGGCTGGCACGAATCCTCGACGCCGACGGTGCAGCTCTACGTACCGCCGGGCGCATGGGTGTCCCATGCCGAGCGGCTGAAGCGCGCCGTCGGCGCGTTGCCCGTCATCGCGAGCACACGGATCGATAGCCTCGAGCTCGCCGAGCGCGTACTTTCGGCCGGCAGCGCCGATTTCGTCTCGATGGCACGGCCGTTCCTCGCCGACGCGGCTTTCGTCGCCAAGGCGCGCGCGGGCCGCGCCGCCGAGATCAATCCCTGCATCGCCTGCAATCAAGCCTGCATCGATCAGTCGCTGCGCGACCTCCGCGTCTCCTGCATGGTCAACCCGCGCGCGGGCCACGAGTCGGAGTGGCCGCTGCCTGGCGAGCGCGGCGCGAGCGGAGCGCGTGGGCCGTTCGCCGTCATCGGCGGCGGGCCGGCTGGACTCGAGGCAGCGCTGACGCTCGCGGCCGCCGGCGCGCGCGTGGTGCTTTACGAGGCCGGCGCCGAGCTCGGCGGGCAGTTTCGGCTCGCCAGCCGCGTGCCGGGGAAGACCCATTTCGCGGGCACTGTCGCCTATTTCGAGCGCGAGCTGCGTCGGCTCGGCGCCGCCATCCGCTTGCAGTCGCGCATCGACGCCGCCACCGTCGCGGCGCTCGATGAATACGCTGGGGTGATCCTGGCGACCGGCGTCGTGCCCAGAGCGACCGAGCTGCCGGGCGCGCAGCTACCGATCGTGCGCCCTTATTCCGAAGCGCTGCTCGATCCGGTCACGGGCAGCGGCCCGGTGGTGATCATCGGTGCGGGCGGGATCGGCGTCGACGTGGCGCACCTCTATAGCCGGCAGGGCCGGCCCGTGACGGTGCTCTGCCGCGGCACCGGCATCGCTACCCGCATCGGCCGCTCCACACGCTGGGTACTGCTGCGCGAGCTGCGCGAGCGCGGCGTGGTCTTCCTGACGGAAGTCTCGTACGAGCGCATCGACGCGCAGGGCGTATGGGTCCGCGACCGCGAAGGCCGCGTGCGCGTGATCGAAGCGCAGGCCGTGGTCGTCGCCGCCGGTCAGCGCAGCGAGGACCCCTTGAGCGCGCTGCTCGAACGCCGCGAGCGCCCGTTCCACGTGGTCGGAGGAGCGCGCGCAACTGACGCCCTCGATGCCGTACGAGCCTTCCGGGAAGGCGCGCTCGCGGCGCGCGCGCTCCTCGGTTAGCATCGCCAAGTGCTTGCGAAAGGACAGCCCATGAGCGCCCATATCCGCGCGATTCGCGCCCTCGAGATCCTCGATTCCCGCGGCACGCCGACGCTGCGCGTCACGGTCCAGCTCGACGACGGCACGGCCGGCACCTCATCCGTGCCATCCGGCGCTTCGACCGGCGAGCACGAAGCCGTGGAGCTGCGCGACGGTGATCGGGCACGCTACGGCGGCAAGGGGGTCCGCAAAGCCGTCGCCCACGTGACCGAGACGATCGCTCCGGCGCTCGTGGGCCTCGACCCCCTCGAGCAGGCGAAGATCGATCGGCTGATGATCGAGATGGACGGCACGGCGAACAAGGCGCGCCTCGGCGCGAACGCGCTGCTCGGCGTCTCGCAGGCGGTCGCTCGCGCCGCCGCCGTGTCCCGCCACGTGCCGCTCTACGAGTACCTCGGCGGCGCGGGCGCACGGCGGCTGCCCGCCCCCATGATGAACGTGCTGAACGGCGGCAAGCACGCCGACTCGAGCCTCGATTTCCAGGAGTTCATGATCATGCCGGTGGGCGCGCCGAGCTTCACCGAGGCGCTGCGCTACGGCTCTGAGACCTTCCAGGCGCTGAAGCAACTGCTCCACGAGCGCGGATTGAGCACGGCCGTCGGCGACGAAGGCGGTTTCGCGCCTGCGCTCGCGAGCAACGAGGAGGCCTGCGAGCTCATCGTCGCGGCGATCGAGCGTGCGGGCTACCGGCCGCGCGAGGACATCGCGATCGCGCTCGACCCGGCCTCGACGTCATTCTTCGAGAAGGGCCGATACCGGCTGACACGCAGCCACCAGGGTGATAAGACCTCCGAGGAGCTGATCGATCTCTACCGCAAGTGGATCGCGGCCTATCCGATCGTATCGCTCGAGGATGGGCTCGCGGAGAACGACTGGCAGGGATTTCGCGAGCTCACGGCAAAGCTCGGAGAGCGCATCCAGATCGTCGGGGACGACCTGCTCGTCACCAACCCCGTCTACATCCGCCGCGGGATCGCGGAGAAAGCCTGCAACGCCGCGCTCATCAAGCTCAACCAGATCGGCACCGTGACGGAGACGATCGACGCGATCCAGCTCTGCCGCAAGGCGGGCTGGGGCTACGTCGTGTCGCATCGCTCGGGGGAGACCGAGGACACCTTCCTGGCCGATTTCGCGGTGGCGATGGGCGGCGGGCAGATCAAGACCGGCTCGCTGTGCCGCTCCGAGCGCATCGCGAAATACAACCGGCTGCTCGAGATCGAAGCCGAGCTCGGCCCGGCGGCGCTCTACGGCGCGTAACCCCGCCCGACGACACCTATCGGGGCATAGCGCCTTTCCGGTCGTGACGCCTATCGGGCGTGACGACGCCTAGCGGCGCTCACCGGTCGCGCACCACGAGCTGTGAGACGTCCCGCACAGCGCCGCGCGCGGCGCTCGTCGTGAGCGCCGCGTAGGCCTGCAAGGCCGTCGAGACCTTGCGCGGCCGGGGGCTCGCGGGCTGCCATGCCGCCGCACCCCGTGCGAGCTGCGCGGCGCGCCGCCGCTCGAGCTGCGCCGCATCCACCTCGAGCACGATGGCGCGCGCGGGGATGTCGATGCGGATCGTATCGCCCTCCTCGACGAGAGCAATCAGACCGCCTTCGGCCGCCTCGGGCGACACGTGGCCCAGAGAAAGCCCCGAAGTGCCCCCGGAGAAGCGTCCGTCCGTGACGAGCGCGCAAGCCTTGCCGAGACCCTTCGCCTTCAAGTAGCTGGTCGGGTACAGCATCTCCTGCATGCCCGGGCCACCGCGCGGGCCCTCGTAGCGGATGACGACCACGTCTCCCGGGCGGATCTGATTGCCGAGGATGCCGGCGACCGCCGCGTCCTGGCTTTCGAACACTCGGGCCGGCCCGGAGAACTGCAACAGCGCGGCATCGACGCCGGCCGTCTTCACGACACAGCCGTCCTGAGCGAGATTGCCGTAGAGGATGGCAAGTCCCCCGTCGGCGCTGTAGGCATGCTCGATCGAGCGGATGACCCCGGCGCGCCGATCGAGGTCGAGCGCCGTGTAGCGCCTCGACTGGCTGAAGGGCTGCACGGTGCGGATGCCGCCGGGCGCCGAGCGATAGAACTCCTGCACCGCCGCATCGTCGGCTCGCCGCACGTCCCAGTGCGCGAGCGCCTCCCCGAGCGAGCGGGAGTGGACCGTGGCGATGTCCGCGTGGACCAGGCCGCCGCGCTCGAGCTCGCCGAGGATCGCCATGACGCCGCCGGCGCGGTGCACATCCTCGAGGTGCACATTGGCGATGGAGGGCGCGACCTTGCACAGGTTCGGCACCCGCCGCGAGAGCCGGTCGATGTCGCGCATGGTGAAGTCGGCCCCGGCCTCGTGCGCCGCGGCGAGCAGATGCAGGACCGTGTTGGTCGAGCCGCCCATCGCGATATCGAGCGTCATGGCATTCTCGAAGGCGGCGAACGTCGCGATGTTGCGCGGCAGGACCGCCTCGTCGCCTTGCTCGTAGTAGCGCCGGGCGAGTTGCGTCACGAGCGCACCGGCCCGCCGCATCAGCTGCTCGCGATCGGTGTGCGTCGCGAGCACGGAGCCGTTCCCGGGCAGCGCGAGCCCGATCGCCTCCACCAGACAGTTCATCGAATTCGCGGTGAACATGCCGGAGCAGGAGCCGCAGGTAGGACAGGCGGATTGCTCGATCTGGGTGAGCTCCGCATCGGAAACGCTCGCGTCGACGGCGCCCACCATCGCATCGATCAAATCGATCGAGCGGCTGCTGTCGCCGGCGCGCACCTTGCCCGCCTCCATCGGCCCTCCGGACACGAACACCGTGGGGACGTTGAGCCTCAGCGCCGCCATCAGCATGCCGGGGGTGATCTTGTCGCAGTTGGAGATGCACACCAGCGCATCGGCGCAGTGCGCATTCACCATGTACTCGACCGAATCGGCGATCAGCTCGCGCGAGGGCAGGCTGTAGAGCATGCCGTCGTGACCCATCGCGATGCCGTCGTCCACGGCGATCGTGTTGAACTCGCGCCCGACGCCGCCCGCCTTCGCGATCTCCTCCGCGACGAGGCGTCCCACGTCCCTCAGGTGCACATGCCCAGGAACGAACTGCGTGAAGGAATTCGCGATGGCAATGATCGGCTTGCCGAAGTCCTCATCCTTCATGCCCGTGGCGCGCCACAGTCCGCGGGCGCCGGCCATGTTGCGGCCATGGGTCGTGGTTCTCGATCGATAGGTGCGCATGCGTGCTCTCCAAAGGCCCTGCGCGCCTGGCGGATCTCATGCCTGACGGGAGGCGCCTCTGGCAGGATTATCCGCGATCGGGGGGTGCGGCGCGAATTTGCTCCGCAGCCGGGTCGCGCCCTAGACTCGATCCTCGAACGAGACCAGGCAGCGCGGCCCGGCAGGTCCGCCGCCGGCCGAGGCGAGTCCACCGACCCTCGCGAGGTGTGTCATGCAAGGATCGTTCTTTCGGTTCTACGTGCACGAGAGCCAGCGGCATCATGGCCGCCTCGTATGGGAATGGCTCCTCGAGCAGGGCAACCGCCTGGGCATCCCCGGGGGCTCGGCGTTCAAGGCCATGGCGGGCTTCGGGCGCCATCACCAGCTGCACGAGAGCCGTTTCTTCGAGCTCGCCGGGGC
>JBOHZT010000196.1:0-6483 GCA_050738535.1 Steroidobacteraceae bacterium
GTCTCGGTGACCGCAAAATCGTGCACCATGCCCGGATAGGGCATGTCGAACCAGGATTCGTGCACGATCTTCCCGGCCGCATCGGCGATGTAGAAGGCGAAATCGCGGCTGCAATCCCCGCGCGCCTGATACGAGAACGCGAGCAACTCATTACGATGCAGATCGAGCTTCGGGTGCGCGGTGAGGCTCACCGCCTCGACGGCGCCCGCGAAATCCCACGTGCCCCGCGTGTCGAGCGTATCGGGATCCACCTCGACGGGGAGCGAGTCCTCCTTGAGGATGAGGAGCTTGCGCCCGTGCCACACGGCATTCGTGTTGGCCGTCCCCATGCTCTTGCCGGTGACGCTCGGATCGTTCGTGTACCGATTGCGATAGCGCCCGAAGAGCGACCGGCGCGCCTTCTCCTGGAGCAGGAAGCGCTCGTTGCGGATCCAGCGGCTGCGATAATCGACGTGCCCATGGTCGAAGCGAAACAGGTGCGCCATGCCCTCGCCGTCGATGAATACGTCGTCCTTGTAGAGCGGCGGGTACTGGCGATCCGGCCCGCAGCGATAGAGGGTGCCGTTGAGATCCTCCGGAAGCTCGCCCTGGATGAGCTCCAGGTCACGGATGTCCGACTCGAGGCGCAGCGGAGCGCCCCAGCCTCGATAGAGCGGAATGTCCGGAAACTCCACAGACATGATTGTCTCTCCTGAAATTGGAGGCCGGAGCTCCGGCGACCGTCGTATCGATCATCGATCGGTCTTGATGAGAAATCAACGCTCGCCGTTACGCTTCTGCGACCCATGTCGCCTCTGCGGTACGCAGCGTTCACGCGGGCGCATGCCCCGGGGGCTCGAGCTCCGAAGCAGATTCGCGCAGCCGTGCGAGCACGTACTGTTTGGCTCCCCGACAGGCCTCCGCCAGCGGCTTACCGCGAGCCAGCTCGGCTGCGATAGCCGACGCCAGCGCGCAGCCCGTTCCCCGCCGCGTGGCCTCTAACCGAGGGGCCGTCAGACGCTCGTGCGGACGATCGCTCGAGACGAGCCAGTCGACCGCTTCCCCGCCCCCAGCGTGTCCGCCTTTTAGGAGTACCGCCCGAGTCCCCAGCGACAGAATGCGCCGTGCCTGTGCGATGAGGGTGGCCTCATCGGATGCAAGCGGTTCCCCGAGGAGTGCTGCCGCTTCCGGAACGTTCGGTGTCACGAGCGAGGCTCGGGACAGAAGCATCTCCGTGAGGGCCTTGCGGCCCTCGGCATCGAGCAAAGCGCCCCCGGAGGAAGCGACGAGCACCGGATCGACTACCAGCGGAATCTGCGGGTGAGGTCTCAGAGCCGCGGCGACGGCCTCGACCGCCGCACGTCCTCCCAGCATGCCGACTTTGATGGCGTCCGGCAGGCGCGTGCGGCAAGCCGCTTCGATCTGAAGGCGCACGAAATCGGCAGGGACAGGGTGGATTCCCTCCACCCGTCGATTCGACTGCGCCGTCACCGCCGTGACGGCACAGAGCACCTCGACCCCGAGATCCGCGAGCGTTCGCACGTCCTGCGTGATTCCCGCCCCTCCGCTCGAGTCCGAGCCGGCGATGACGAGGACAGCCGGCCGAGTCATTCGCCGAAGGCGATCAGCGCGAGATTGGAATGGCCCTGCCGCTGCAGCGCGCGCGCTGCGCGCCAGGCGCGGATGCCGCTCCTGCAGCACAGTACGATGCGCGGCCCCGCGGGGAATCGAGTCTCCGCCCGCTCCACCTGGTCGACCCCCAGGCGCAACGCCGCCGCAATCGGGGAAACGGGTGTCTCCTCGAGGCTCCGCAGATCGATGACGATGTCCGCTCGAGCGATCTGCTGGGGAGAGATGAATGCGAGTGCCGCGCCTTCCGGCTCCTGCGCCTGCGCGAACGAAAACCCGCCGAAACGCAGCGTCCGGAAGTCGATCGTGACGAGCTGGCCGAGCACCGTCGGCTCGAGGCCAAGGAGCAGCGCGAGTGCCATCTGCGCTTGCAGGGCACCCATTACCCCAACGACCGGGCCGAGCACGCCAGCCTCGGCGCACGATCCCGCGGCGCGCGGCATCTCCGGAAACACCGCGCGATAGCTCGGCCCGCCGCCGCAGAAAGCGCCCGCGTAGCCGGACAGGCCGAGCGCGGAAGCGCTCACGAGCGGCTTGCCGGCGGCCCGGCAGGCATCGCTCAGCACATAGGTCGCCGCAAGGCTGTCGGCCGCATCGATCGCAAGCACCGTATCCTCGAGCAGGCGCTCGATGTTGGCCGCCGAGAGGCGCTCGGGAACCGCTTCGATCCGGACGAAAGGATTCAGCTCCCCGAGCGCCGCCTGCGCGGCGACGGCCTTCCCGCGCCCCAGATCGCTCATCCGGAACAAGGGCTGCCGGTGCAGATTCGATTCCTCGACGCGATCGGGATCGACGATCCGCAGGTGCCCCACGCCGGCCGCGCACAGGTACTGCAACACCGGGCAGCCGAGCCCGCCCGCACCGATCACGAGCACCGAGGCTGCGCCGAGGCGCGCCTGTCCTTCCGCGCCTACCTCGGGAAGCACTCTCTGCCGTGCGTACCGATCGCCCATCGCCACTCCTCGCCGGCCGGTCCCGTCACGGACTCGCGGCCGATCCACTCACGGACTCGCGTCCCGCGCCCTCGCCCGCCGCGGCGAGCCACTCCTTTGCCCGTGCCGCCGGATCGGGATTCCTGACGATGTCGGTCACCACCGCAACGACATCCGCGCCACCTTGGAGTACACCTGGCGCGCGCTCGGCCGTGAGGCCGCCGATCGCGACGAGCGGAATTCGCCCGATCCGTGTCTTCCACTCCCTGAGGCGCTCGAGTCCTTGCGGCACCCAAGGCATGACCTTGAGCAGCGTGGGATAGATCGGCCCCAGGGCAACGTAGTCCGGCTCGAGCGCGAGCGCCCGATCGAGCTCTGCGTGATCGTGCGTGCTGATGCCGAGCCTCACCCCGGCCGCGCGCAGCGCCGCGACATCGGCGGTGTCGAGATCGCCCTGTCCGAGATGCACGAAGTCACAGCGCGCCTCGAGCGCGAGGTCCCAGTAATCGTTGACGATGAGCTGCGCGCCGGCGCGCTCGCAGAGTGCCTTGGCGGTCTCGATCTCCGCGCGGACCGCATCGCGCGGCCGGTTTTTGACCCGCAGTTGCACCAGCCGCACGCCGGCCGGAAGGAGCCGCCGCACCCAGTCGGCGCTCTCGACGATCGGGTAGACGCGGGGAAGCGGCATCGCTCAACCGAGAAAGGCCTTGCCGACGACGGGCGTGGATGGTACCGCCATATCGCGCGGTTCCATCGGCCCCGCAAGCCGCGCCGCGCGGCCTGCCTCGATCGCCTTGGCGAAAGCCGCCGCCATGGGCGCCGGGTCGGCGGCCTCGGCGATCGCCGTGTTGATCAGCACGGCGTCGTATCCCAGCTCCATCGCCTGGGCCGCGTGGGAGGGCACGCCGATGCCGGCGTCGACGATGAGCGGTACGTCGGGGAAGTGGGCGCGCAGCGCTTTCAGTCCAAATAGATTGTTGAGGCCTCGTCCCGAGCCGATGGGCGCCGCCCAGGGCATCAGCACCTTGCACCCGGCGTCGAGCAACCGGTCAGCGACGACGAGATCGTCGGTGGTGTACGGAAAGATCTGGAAGCCCTCCGTCGCAAGCGCCCGGGCGGCCTCGACGAGGCCGAACACGTCCGGCTGCAGCGTGTCACTCTCGCCGATCACCTCGAGCTTGATCCACGAAGTGCCGAAGACCTCCCGCGCCATGCGCGCGGTCGTCACCGCCTCCTTCACCGAATGACAGCCCGCCGTGTTCGGGAGAACCCGCACTCCGAGGCTGCGGATGATCGACCAGAAGCCCTGCCCGGCCCGCTCCCCGCTCGACTCGCGGCGCAGCGAGACCGTCACGATTTCGGCACGCGAGGCCTTGACGGATTCCGTCAGGATCTGCGGCGAGGGATAGCGGGCGGTGCCGAGCACCAACCGCGATTCGAGAGCGGTGTCGTAAAGATTCAGTGGATCCATCATCATTCAACCTCCTTGCATCGGCGCGAGCACTTCCAGGTGATCGCCCTCCGCGACCGGAGCACCCGCTCGCGAGGCGGCGGGCACGAACTCCCCGTTGAGCGCGGTAGCGACGACGGAGCGCTCGAGCCCCAGTTCCTCGAGCACCGCGGCAAGATCCGGCGCGGCCGTCTCACGCCAGGCGCCGTTCACGAGAATCCTCATCGCCCATCACCTCCGGAAAGAATCGATCCTCCAGCACCACCTCGGCCGTCCGGCGCGCGAGCGCCGGCGAGAGCAGGAAGCCGTGCCGGAACAAACCGTTCACATAGACCGTCGCACCCCGCTTGCGGATCCGCGGCAGATTGTCGGGGAATGCCGGGCGCACTCCCGTGCCGATCTCGACGATCTCCGCCTCGCCGAAGGCGGGATGCAGCGCGTAGGCCGCCCCGAGGAGCTCGAGCATCGAGCGGGCGGAGATGCGCGTGGGCTGATCACTCTCGATCATGGTCGCTCCGGCCATGTAGAGCCCGCCGCCGCGCGGCACTATATAAAGGGGGATGCGCGGATGCAGCACCCGCACCGGACGCGACAGTGTGATCTCGCCGAGTCGCAGGTGCAGCATCTCGCCCTTGACGCCGCGCAGATCGGGCAGCCTCGCGCACGCGGCGAGCCCGGTGCAATCAACGATCGCATCGCGGCTCGAGAGCTCCGCCGCTACCAGGGCCTCATCGCCCGGCGCAACCGCCGTCGGCCGCGAAGCGCCGGCTTCCTGGCCGTCTGGATAGGCGTCCACCCCGAATCGAATGGCGACTCCGAGTGTCGCCAGCCGCTCCGCGAGCGCGGCGAGCGCAGCGCGCGGATTGAGATGACCTTCGCTCTCGAAGAACAGCGCCCGGTTGAACCGCCCCTCCAGGTCCGGCTCGAGCGCCGCGATCCTATCCGCGTCGAGCCACTCGAACCGCTCCGTGCGCCGCGCGAAGCGCTCGAGCTCCCGCGAATCGCGGCCGTGGGCCACGACGAGACTCCCGCGCATCACTGTCCCAGCAAAGCGCTCGCCCCACCACTCGAGACTCTCGCGCCCGAGCGCCGCGATGAGCGGCTCGGCGCTCTCGAGCTCGCACCAGGGCGCGAGCATCCCCCCCGCATACCACGAGCAGCAGGACGCGCCGAGGCACTCTCCGCGATCGAGCACTTCCACCTCGGCACCGCGCTCTGCGAGCTCCACCGCGCAGGTGAGGCCCGCCACGCCGGCGCCAACGACGGTCACGCGCATGCTCGCCGCCCCGTACTCACCCGGACCGCGGGCGGCTCGGCGAGGGCGCCGAAACGTAGATCTCACCGCCCGAAGCTCGGAACTTGTCGGCCATCTCGCGCATACCTTGCTCCCGCTCACGCTCCTCGAGCGCGGCGCCCGGCTGCTGCTGCGCCGCCGCCGCACGCTGCTCCTGCGCCAGCGCCTCGGCGCGCACCTCGTGCGAGATGCGCATGGAGCAGAACTTCGGGCCGCACATCGAGCAGAAATGCGCGACCTTATGGCCCTCCTTGGGCAGGGTCTCGTCATGGAACGCGCAGGCCGTATCCGGATCGAGCGATAGGTTGAACTGGTCCTCCCAGCGGAAATCGAAGCGCGCCCGCGAGAGCGCATCGTCCCGTTCCTGGGCGCCGGGATGCCCCTTGGCGAGATCGGCCGCATGCGCGGCGATCTTGTACGTGATCACGCCGGTCTTCACGTCGTTGCGGTCCGGCAGCCCCAGATGCTCCTTGGGGGTCACGTAGCACAGCATCGCCGTACCGAACCAGCCGATCATGGCCGCGCCGATCGCTGAGGTGATGTGGTCGTATCCCGGCGCGATGTCGGTCGTGAGCGGCCCCAAGGTATAGAACGGCGCCTCACCGCAGGTGGTGAGCTGCTTGTCCATGTTCGCCTTGATCTTGTGCATCGGCACGTGGCCCGGCCCCTCGATCATCACCTGGCAGTCGCGCTTCCAGGCGATCTGAGTGAGCTCGCCCAAGGTCTCGAGTTCCGCGAACTGCGCCGCATCGTTCGCGTCGGCGATCGAGCCCGGCCGCAGGCCGTCGCCGAGCGAGAAGCTCACGTCGTACGCGCGGCAGACGTCGCAGATCTCTTCGAAGTGCTCGTAGAGGAAGCTCTCGCGATGATGCGCGAGACACCACTTCGCCATGATGGACCCGCCGCGCGAGACGATGCCCGTCACGCGGCTCGCGGTGAGCGGCACGTAGTGCAGCCGCACGCCCGCATGAATGGTGAAGTAGTCGACACCCTGCTCGGCCTGCTCGATCAGCGTGTCGCGAAACACCTTCCAGGTGAGATCCTCCGCGATGCCCCCGACCTTCTCGAGCGCCTGATAGATCGGGACCGTACCGATCGGCACGGGAGAGTTCCGGATGATCCATTCCCGGATGGTGTGGATGTTGCGCCCGGTGGAGAGGTCCATCACCGTATCGGCGCCCCAGCGGATCGCCCAGACC
>JBOHZT010000197.1:0-6481 GCA_050738535.1 Steroidobacteraceae bacterium
CCCGCGCCGCCGCCAAGCACCGTGATTCTTCCCGGTGCACTCGCTCCGCTTGCCCGCCCGGCCCACGCCTCGGATGGCGCGGGCGCGCAGCACGCGCGGCGTCAGTCCCGCCCGCGGAACAGCGTGCCGACCAGCAGGCCCGCGACCACGCCGATGCCGAGCGCCCACAAGGCCGAGGACTGCGGGCGCTGCTCCACGCGACCCTGCAAGTCCGTGAACCTCGAGCGCGCCCAGTCGCTCGCACCCTTGACGCGGGCTCGCGCGGCATCCGCGGCCGAGGAGGCATTCTCGCGCAGCGAGTCGGCCGCCGAGCTGCCGGCCGCCTGCAGATGTTCCCGAGCTTTCTGTGTCTCCGCTCTCACCTGCTCTCCATTCGACGCCCCAGGGGGGATGGTGTCGGCCATGTTCTGCGTCCTCCGTTCTCCATCGGCAACCGTTCACATCACGCGATACCCCAGCAATAAAGATGCCGGCCGTCTCGATGATACGCCTGTCGCGCGCAGGAATTGCGCGCGACAGCGGCTCACACGGCCAGATAGCTCTTGCGCTTGATCTTGCGGTGCGCGATCTCGAGCGGATAGACGTTGCACGTGAGCACCCCGCGCTCGTATGCGACGCGTGCCGGCGGAATCGGCGCCTCGACCTTCGGCGTGGAGTCCATGATGGCCTCGAACCGCTGGGCCGTGCCGGGCTTGAACTCCGGATGGCTCAGGATGAACAGGTCGTTGTGCACGACGCCGTTCAGCACGCGCTCACCGGCCTCCAGAGGCGGCATCGAGACGGGCTTGAAGTGCTGGTAGCGCTTCTTCATCCAAGCCGGCATGTGCTTCGCGAGGTACGGATTGGTCTTGCCGGTCCCGTAGTAATTGTCGGTGTTGACGCCGCCGGGACAGAAGACGCTGGTGCCGACGGTGGTGGTCTCGAGCTCGACGCGCAGCGCCTCCATGATGCCGACCGCGGCGATCTTGGTGGACGTGTACACCCCGGCATTGACGCCCGGCAGCAGCCCGCCCATCGATGCCGTCGTCACGAACTGGCCGCCCTCGCCGTGCTTCAGCATGTGCGGCAGGCACACGTGCACGCTATTGAAGATGGCCGTGAAATTGACGGCGACGGCGTTGTCCCACAGCTTGTAGGACGCCTTGCTCGCCTCGGCGAGCGTCTTGATGCCCGCGTTGTTGACGACCATGTGCAGCTTGCCGTAGTGCTTGACCACGGTGTCGAGCATCCTCTGCCAGCCGGCGCGGTCGGTCACGTCGTGCCGCACGGGAAGGACACCGGGGTTGTCCTTCGGGAAGAGCGGCAACGCGGCCGCGAGCCGCTCGGGATTGCGGTAGCCGATCACGACCTTCATGCCGGCGTGCGAGGCCGCACGGGCGATGCCGAGGCCGATACCGTCCGAGGCGGCCGAAATGTAGGCCACCTTGCCCGCGAGGTCCTTGAGCGGCGGCGGCTGGGAGTACTTCGGCGGCGGCGGGAAGCCCCCGCGCCCCGGCCGGGCCTCGGGCGCGGGCTTCGGCGCGGCGCTCGCGTACTCGCCGAGACCGAGCGAAGCGAGGAGCGCGCCGGGCGCCGCGCCGAGCGCCACGGACGTGCCGAGGAACCGGCGTCGATCGAGGGATCCGTTGTTGGCCATGTCTGCTTCTCTCTCCGCGGCCTTCTAAAGGGTGTCCGTCAGGTAGGACTTGCGCGGCTTCTCCCGGTGCACGATCTCGAGCGGATAGATGCCGCACGTGAGGACCGGCTTCTCCCCGCGCACGCGCGCCGGCGGCGGCGGCGGAATCTCATCGACCGGGAAGGAATCGAGGATCGCCTCGAAACGCTCCTGCACTCCGGGCATGTACTCGGGGTGCGTGAGGATGAACAGGTCGTTGTGGATCACGCCGTTCAAGACGCGCTCGCCGGCCTCGAGCGGATCCATGCCCGGCGGGCGCCCCTTGAATCGATTGCGAAACGCCTTCGGCAACGGATGCAGTTTTCTTTGCTCCACGAGCCACGGATTGGGCTCGCCGGTGTCGATGTAGTTGTTCGTGTCGACGCCGCCCGGACAGAAAGCCGACGTGCCGACCGTCGAGTCCTCGAGCTCGACCCGCAGCGCCTCCATCAAGCCGACGGCCGCGATCTTGGTGGCCGTGTAGACGCCGAGGGGCCCCCCCGGCAGCAGCCCACTCATCGAGGAAGTGACAGCGATGTGTGAGCCCTCACCGTGCTCGAGCATGTGCGGCAGGCAGACGGCGACGCTGTTGAAGGTCGCCGTGTAATTGACCGCCACCGCGTCGTCCCACGCCTTGTAGGAGGCCGTGCTCGCTCTGGCGAACGTCTTGTCGCCCGCGTTGTTGACGACGAGATGCAGTTTGCCGAAGCGGCGCTTGACCTGATCGAGCATGCTCACCCAGCCCGGCCGGCTGGTCACGTCGTGCTTGATGGGCAGGATCTCGGCGCCCTTCGCGAAGAGCGGCAGCGCCGCCGCCAGCCGTTCCGGATTGCGGTAGCCGATGCAGACCTTCATGCCGGCGTTCGCGGCCGCCCTCGCGATCCCGAGGCCGATGCCGCCGGAGGAGGCGGAGATGTAGGCCACCTTGCCCTTCAAATCATGCAGCGGCGCGGGCTGGGAGACCTTCGGGATGGGCGGCATGGGCGTCACTCCCGGCAATCGCGGCCGGCCGTGCGCCGCCGCGGGCGCCTCGGAGTGCTCGGCCGCGCGCGCCGAGACATAGTGGCCGAGGCCGAGCGCGGCAAGGATGCCCCCGCCTCCGAGCGCAGCTCCCTCCTGGAGGAACCGGCGGCGCTCGGCCGCGAATCGGTCGAACGGGGAAGCGGCGAGCTCGGAATCGGCAGGTGCGGGAATCGCAGGCAAGCGTGGCTTGGACATGGGCGCTCTCGTGTCGTACGTTGCGAGTGTTGATTTGTCCAACGTCGGACCGCCCGCCATCCCTCGCCGGCGCCGAGGTCCCGCAGTATGCCCCAACTCCGGAGGAACGAATGTGGAGCCTGATCCGATGAGCCTGACCCGGCGCCGCCCGATGGCTCGAGCGCTCGCGATCGCGACATTGCTCGTTGCGCCGCTCCCGATCGCGCTCGCCGCATTGGCTCAGGCCCCCGGATCGCGCCAGGCGCTCGCGACCGAGCACGATTACCGCTCGATGTTGAAACAGCTCGGGATCACGGCGATGCGGCCGCCGGCGAGCAGCGATCCGCAGGCCCCGAACCACGCGAACTACGATGAGTCCCGCGCCAACCCCTACCCGCGCTGGCCCGATCCATTGATCATGCAGGACGGTCGGCGCGTCACGAGTGCGAGGATGTGGTACCGGCAGCGGCGCCCTCAGATCGTCCGAGCCTTCGAGAACGACGTCTACGGTCGGGTCCCCGCGGATGCGCCTCGGATCACCTGGAAGGTCGACGTGTCGGAAGCGGAGCGAGTGGGTCGCGTGCCCGTGATCGCCACGCGCGTGATCGGCCATGCCGACGATTCCACCGATCCCGCGATCCGGGTGACGATTCCGATGATCCTGGTGAAGCCGGTCCATCACGCCGGCCCGATGCCGGTGCTGATCCGGTTCGTGCTGGGGCCTCCGCAATTTCCCGCCCCCGTGCCTCCGTCGCCGGAATCGATCGAGCGAATCAATGCGGCGCTGAAGGCGAGCCTCGCCCGGCAGGACCCTGCGCTTGCGCAAGTCTTCCGCACGCATCCGGCCTGGGAGCCCATCGCGCGCCCACCGTTCTTTGCGCCGCCGCGCCCGGCGAACGATCCGGTGCAGCAGCTCGTCGCGGACGGCTGGGCCGTCGCGCTGATCAACCCGACGAGCATTCAGCCGGACAACGGCGCGGGGCTCACCCGCGGCGTGATCGGCCTCGCGAACCGCGGCCAGCCTCGCAAGCCCGACGACTGGGGTGTCTTGCGCGCCTGGGCTTGGGGCGCGAGCCAGGTCCGGGATTACCTCTCGAAGGATCCGGATCTCGATGCGCGGCACATCGGCATCGAGGGCGTCTCGCGCTACGGCAAGGCCGCGCTCGTCGCCATGGCGTTCGATCAGCGCTTCTCCATGGGGCTCATCGGATCATCGGGCCGAGGGGGCGCCGCGCCCTTCCGGCGCGACTTCGGCGAGCGGCTCACCAATCTCACGGGGATGGGCGAGTACCACTGGATGGCGGGCAACTTCCTGCGGTACGGCGCCTCGAAGGCGCGCGGCGGCGCCGAGACGGCCGCCGACTTACCGGTCGAATCCTCGGAGCTAATCGCCCTGTGCGCGCCGCGGCTCGTGTTCATCAGCTACGGCTCGCCCGCGGCGGGCGACGCGCTCTGGGTGGACCAGCAGGGGAGCTACATGGCCGCCGTGGCGGCCGACCCCGTGTATCGGTTGCTCGGCGCGCAGGGTCTCGGCGTCGGCGACGACTACCGCCACGCGCGCAAGCCGCCCATCGGCATCGGACTGCTCGGCGGCGAGCTCGCCTGGCGGCAGGACTCGGGCGGCCACACCGACGTGCCGAACTTCAAATATTTCATCTGGTGGGCCGATCACTGGATGAAGCGATCGCCGCCCGACGCCCGCTGAGCAGCTACGCGCGCTCCGCGTCGAGGCTGCGCGGCTGCCCGCTGGGCGTCGGCGCGCTTTCGGCGTCCTGGCTGAGCGTCTGCCCGCCGAGCGTCTGCCCGCCGAGCGTCTGCGCGCGCTTGGTGTCCTGAAGGTAGACGCCCTGCGCTCGCAGGACGGCTTGGACTCCGCGCACATCGACGGCGCGCGGCTGCACTCGCGCCGCAGCGGCGATTGCCGCCGCGACGCCCGCGGCCTGGCCGGTGAGCCAGCACTGCGGAATCTCGCGCATGAACCCGTGCGAGCTCGCATCGCACGAGATGTGTCGGCCGCAGGCGAGCAGGCCATCGAGCCGCGCCGGCACCAGCGCATCGTAGGGCACCGAGACGACCGGGAATTTTGGGGAGACGGACGGACTCACCCCGACCTCGCGCTCGAGCACCGCGCCGTCCGGCCACTGCCCCCGCGTGAGCTTCCCCACGCCTTTGAGCCGCCGCGTATGCCGCACGCCGAGCTGGCTGGCGCTTTGCAGCATGTAGGCGCCCTCGAACCCCGGCGCATGCCGGCGAAAGAACTCGCAGTGGCCGGCCATGAAGCGGTGCGATCGGATCTCCACTTCCGTCATGTCGTCGATGTCGACCCCGGACAGCCCCGACTGCCGCGGGCCGAGAAACAGCGCGATGTCCTTGCGCCAGGAGACATAGGGCGGCTGGAAGAACCCGAGCCGCTCGCGGCCGAGCCGCATGAACTCCGCGAACTGCTCGCGCTCGCCGGTGCGGAAATCGATCCAGCGATCCATGTCGACTCCGCCGAGGAGGAAGCCCGTGTTCATGCTGTGATGCACGTCGCCCTCGTCGATGTCGCTCTCGAACTCCGCGCCGGCCCGCGCGAACAGGTCGCCGTCGCCCGTCGCGTCGATCACGACGCGCGCGCGCAGCGCCCGCCGCCCCGATTTGCTCTCGAAGAGCACGCCGGTCACCCGCCCATCCTCGACGATGGGTTGCACGGCCCAGCTGTGGAGCACCAACCGCACGCGTTCCGCGAGGAGCATCTCCTGCGTCGCGACCTTCAACCGCTCCGGATCGATCGTCGGCGCCCAGGCGACGATCCCGTGGAAAGCCGCCGTGCGCGAGCCCCAGTACGCCGCGAGCCGCGGATCCCTCGAGCCCCAGTCCGCCGGCGCGGGTCCCGCCTTGCCCTCCGCGGGCAGCCGCCCGAGGATGTCGTCGGCGAAGCCCCGGATGACTCTGCGGCCGCTCCAGTCGGTCATGCGGTCGATCCAGATGACGAGGCCGCCCGTCGAGAGGCCGCCGAGATGGTTGTAGCGCTCGAGGAGCACCACGTCGGCTCCCGCCTTCGCGGCGGCGTAGGCGGCGGCGCTGCCCGAGGGCCCGCCGCCGACCACGAGCACCTCGCACTCGTGATAGACCGGAACGTCCCGCGCGGGCTCGTGCACGAACCCGCTGCCGTTCGGCGGCGGTTGAGTACGGGCGCGCGACTCGAACAAATCCGACTGCAGCAACCGGTCTTCCGACCGGCTGATCGTGCGAACGGCGGGTTGCGACGCGGGCTGCGGCGTGGATTGCGGCGTGGATTGCGGCGTGGATTGCGGCGATTCAGCCATATCTCAGCCGCCGCGGCCTTTCGCCATGATGGCCGCGCGGTCCTTCGCCCAGTTCTTCAGCGCCTCGGTGCGCTTGCGCGCGCCTTCCGGATCGGCTTCCAGCGGCAGGACGGAATCGACGATCTGCTTGAAATGCTGCGTCAGCGGCTCCTTCTCCTCGGGATAGGGAATGATGTAGAGCTGGCCTGCCTCCAGCGCCTCCTTCGTGCGCTGCGCGAGCACCACCGGGTCGAGGCCATGCGCATAGATGCTGCGCAGCGACTGAATCACCTCCTCGTTCTCGACGTAGCCGGTGTTCGCGAATTGCGCCGGCCGCAGCCGC
>JBOHZT010000198.1:0-6474 GCA_050738535.1 Steroidobacteraceae bacterium
CGGTGATGAGGGCGATCTTGTCCTTGAATCTCATGCGTCGGATACCTCCCGGCCGGAGATCTCGCGCAGCACCTCGCGCGCGATCACGGTCTTCTGGATCTCGTTCGTGCCCTCCTCGAAGCGCTGCGCGCGCGCGTCGCGATAGACCCGCTCGATGGGGTTCGGCTCCCAGTAGCCGATGCCGCCGTGGATCTGCAGCGCCTGGTCGGTCACCCGCTGGAGCATCGAGGTGGCCTGCAGCTTCGCCATCGAAGAGAGCTTCTGCGCCGCGGGGCTTGCCGATTGCCACTCGGCCGCGGCGTGCAGCACCAGGCGCCGCGCGGCCTCGATGTCGGTCGCCATCTCCGCGATCATGAAGGCGATGGCCTGGCGCTTGTAGAGCGGCTTGCCGAACGTCTCCCGGGTGCGCGAGCGCTCCACAGCAAGCTCGAAGGCCCTGCGCGCGAGCCCGACGCAGCTCATGCCGACCGAGATGCGGCTCGGCGCGAGGAAGCCGCCGAGCGCCACGTCGAGCCCCTGGCCCTCCTCGCCGAGGCGGTACGCCACCGGGACCGGCGAGCGGTCGAAGCGCATGCGCGCATGATCGCTGCCGCGCACGCCCATCGTCTCCGGCATGCGCTCGACGTGAGCGCCCGCCACGTCGCGCGGCACGAGCAGGGCGACCGTACCCGCGGCGCCGACGGTGCCCGCGACGCGGGCGATGAGCAGCCAGCAGTCGCAGATCGACCCGAAGGTGATCATGTGCTTCTCGCCCGTCAGCAGGTAGGTGTCGCCGCGGCGCTCGACGCTCGAGCGGATGTCGGCGCCGGTACCGGCGCCCGGCTCGGTGAGCGCGAAGGCGATCTTCAGCTCACCTGTGACGGAGGGAACGACGAACCGCCGGCGCTGCTCCTGCGTCGCGTACCGATCGAGCGCTCTCCAGGTGCCGTTGACCACGTGCACGATCATGCGCACCGCCGCGTGCGACATCGCGACGATCTCCATGAGGCCGAGATAGCGTGTGAAATCGATGCCGCGCCCGCCGAGCTCGGGCGGCGCCGCGAGGCTCAAATAGCCGCGCTCGCGCAGCTCGTCCCACAGCTCAGGAGGGACGGCGTGCTCGCGCTCGATGCGCTCGGACCAGCGCTCCGCGGGGCCTCTAATGTAGCTCTCGAGCTCGGCCTTCAAGGCCGCGTATTCCTCATCGGTCATGCTCTGTCGGTGCCTCGTGTCGGGGCCAGCGTCCGCGCGCGCTCGCGGAGCCGGTATTTTTGGATCTTCCCCGAGGGGGTCCTCGGGAGAGCTTCGACGATCTCCAGGCGCTCGGGCCAATAGGGCTTGGCCACGCGGCGCTCGTCGAGGAAGCGCTGCATCGAAGGAAAGTCGAGCGTGTCGCCGCCCGCGCGCGGCACCACGAACGCACAGGCGCGCTCACCGAGCCGCGGATCGGGCATCGCGACGATCGCGACTTCCTTGACGGCATCATGCTGGTGCAGGAGCTGCTCGATCTCGGCGATCGGAATCTTCTCGCCCCCACGGTTGATGACGTCCTTCACACGCCCGGTCACATGGAGGAAGCCCTCGGCGTCGATCAGCGCGAGATCGCCGGTCCGGTACCAGCCGTCGGGGGTGTACGCCGCGGCCGTCCAGTCCGGATGGTCGAGATAGCCCTCGAGCATCGTCGGCGAGTGCGTCTCGAAGTGGCCTTCCTCGCCAGCGCCGAGCACCCGTCCGTCGTCATCGCAGATGCGCAGCTCGATGGAGCAAAGCGGTCTCCCATCCGTGCCCCAGGCTTTCTCGGGAGAATCGCCGGGCGAGGAAAGCGTCGCGAGACAGCCCTCCGTGGTGCCGAATGCGCCGCAGACCGCCGTGCCGAGCAATTGCGTCGCGCGCCGTGCGAGCGTACGCGGCACGGCCGCGCCCGTCGCGACGAATAGGCGCAGCGTGCGCGGCGGCGCCTCGCCGGCCTCGACGGCATCGAGGAGATCCGCGAGGAACGGGGTCGCCGCCTGGACGAAGGTGCCGCCCGCGGCGCTGAGCGCCGCGAGTCCCCGGCGCGCGTTCCAGGTTTCCTGCACGATGGCGGGGACGCCGAGGCTCAGCGCGAGCCACATGCCGTAGAGGAAGCCCGTCTGGTGCGCGAGCGGGGAGGGAATGTAGATACGGTCGCGCGGTCCCAGCCCGAGATGCTCGATCTCCAGCTCCACGGCCTTCGTCAGGGTGTCGAGACGGTGCAGGACCCCCTTCGGCTCGCCAGAAGTGCCCGAGGTGAACAGGAGCTGCGCGAGCCTCGCTGGCGCCGGGGCGCCGCCGCGCGCCGACATCGTGTCGCCCGCGAGGGCGTCGTCGAGCCAGTTCCAGGTGACGCGCGCGGAGCGCGGGAGCGGCGTCGCGCTGGCGGAGCCGAGCACCAGGACGTGCTCGAGATGCGGCAAGCGCGGCTCGACCGCGGCGATCTCATCGGCCGGGCGGCGTCCGCGATAGTCGGCGGCGAGGAACAGTACCCGGACGCGCGCGCGGCCGATGAGGTCCTCGAGCTCGCGCTCGCGAAAGATCGGCATCAGGGGGCAGCAGATCGCGCCGCGCCGCAAGATCGCGAGCGTGATCGCGATGAACTCGGCGCGATTGGCGAGCTGATAGGCGACCGCCTCGCCCTCGCAGACGCCCAGCCGCGCGAGGAGTGCTGCAATCCGCTCCGAGGCGCGCTCGAGCTCGCTCCACGTCCAGACGGTCGTGCCCGTCTCGCGCACATCGAAGATCGCCGGCTCGCGCGGGTGGCTCCTCGCCATCGCCGCCACGCGCTCCACCGGACCGGTCACGTCACGCATTCCATCTTCACGCCAATGCCGTGCATCGCGTTGAGGAACTCGGGGTAGGAGATGCGGTACGCGTTCGGATAGGAGATGAGCGTGTAGCCGTTCGCACGCGTCCCGGCGATGGCGAGCGACATGAGCACGCGATGGTCGTTGAAGGAGGAGAGATCCCGGCCGCTGAGGCGCTCGACGCCGCGGATCACGAGGCGTGAACCATCGATCTCGAGCTTCCCGCCCATGCGATTGAGCTGCAGCATGGCGGAGACGCGGTCGGACTCCTTGAGGCGTACATGGTCGACGTTCTCCAGTACGGACTCGCCGTCGGCGAACGTCGCGAGCGTCGCGAGGATCGGCAGGATGTCGGGCGTCTCGCGGCAATCGAAGTGCACGGCCTTCGGCCGCAGGCCGTCGTGGCGCACGCGGACTGCGTCGATCGATGCATCCTCCTCCATCGGCAGCCCCATCTCGCGGATCACGTCGAGGAAGGCGCGCTCCGGGTGATCGGCGAGCGCGCCGTTCAACCGCAGGTGGCGCATCGTGAGGTCGCAGGGATGCAGGGCCGCGATGGCGAGCCCGAAGGCCGCCGAGCCGATGTCGGGCGGCAGCACGATCTTCGTCGGCCGCGCTTCCTGCTGCGGCGGCACCACGAACGTGCGCCGGTCCTCGGAGGCTTCGACGACGAGCCCGAACTGACGCATCATCGAGATCGTGAGATCGACGTACGGCCGCTCATTGAGCGGGCCGTCGACCTCGATCGTCGTCTCCCGCTCCGCGAACGCCGCGATCATGAGCAGCCCGGAGATCCACTGCGAGAGCGTCCCCGCGATCCGCACGTGTCCGCCCCGCACCGTCCCGTTGCGGATGGCGATGGGAGGGCAGCCGTCCCGCGAGGTGATGTCGATCCCCAGCTCCCCGAGCGCCGCGAGCAGCGGGCCGACCGGCCGGCGCTGGAAGTATCGCTGGCCGATGAGCGTCACGGGCCGGTCGGCGAGGGCGCACAGCCCGATCATGAAATAGAGCGTCGTACCCGAGCTGCCGACGGACAGGGTGGGGCGGCGCGGATGATAGGGGCCTCCGTCCACGAAGAACGTGTTGCCCTCGACGCGGATCTGCGTGCCGAGCCCGCGCAGCACCGACAGCGTGTACGAGACGTGCTTCGCGTGCGTGAGGCCGACGATCTCGCTGCGGCCGTCGGCGAGGGACGCGAGGATCAGGGCACGGTGCGCGTGATACTTGGAGTTCGGGATCGTGAGCTCGTGGGACAACGGCTGGAGTGTGGGCTCGACGAGCAGGCGCATAGCGACCTCGTCACTGCCGCGCCCGCGGATGCGGGGCGGATGCGGGCATCTCATCGCGACAACACGACCGATGCATTCTGACCTCCGAAACCAAACGCGTTGACCAGGAAGGCGCCGTAGGCGAGGGCGCGCGGCGCGCCGAGCACCAGCTCGAATTGCGCCTCGGGATCGACATGCTCCGTTCCGAGCGTGTGGGGCACCGTCCCCCGCTCCATGCCGAGAATGCCGGCGATCGCCGAGGTGACTCCCGCGGCCGCCATGGCATGGCCGAGATGCCCGCGGAGCCCCGTGACGAGGGGCCGGCGTGATGGGAACGTCGCGTTGATCGCTCGCAGCTCCGCGACATCGCCAACGACTGTTCCCGTCGCATGCGCGAAGATCACATCGATGCCGCACGCCGCATCGGCGAGCGCGGCGCGCATGACCTCCGACTCGTAGCGGCCGCTCGGCTCGGGCGCCGTCAGGTGATGCCCGTCCGCCATCGAGGCGTAGCCGCGAACGCGCGCCAGGATCCGGGCGCCGCGGCGGCGCGCGTGCTCGACGTGCTCGAGGAACAGCATGGCTCCGCCGTCGCCCATCACGAAGCCGTCGCGCTCCGTGTCGAACGGCCGCGATGCCCTCGCAGGATCGGTGGCTCGCGAGAGCGCGCCGGCCCGCTCGAGACTCTCGTAGACGACCGGCGCGAGCAGCGTCTCCACTCCCCCGGCGACTGCGCACACGGCATCGCCGCGCTCGATGAGCTGAGCCGCGAGCCCGATCGCGTCGAGCGAGGAGGCGCACGCGGTGCTGATCGTGAGCTGCCGGCCTTTGAGGCCCCAGTTGAGCGAGATGCGCGCGGCGGCCATGTTCGGAATGACGAGCGCCATCAACTTCGGGGTGACGTGGCGCGGATTGGCGGCGAGCTGCATCTGCGTGTCCGCGAGGAGCGGCAGGCCGCCCATCGTGTTCCCGAGGATCACCGCGGTCTTCGGCGGCGGCGTCTGGAAGCCCGCCATCGCGAAGGCCTCGGTCGCCGTGATGACGGCGTACTGCGTGAAACGATCGGTGTTGCGGATGAACTCGGCGGGCACGTCGGCGGCCGCCAGGAGTGCGTCGGGAACCGCGGCCCAGAGCTGATTGCCGCTCAAGCCCTCGCCCCCGGGAATGCGCGTGAAGCCGTGCCGGCCGCAGAGGATCGCGTCCCAGAACGGCTCGACGCCGAGCGCGACGGGACAGATGACGCCCATCCCCGTCACGGCCACCTGTTCCATCAGGAAGGCTCCCGCTCACGCAGCAAGGCCCGCGCGAGGGCCGGCCTCGAGCGCATGCAAAACACGGTGACTGGCAGCAGCATGAACCGATTCTAGACCCGACGCATGCATCGACCGTCATGCGTGACAAAACAGTGGAACAGGCACCGTCGACCGCGTCCGCCGCGGCAGATCACACGCTCCCCGAGAAAAGGTTTAGTGTACGGGCCGTCCCAGCGACAATCAACGTCGTCCCGGGCGTGGCCTCGCCCCTTCGAAGCGCGCGGCTAGCGGGCCTCGCCGGACTCGATCGAGGGCAGGCAGGCGCTCTTCGGATCGATGATGCCGAAGCGCGTCGGCGTGTAGGCATAGAAGAGCGGCAGCTTCTCACGATGCAGCAGCTCTAGGAGCTGCTGCGCCTCCGCGGCGCCGACGGCGAACTCCACCTCGATGGTCAGCGAGCCGGAGAGCTCGAAGAAGCGGCTCTCGTGCAGCTCGCGATGGCGCCCGAAGCCCGCGACGGCCTTGAACGCAGAGCCGCCGCGGAACCCGAGCTGATTGCCCTGCTCGAGGAGCCATTCCCAGGTGAGCCGGCCTCGATGGCGGTCATTCTCGTGCACGTAGAATCGCAGCAACGCTCTCTCCCCTCAACAATACTATTGGAGACCGGTGCGCGCCTCGAGGCCAATGCGCGGCGGGTCGCTCGAGCGACACTCAACTGCGCAGCCAGTAGCTGCGCAGCCAATCGAAGGCGATGATCCCCGCGAAGGTCATGAGCACCGTGCCGCCGAGGTGCACGGCGGCTTCCCCGCACGCCCAGGCGAGCCTGCCGTCGCGCAGATGCACGACGAGCTCCGCGGAGAACGTCGAGAAGGTCGTGAGCCCGCCGCAGAACCCGGTGATGACGAGCAGCCGCCATTCCGGCGAGAGCGCGCCGTACGTGGAGAAGAAGGCGATCGCCGCACCGATGATGAATCCGCCCGCGAGATTCGCGGCAAGCGTACCGGGAGGAATCGCCGGATAGAGCGCGTTGAGCTTCGTGCCGAGCCACCAGCGCAGCAGCGCGCCGAGCGCGGCTCCGGCGCCGATGGCGATGACCGACTTCCACATGGGGGTTCCTCGAGGGCACAGTAGTTTACGGGGTCGGCACGAAGC
>JBOHZT010000199.1:0-6470 GCA_050738535.1 Steroidobacteraceae bacterium
ACGCCACCGCTTCTCCCCACCTCGATGAACCGCGCCCTTCTGCATCGCCTGCTCCAGTGATGGACCAAGCCGGCGATTGTCCGGACTCCTGCGAGCCTGGGAAGTACGCCGCGGGCTTACCGGTTACTGCGAAATGGATAGCGCTCGACGCTTAGAGTCGCAACCAGCCTCGTTTTTCGATCATTGCCAGCGCGATGCCGACGACAAACGCAAGGCCCACGTTCCATAGCGCGAATGCAGCGGTGACGAGCGTGATGAATCGCTCCTCCTTATTCCTGCTGAAGTCACAGGAACCGAGCGCAAGCTGCGCGCCCGTCAGGAACAGGATGACCCCCAGGACTGGCCGGGCGAACAACTCAAAGATCAGATCGATGGAGCCGCTGAAAAACAAGGCCAGACACAGAAGTATCGTGCCGAGGATGATCGGTGCGCCGCCGGTGCGGGCCCCGAAAGCCACGTGCCCGGCCATGCCGCCGGCACCATGACACATTGGCACCCCGCCGAGCACGGCGCTCGCGATATTCATGATGCCCGTGGAGCCGGCGATCGCGTTCTCCGTGACGGCCCTGTCCGGGAAGAGCCGGTTATTCTCTTCGCGGATGGCAATGATCGCGTTTCCGAGCGTCAGGGGTAGCTGCGGCAGCGCGAGGAGAGTGGTGCCAATCAGCACGTCGTGCCACCTGATACCGGACAACGCGAAGCGAGGCAATCGGAGCGCGGGTCTGGCCACGAGAAGAGCGTGCAAGTGTTCGGGGTGCCGAATGACTCCGCACATGACGCCGTAGACGAGCACCAGGAACATCGCTGGGACGACCCGATTGGTCAGCAGCAGCACCGTTCCGGTCAGTCCGACCGCCGCGATGACCCACCCGCCGCTCATCATCCCGATGCCCTCGAGCATGAAGCCGATGCCGAGACCCAGGACAATCCCAACGACAACGAATCGCGGAACCACGCTCGAGAGGTACTTGGCGGTCCCCGTGAGTGCCAGCGCCAGCCAGATCAACCCCGTTGCCAGGCTGGCGCCGTAGACTGTCGCCTGTGTGATCGTCGCCGTCTGCGCCGCCTGCGTCGCGGCGACCGCGCCGATAGCCTTCATGGGCTGAACGGGGAAGGGGGTCTTGTAGTAGAGCCCGCAGATGAGCATCGCTGCGCCGAACGAGAAGAGAAGGCCAAACGGATCGACCTTCACCACGGCGACGTACGCCACCACAAAGGGGATCAACGTCCCGAGATCTCCGAAAGCCCCGGCCCACTCCATACGGTCAAAACGGTTAGTACGCATCTGCGATGGCAACCTCCAGCCTGCCATCGGATTGTTGCGCAAAGCGCTATATTCGTGGGACAACAGCGGGAGACGCCGGCCCCCAGAGTCGGCCAGATCTGCGCCCGGCACCGCGGGCATAGCCGACGCCAAACGGGCTACCAGGAGCTGCAGAACCTGAGCTCGCCGGAGCTGTGGCGCCGCGGTACGGAGAACACGGTGATGTCGATCCCGTAGGTCGCGGTGAGCGTGCTGTCGGTAACGATCTCGGACGCGAGGCCTGTCAGGATGGCACCGCCTGGCTTCATCATCAGTACGCGTCCCGGCAGCAGGAAGGCGTGGTTCGGGTCGTGCGTCGTCATGACCATCGTGACACCCTCTGCTGCCAAAGCCCCGATCGTCTTCAGCGATACGGTCTGATTCCTGAAGTCCATGTGCGAGGTGGGCTCATCGAGCAGAATGACGTCGGGCCGCTGCACCAGGGTCCGCGCGAGCAGCACGAGCTGCATCTCGCCTCCGCTCAGCTCCGTGTAGGGCCTGTCCTTCAGATGATGCATGCCAACCTTGGCGAGCGCTTCCTCGGCCAACTCGGCGTCCTTCAACGAGGGCACGCCAAACAGGCCGAGATGAGGCGCTCGCCCCATAGTCACGACGTCGAGCACAGGGAATGGAAACGAGGGCAAATGGCGCTGAAATAGGAACCCTATTTTTAGGGCTCGCGCACCCGCATCGAGGCTCGATACGTCGACATCGTCGATACGCACCGTTCCCCGAGCTAGCGGCAGCGCCCCGCCGATGCAGCGCAGCAGCGTGCTCTTTCCACAGCCGTTCGGTCCCAGGATGGTCAGCACTTCTCCGCGGAAAACGTCGAGATCGACCGCGCTGAACACGGTGTGCTCGCCGAAGCGAAAGGCTGCCGCCCGAACCTCGATCAGCGCCTGCGTCACTGCCAGGATCCGCCGGTTTTTCGTAGCAGGTAGCCGAAGAACGGCGCGCCCACTACCGCCGTAAGGATACCGAGAGGGATCTCGCCGGCAGTGGCCGTCCTGGCGATGTCGTCAATGACCAACAGGTACGCGGCGCCGATGCTCAACGACGCGGGCAGCAGCCGCCGGTGATCCGGCCCGACCAGCATGCGGCCCACGTGGGGAATGACGAGGCCGACCCATCCCACCATACCGCACGCGGAAACGGCGGCCGCGGTGATCAAGGTCGTGCACACGATGACACCGCCCTTGAGCCATTCCGTTCGCAAGCCGAGCGAGCGCGCCTCCTCATCCCCCATCGCAAGCACATTCAGCCGCCAGCTCATCAGCAGCAATCCGATGCTCCCGGCGACGATCGGCAGCGCAATCATCTCCAGACCCCTCACCGATGCCGCATTGAGGCTACCCAACAGCCAGTACGTAATGGCCGGGAGTTTGGATTCCGGGTCTGCCACGTACTTCGCTCCGCTCAGCAGCGCGCTGAAGAATGCGGCCACGACCACGCCGGAAAGCACCAGCATCAGACCAGGCGTCGAACGGTACACGCGCGCAAGCAGGTATGTGAGGGCGACGCCCACGAGCCCAAAGGCGAACGACAGCAGCTGCATCTGCAGCACATCACTCGACATCAGCAGGGCCAGCGCGGCGCCGAATCCCGACGCGGCAGTCACGCCGAGGATATCGGTGCTCACCAGGGGATTGCGGAACATTCCCTGGTATGCCGCACCGCTGATCGACAGACCCGCGCCAATGAGCATCGCCATGATGGCACGCGGCAACCTGATCTGCAGCACGATCGTCGCCACGGGGCCGGCTCGATCACGCGCAAGCGGCAAAACATGCGCCATCAGGATATGAGCGACGTCGCCGGGCGACACGGGGAAACGACCCACGAAGAGCGACGCATAGAGCAGCGCCAGAGGCACCACCAGCATGAGCGCAATTCCGCGCCGCCCCATCAAGGCGGGGTCGCATCCATGATCGACTTCAAATCAGCCGCGGTGAGGTTGTAATGGAAGAATCGCTTGTAGAACCGCTTGGTCTCTTTGTCCATGTCGAGATCGGCAAACAGCGCGGGATGCAGCTGCTTCGCCGCCCACAGCACCTGCAATGCCGCTTCGGCACTGTGCCGATCCCAAAGGTAGGCGCCGCTGGGATTCACGAATACCTTGCCGTCTCTGACCGCCTTGATCTGACTCCACCGCGGATCGCTGAGGATTGCCTGCCGACTCTGCTGATTAGGGGCCGTACCGACGATGATCACGTCCGGGTTCCAGGCCGCGACCTGCTCCATGCTCACGGGTCTTGCGAGGCCAACCACGGTAGCCGCGTTGACACCGCCCGCAATGCGGATCCAGTCATCGATGACGGACTGCCGACCGTCTACCGCGAGAATTCCGGCAGTTGCGGTGTGCAGGACCTTCGGGCGCGCGCTGTTCGGTAATTTGCTGGTGATCTGGGTGACTCTGCGGATGTTGTCGTTGAAGTAGCGTAGATATTCCTGGGCAACCTTGGACTCCCGTTCGCCGAGGATCTCGCCGGTCATGCGCACAGCCGTCTTGATGCCCTCGATCGAGCCGTTGGGCATGAGCACGACTGGAATGTGGTAGGCCTCGATCGTTCCCAGCCATCTTGGCAGCGCACCGCCATAGGCCATCAGAACGACGTCAGGCCTGGCGCCGATCAAGGTCTCGATATTCACTTCACCGCCGGCGTTGAACGCCGCGGGCACCCGAGCGATACGCGGATACAACTTGCGCAGCCACGGTTGCTTGCGCGCCTGGACACTGGTCGCCACCAGCTTATCAGCGCCGCCGAGCATCAAGACCACGGCATTGTTTGCCGGCCACGCATCAGCCACCCGGTTGACCACCAGCGGAATCGTGACGTGCCGGCCGGCAGCGTCCGTGATCTGACGCGTTGCAGCCGCCGCCGGAGCAGACGCCCCCACCGCCGGCAGCGGCGCGAATGCGCCGAGCGCGCCGATGCTGCCGAACAGGAGAGCGAAGAGCAGTGACTTGCGCCGGCTCGACAACCAGGTTTTCATCTCAAGCGCCCGAAGTTACCTGGCTGCAGTTTCCGTCCGGCACTTTCCGGTGACTGCGGAAGATTACCAACGGCGACCTAATTTTGGCGCGAGAGAGGGATTCGAACCAAGCTGTATCTCCTTGACTCAGCGGGATATTTTAACTACTGCGATTTTCGATACCACCAAAAGCACCCTCCCTCATTATGTCGACTGAGACTAGGCCCAGGGCACCTACCGCGCGCTCATGATCTCCTGGCTTTCCTATCGAGCCATTGGAGCAGATTCTCAATCGTCGCAGAGCCGTCGAGCCGCACTTCGCGGCCTCGTTTGGCCTTTCCGGGGTCCAGTATAGAAATCGTTCCATCCGGAGCGACGGCCGCTACTACCCAGCGCCAGGTCAGCTTGGCAGCCTCCGCGTTCATGCGAGACCATTCGGCTTTGGTAAAGCGCAGAGGAAGGCAGCTGCGCTTGACCTGGACACCAAGCTGGGCGGCGGCGCGGGTGGCAAGAAGGTCGAACGTACCGCGCGATGCCCGCGATTGGTAGACCAGATCGAAGCCTGTCGCCGACAGTTCGCGTGCAACGGCTTGCTCCGCCTCGTTGCCAATCACGCTCATCGGTACCACGGTTCCTCCCGGCCGTCTCCAGCGCAACCAGAGTCCAAACGTCGGATCAGCAAGACGGTAGAGTCCTTCCTCGGTCTTGGTAACCGCGTCCTTCAATCGCTCAAGGTAACCGGCAGTGGCGGCGGTGGACGTACCGATTCGCGACGCGACCGCAGTCAGAGAAGCGGGACCGGCGGCAAGCGCGTCAAGCGTCGCTGCAAGGTAGGTGGACCGGCCCACGATGCGGCGGAAATCATTCTCGAAAAAGAGCGCCAGCCGGCCGGTAGGGGAGAATAGCAGCGCCTGGAAGGCAACCTTCAGATCCGATTCATCCGGGGAGCCGGTCATGGCCGTCAGCGTCTCGCCGAGCAGCTGCAGGTAAAAAGGATTTCCGCCGATCGCACTCACCACCCTGCCAGCCAGCTCGGCTGGCACTGATTGACTGCCGGGTCCGGGTCGTCGGAGCAGCTCAATCGCGGCGTCGCGAGTGAAAGGTCCAAGCTCAAGAATCGAGAAGTGCTGAAAAAACGGTGACGCCTCCTCCGTCACGAGTGCCAGCAACATCGAACGTGCCGAGCCGGAGATGAAATAGGCAACCCGCCGGTGCCGCTGCCACACGCTGCGAAGGCGCGCGAACAGAGCAAAGTCTCTCGGCGAAAGTCCAGCGAGCTCCTGGAACTCGTCGAGCGCCACGACGATCCACAGCCCTAGCGCTTCCGCCAGCCGCTCGGGCGCATCGAGCCACGAGTGGATCCGCTCGTCGGTGACTCGTCCTTCCGGAATCTCGAGCAGCTCGCTCCGGAGTGCGGCTGGCAATCTGCCGAAATTCTCCGAGCGCAGGAGAGCTGCCCTATAGCCGACGGGCGAGTGAATCGACCGCTCGAGCGATTCACCGACCTCGGTGGCGAATGCCGCGTCCAAGACCCGCAGGGCGAGATGACGGAAGACTTCCCCCGAGACGGGACTCTGCTCCTGGGTATCCAAGACAACTACGCGCAAGGAGGGTGAGTGGGCGCGCCGAGCCGCCTCGAGCACGAGGCTGGTCTTGCCGATCTTGCGAGGGCCGATGATGGCCACCCATTGGGGAGCGCCGGCGGAGAGCTTCTCGATCGAGCGAGCCACCTGGGCCAGCTCCGTCGCGCGGTTGTGGAACTCCTCGCCGACTACCGGCGTACTGGTGTGGAACATCTCTGGAGTCCCCGTGAGTCCTCTTCGCGATGGCAAGCATGCTACTAGCATCCTTGCTACGTAGCAAGATTGCTAGTAATGCGGCGCAGTAATACAGTAAAGCTCCCCCAGGCGACCCGCTGCACGCAGCGCTTTCGATACCGTCAGAAACGCCAACGAGAGAATCCTCCGCCAAAAAACTCACGCTGTTCTGAAGCTCCACGATGATCTTCTGTATCCCCCTTCGAAAGGTCCGCACTTTACGAGGAAGTATGGAGCGAACCCCTCACCATTTCCGTCTTTTGAGACGGTATGAGACGGCGTGAGATTGAATCTTGGCGGAGAGAGAGGGATTCGAACCCTCGAAGGGCTTTTGACCCTTACACCCTTAGCAGGGGTGCGCCGTCGACCACTCGGCC
>JBOHZT010000200.1:0-6463 GCA_050738535.1 Steroidobacteraceae bacterium
GGTCGAGCGAGAGGGCTCGAGCAACGAGAACCTGCGCGAGACGCACCAGGTGATCGAGCGCATCCGCAAGGTGATCGAGGAGCGCTACGCCGATCGCATGCTGCTCGCGGAGGCCAATCAATGGCCCGAGGACGTGCGCGATTACTTCGGGAACGCCGACGAGTGCCACATGGCCTATCACTTCCCGCTCATGCCGCGCATGTACATGGCGATCGCCCAGGAGGATCGCTACCCGATCACGGAGATCATCGATCAAACCCCCGACATCCCGCCCGCCTGCCAGTGGGCGATCTTCCTGCGCAATCACGACGAGCTCACGCTCGAGATGGTGACGAGCGAGGAGCGGGACTACATGTACCGGATGTATGCCGCCGATCCGCGGGCGCGGCTCAACCTCGGCATCCGCCGGCGGCTCGCGCCGCTCCTCGAGAACGATCCGGACCGCATCAAGCTCATGAATGGGCTGCTGCTCTCGATGCCCGGCTCCCCCATCATCTACTACGGCGACGAGATCGGGATGGGCGACAACATCTTCCTCGGCGACCGCAACGGCGTGCGCACGCCGATGCAGTGGAGTCCCGACCGCAACGCGGGCTTCTCGCGCGCCGACCCGCAGCAGCTGTACCTGCCGCCGATCATGGACCCGATCTACGGATTCGAGGCGGTGAACGTGGAGGCGCAGACGCGCGACCGCTCGTCGCTGCTCAACTGGATGAAGCGCATGCTCGCCGTGCGCAAGAGCTCCCAGGCGTTCGGTCGGGGCGGCATGCGGTTCATCCGGCCGGGCAACCGCAAGGTGCTGAGCTACGTGCGCGAGTACGGCGAGGACACGATTCTCTGCGTCGTCAACCTCGCCCGCTCCGCGCAGCCGGTCGAGCTCGACCTGGCCGAGTTCAAGGGACTGGTGCCCATCGAGATGATCGGCCGCACGGTCTTCCCGCCGATCGGCGCGCTGCCCTACCTGCTCACCCTCCCGGGCCATGCCTTCTACTGGTTTCAGCTGAGCCGGGAGGCCCAGGCGCCCGCGTGGCACGACGAGCGCATGCCCCGGGAGGACGCCCCGGTGCTCGTGCTCGTCGACCAATGGAACAGCTTCTTCCCCGAGCACGTTGCTCTGTGGCGCAGCGGGCTCGCGACCCGGCTGCGCTCGCAACTGGAGGACCGCGTGCTGCCGCACTTCATCGCAGGACAGCGCTGGTATGCCGGCAAGGAGACGGGCGCCCCCGTCCGCGCCCGCATCGCCGATCACGCGACCTGGAGCGAGAAAAGCGGCGACTGGCTGATCGCATTGCTGGATGTCGAGACCGCCGCGGGGACGGCGCGCTACTTCGTGCCGCTCTCCCTCGTGTTCCACGATCGCGACGAACCGACCTGGGGGCGGCTCCAGGCTGCGGCCGTCGCGCGCGTGCGCCAGCAGGCGCGGACCGGCGTGCTCGCCGATGCGCTCGCGGACGAGCGCTTCTGCCGCGCGCTCGTGGATCAAATAGGGGCCGGCGGCGAGCGGCAGCTCGCGCACGGACGGCTGCGCTTCACCTCGACCGCGATCTACGCCGAGCTGCGCCCGCAGCCGCACGGCGAGCTCGCCATGAGCCTGCCGCTCGCACAGAGCAGCAACACGGCGCTGCGGATCGGGGACCGGCTGTTCCTCAAGGCCGTGCGGCGCATCGAGCCCGGCATCAACCCCGAGCTCGAGATGGGCCGGTTCCTCACGCAGACCGCGCACTTCACCCACGTCGTGCCGCTCGCAGGCGCGCTCGAGTACCTCGCGAGCGATGCCGCGCCCGCGACGCTCGCGCTGCTGCAGGCCTTCGTGCCCAATCAGGGGGACGGCTGGGATCTCACGGTCAACTATCTGGTGCGTTTCCTGGAGGACCGGCGCACCGCGGCGCCGTTCGCAACCGACGCGCACGGCGCGTATCTCGCGCTCATGCACACGCTGGGGCTGCGCACGGCGGAGCTGCACCGCGCGCTCACCACGCCCACCGACGATCCGGCGTTCGCCGCGGAGCCGATCACCCCCGAGGATCTGCGGGGCTGGAGCAGCCGCGCGCGCGCGAGCGCTCTCGCGGCGCTCGAGCGGCTCGCCCACCCGCAGGATCTGCCCGAGGCCGTGCGCGAGCCGGCGGCCGAGCTGCTCGCATACCGGGAGGAGCTGCTCGCGCGGATCGACGCCTGCGGCGCCGCGCCGGCGCGCGGTCTGAAAATCCGCCATCACGGCGATTACCATCTGGGCCAAGTTCTCCTGCAGCGCAACGACTTCGTCATCGTCGACTTCGAGGGCGAGCCCGCGCGCCCGCTCGCCCTGCGGCGCGAGAAGAGCTCTCCCTTGCGGGACGTCGCGGGCATGCTCCGCTCGCTCGGCTATGCGCGGCACGCCGCCCTGCGGCGCTGCGTCGTCGAGACGCAGGAAGACTGCAACCGCTGGCAGCCGCTGCTCACCGCCTGGGAGAGCGAGGCGCGCGGCGCTTTCCTCGCCGCGTACGACGCCTGCGCAAGCGCGGGGGGCTTGCATCCCCCGCTCCTCGAATCGCTGCAGGTGCTCGCGCTCTTCGAGCTCGAGAAATCCATCTACGAGCTCGGTTATGAGCTCTCCCACCGGCCCGACTGGGCCGGTATCCCGCTCGCGACGCTTCTCGAGCTCGCGGCTCCGAAGGGGGGCGCCGATTGACGGCGCCTCGGCGCATCACAGCGGTGTGGCCGGGGGAGCCCTATCCGCGCGGAGCCACCTGGGACGGCGAAGGCGTCAATTTCTCGCTCTTCTCCGAGAACGCGACCGGCGTCGAGCTGTGCCTCTTCGACCGCTCCGGCAAGCGCGAGGTCCAGCGCATCGAGCTGCGCGAGCGCACCGATCTCATCTGGCACTGCTATCTGCCCGAGGCACGGCCGGGCCTGCTCTACGGCTACCGCGTGCACGGCCCCTACGAGCCGCAGAAGGGCCACCGCTTCAATCCGAACAAGCTCCTGATCGAGCCCTATGCCAAGCAGCTCGAGGGGACGCTGCGCTGGACCGACGCGCACTTCGGCTACCGGGTCGGGCACTCGAAGGCCGACCTCTCCTTCGACCGGCGCGACAGCGCTGCGGGAATGCCGAAGTGCCGCGTCATCGATCCCGCGTTCACCTGGGCCGACGACCGCCCGCCGCGCACGCCCTGGCACGACACGGTCATCTACGAGATGCACGTCCGCGGCATGACCATGCGACACCCGGACGTGCCCGCCGATCTGCGCGGTACTTACGCCGCAGTGGCGACGGCGCCGATCATCGAGCACCTGCAGCGGCTCGGCGTCACCGCGGTGGAGCTGATGCCGATCCACGCGTTTCTCGACGAGCGCCATCTCATCGCGGAAGGCCTCTCCAACTACTGGGGCTACAACACCATCGGCTTCTTCGTGCCCGACAGCCGCTACGGCGCGACCGGCGGCCCGAGCGAGTTCAAGACGATGGTGAAGACGCTGCACTCGGCCGGTATCGAGGTGCTGCTCGACGTGGTCTACAACCACACGGCCGAGGGCAATCAACTGGGGCCCACGCTCTCGTTCCGCGGAATCGACAACCTCGCCTACTACCGGCTCGCACAGGAGCAGCCGCGCTACTACATGGACTTCACCGGGACCGGCAATACGCTCAACCTGCGCCACCCGCGCGTGCTGCAGCTCATCATGGACTCGCTGCGCTACTGGGTCGGGGAGATGCACGTGGACGGCTTCCGGTTCGACCTCGCCTCCGCGCTCGCGCGGGAGCTCTACGAGGTCGACCGGCTCGGGGCTTTCTTCGATACCATCGTGCAAGATCCCGTGCTCTCCCAGACGAAGCTGATCGCCGAGCCCTGGGACGTGGGTCCGGGCGGCTACCAGGTCGGCAACTTCCCGCCCGGCTGGAACGAATGGAACGACAAATACCGCAACAGCATGCGCGCCTACTGGAAGGGCGATGCGGGGCTCATCGGGGAGTTCGCCAGCCGTTTCTCGGGCTCGGCCGATCTGTACGAGGCGAGCGGACGGCGGCCGCATGCGAGCATCAATTTCATCACGGCGCACGACGGCTTCACGCTCGAGGACCTCGTGAGCTACGACCATAAGCACAACGAGGCCAACCGCGACGACAATCACGACGGGGCCGACGACAACCACTCGTGGAACTGCGGCGTCGAGGGGCCGACGAGCGATCCGGAGATCCTGCGGCTGCGCGCCCGCCAGAAGCGCAACCTCGTCGCGACGCTCCTGCTCTCCCAGGGCGTGCCGATGCTGCTCGGGGGAGACGAGCTCTCCCACACCCAGCAAGGCAACAACAACGCCTACTGCCAGGACAACGAGATCTCCTGGCTCGACTGGACGCTCTCGCAGGAGCAGCGCGGCTTCCTCGACTTCGTACGCAAGGTAGTCGCGCTGCGCCATCGGCATCTGGTGTTCGCGCGGCGCCGCTTTCTGCGCGGCTTACCGGTTGCCGGACAGATGACGAAGGACGTGGCGTGGCTCACCCCCTCCGGCGCGGAAATGACCGAGCAGGAGTGGGGCCAGGAGTTCGCGCGCTGCCTCGGCGTGTACCTCTCGGGCGCGGCGCTCGAGGGGATCGGGCGGCGCGGCCGCGCGCTGAAGGACGACAACTTCCTGCTGCTCCTCAATGCGCACTACGAGGCGATCGAGTTCGTGCTGCCGGCGCTCGGCGACGCGCGCGAGTGGCAGATCCTGCTCGACACGGCGGCTCCCGACGCGGACGGGACCGCGCAGCCGCTCGGCTCGGGCGCCAAGTACCCTTTGCAAGGGCGCTCGCTCGCCCTGCTGAGCGAGCTGCCGCATGAGTGAGCACCGGCGCGCCCATCAAATGCCGTTCGGCGCCGAGATCGCCGCCGGGGGCGCCGTGCGGTTCCGGCTCTGGGCGCCGGCCGCGCGCAGCGTGGCGCTCCTGCTCCACGAGAATTCCCAGTCCCGTCCGCTAGACGCGCGGCTCATCGATCTGCACCCGGTCGCGGACGGGTGGTTCGAGCGCATTGTGCCCGAGGCACGTGCGGGCACGCTGTACCGCTACCGCATCGACGGGGCGCTCGAGGTGCCGGATCCCGCGTCGCGTTTCAACCCGCGGGACATTTCCGGGCCGAGCGAGGTCATCGACCCGCGCGAGTTCGCATGGACCGACGGCGAGTGGCGCGCGCCCCCGTGGCACGAGGCGGTCATCTACGAGCTGCACACCGGCACCTTCGCCGAGCAGGGTACGTTCGCCGGCGTCGAGCGCAGGCTCGATCACCTGGCAGCGCTCGGCGTCACCGTGATCGAGCTGATGCCGGTCGCCGATTTTCCCGGACGGCGCGGCTGGGGCTACGACGGTGTGCTCGCCTTTGCGCCGGATGCGGCATACGGCACGCCGGCGGAGCTCAAATCCCTCGTCGCTGCCGCGCATGCGCGCGGCATCGCCGTGATGCTGGACGTGGTCTACAATCACTTCGGCCCCGAGGGCAATTTTCTAGGCAGCTACGCGCCGCAGTTCTTCACGGACCGGCACCGCACGCCCTGGGGCGCCGCGATCAACTTCGATGGTCCGCACAGCGCCGCGGTGCGCGAGTTCTTCGTCCACAACGCGCTCTACTGGCTCGAGGAGTATCACCTCGACGGACTGCGATTCGATGCGGTCCATGCGATCCGTGACGACAGTGACCCGCACATCCTCACGCAGATTGCGCGTGCGGCGCGCGCGGGGCCCGGCCGCGACCGGCCCGTCTACCTCGTCCTCGAGAACGTCTCGAACGAGGCGCGCTTCCTCGGTCCGCCCGGGGGCGCCGAGACCTTCGATGCGCAGTGGAACGACGATTTCCATCACTGCCTGCACGTGATCCTCACGGGCGAGTCGGACGGCTATTACGAGGACTATGCCGACCGGCCGCGCCCACTGCTTTGCCGCTCGCTCGCGGAGGGTTTCGCCTACCAGGGCGAGCCCTCCCGGCACGCGGGGCACGCGCGCGGCGAGCCGAGCTCGCACTTGCCGCCGACGGCTTTCGTCGACTTCCTGCAGAATCACGACCAGATCGGCAATCGCGCGCTCGGCGAGCGCCTTGTGTGCCTCGCCGGCGCGGAGCCGCTCGCGGCGGCGATCGCGGTGCTGCTCCTCGCGCCCTCCCCGCCGCTGCTGTTCATGGGTGAGGAGTTCGGCGCAGCACGGCCCTTTACCTATTTCTGCGACTTCGAGCCGGACCTCGCCGCGAAGGTCCGCGAAGGGCGGCGCCGTGAGTTCTCACGTTTCACGCGGTTCGGGGCAGGCCGAACGACTGGGGCTGCGCAGAGCGGCACCGACGACGGGCTCCCGGACCCGGCGGATGCCGCGACCGCGCTCGCGGCCCATCTCGATTGGACGGCACTCGAGCGGGCGCCGCATGCGCGGCTGCTCCGCGACTACCAAGAGCTCCTGCGGCTTCGCCGGCGCGAGATCGTTCCGCTCGTGCCGCAGATACGCTCGAGTCGTTGCAGCATCGCG
>JBOHZT010000201.1:0-6459 GCA_050738535.1 Steroidobacteraceae bacterium
GGCCCGCAATCGACCGTGACCGGCGCGACGTTCGCCGCGGCGGACGCGATCACCTGCGCGGGAGGCGAGCCGCCGCTGCCCGTACCGCTCCCCGATCCGCCGCCGCCGCAACCGGCCGCGCACGCGATGAGAAACCCCAATCCGATCGCGAGAATCAGGCGCACGAGCGTCCCCCTGACGATGTGGTCCGAATCAAAACCGAACGAGATGAGCGGCCGCCCTGCTCACTGAATCACGTCCGTGCTGACACCGGACGGAAAGAGTGACGGTACGTAGGCACGGCCGAAGTAATGCCGCATGCGTCCGCTCGATTGCACCACCAGATCGGCTCCGCTCACGGCGAAATGCCTGCGGGTCGCGCCGTTGTGGGGCGCGGCGCTCGAGGCCTCGAGGTACTGCTCGTAATACGAGCCGAAAATCTGGCGCAGGTCGGGCATGGTGGGTCCACTCCAGCTCACCCCGAACACCGCTCCGCCCGGCGCGACGTACTCCTGCACCGTCGTGCCCGAGGGCAGCTGCAGCTCCTGCACGGTATAGCCGGCCCCTTGGACCGCCGCTTTGACCCGCGCCTTCATGTGGCTGCCGTCCGCCTGCACGGAGTCCACGCCACCCCCGAGCCCGGCAAGCGCAGGCAGCGTGCCCTGCGCCAGCAGCACGAGTCCGATCATCCACGTAAAGCGGCGTAGCTCCAGAGCCATCCTGGGTCATCCTCTCTGCGATTTCTGCGGCGCGTTCAGGAACTGGCGCCCGGCGCGGGACCCGGCCCTGCCGGCGGCGCACTCCCCGAGCGGCCGTGCTGGCGTTGCTCCCGTTCGGCGCGCCGCTGCTGCATCTTCTCATGCATCGCATCGAGCCTCACCTGGTCGGCAGCAAGGAGCGTCGCGACCTGCTTGCGCTGCACGGGAGTCAGCACGTGGTAAATCTGCGTGGCCAGCTTGCTCTGGTTCTCGATCCGCTGCGCCGCGCGCGCCTTCGCATGCTCGATCGCGCGTGCGTAGCCGGAGTTGCCGGGATCACCAAGCACCGCGACGTCAAGCTGGGGATGCGCCTGCGAGCGGCGCTCGTGCATCGCAGTGGACAGGAGCCGCCGCATCTGCTGGCGCTGCGCGCTCGAGAGGTCGAGCTGGCGGACCTGGCGCAGAAGGATACCCACCAGTCCGGTCGGGTGCGCGCCGCGCCGGTTCATGCGGTGATGGCGGAAGGGCTGGCGATGCTGCAGGGGGCCGTGGTGCCAAGCAAACCCGGGAGGATTCGCCCCGTTGGGGGGTGGGCTCGGTGGGCCGGATGGGGCCTGCGCTTGGGACACGGCGCTCACGCCGAGGGCCGCCACGGCCGCGAAGATCGCGAATCTGGTCGAGTGATTCATGTTGCGAATCCTGACAAAGCCGGCCGGGCGATGATCGCTGCAGCTGCCATGGAGCGCCGAGCTGGCCGGATGATACCCGTTTCCCCGTTTGGCAGCGCCCGAGCGCCCGTTGGTTCCGTGAGGGCGTCTCGCACCTAAGCGTCCGGGGCCGGGATCGGTTGACGCGGGCTCGAGCGCCGAGGGTCAAACGAACGGGTGGCGCCGGACGATCGTCTCGCCGCGATCCGGCCCGGTGGAGATGATGTCGATGGGGATGCCCGCCAGCGCCTCGATACGCTCGAGGTAGCGTCGGGCGTTGCCGGGAAGGCTCGCATACTCCGTCACTCCGACGGTCGATGCCTTCCAGCCCGGCACCTCCTCGTACACGGGAATCGCTTCCGCGTACGCATCGGCGCACAGCGGCGGATCGAGATCGGTCCGCTCCCCGATCCGGTAGCCGACGCAAATTCGGATCGTCTCGAGGGAGTCGAGGACATCGAGCTTCGTCATCACCAGGCCGCTCACGCTCGATTGCGCGACACAGCGGCGCAGCACCACCGCGTCGAACCACCCGCAGCGGCGCTTGCGCCCGGTCACCGAGCCGTACTCCCGGCCGACGCGAGCCAGGATCTCACCGTCCTCGTCGAAGAGCTCCGTCGGGAAGGGGCCTGCGCCCACGCGCGTCGTGTAGGCCTTGACGATGCCGAGCACCTCGTCGAAGGAACGCGGCCCGAGGCCCGTGCCGGTCGCAGCGAATCCGGCCGTCGTGTTCGACGACGTGACGTACGGATAGGTACCGAGATCGACGTCGAGCATCGCGGCCTGGGCGCCCTCAAAGAGCACGTTCTCGCGGGCCGCGCGCAACTGATTGAGCGCATGACTCACGTCCGTCACGCTCGGACGAATGCGCTCCGCGAGCGCGAGCTGCTCCTCGAGGACCTGCCGGAATTCGATCGGCGGCAGCCGGTAGTACTGCTGCAGCACGAAATTGTGGAAATCGAGCGCTTCCCGAAGCCGCGTCTCGAAACGACCGGCGTCGAACAGGTCCCCGACGCGCACCGCCCGGCGGGCCGCCTTGTCCTCGTACGCCGGCCCGATGCCTCGGCCCGTCGTGCCGATGGCGTTGGCGCCGCGCGCCTGCTCCCGCGCGCGGTCGAGCGCCACGTGCGAGGGCAGGATGAGCGGGCAGCTCGGCGATACGCCGAGGCGCTCGAATACGGGAACGCCCCGCTCGAGGAGCATGTCGGCCTCCTTCGTGAGCGCTTCGAGCGACAGCACGACGCCGTTGCCAATGAAGCAGCGAACCCCGTCGCGCAGGATGCCGGAAGGGATGAGGGACAGCACCGTCTTGCGCCCGCCGATGACGAGCGTGTGGCCCGCGTTGTGCCCGCCCTGGAAGCGGGCGACCGCGGCGGCTCGCTCGGCGAGCAAATCGACGATCTTCCCCTTGCCCTCGTCACCCCACTGCGTGCCGATGACGATGACGAACTTGCCCATGACCGCGGCGGGCATCAACGCACGAGGAACAGAATGAGGACCCCGACCAGCATGCTGCCGAGACCGGCGATCCGCAGCTCGCGATCGCCCAAGGTGAGAAGCCTCGCGAGCGCTTTCTTCATTCCCGCGGGATTCATGAAGGGCATGATCCCCTCGAGCACGAAGAAAAGCGCCAGGGCCGCGATCAAGTCGGAGTATCTGAATGTCACGCGAGATCCGTCCTTCGGTTCGTTCTCGAGATGAGGCGGGCACCGCCTCAGCGGCGGGCGGTCCCGGGATCCTTCATGTACTTGAAGAATTCGCTGTCCGGCGAAAGCACGAGAACCCCGTTGCTCTTTCCGAGTGAATGCTCATAGGCCTGCATGCTGCGATAGAAAGCGTAGAACTCCGGATCGGCCGAGTAGGCCCGCGCGTACGTATCGGCCGCGTCGGCATCCGCTTGGCCTTTGATCACGAGCGCCTGCCGCCGCGCGTTCGCGATGATCTCGGTCCGCTCGCGGTCGGCGGTCGCACGCAGCGTCGTCGCGGCGCTCTCGCCTTGTGCGCGCAGCCGATTCGCCGTCGCCGCGAAATCCTGCTTCATTTTATCGTACACGCGGTTCGTCGCCGAGTCCGGCAGCGTGATGCTCTCGACCCGCGCGTCGATGAGCCGGATGCCGAGCGGGGCTGCCGCGGCGCGCGCGCTCGCGAGCGTCGCATGGGTCACTCCGGCGCGCTGTGCCACGACGATGTCGGAGAGCGATCGATGCGCGACGACGCTCTCGATACGGCTCGTCACGATCTCCGCGAGCCGGTCCTCCGCGCTTTTCTCGTCGCCGCCGGTCGCTTCGTAGTAGCGCACCGGATCGGCGATCCGCCACTCGACGTAGGAATTGAGGTTGAGCTTGTGGTTGTCGCTCGTGAGGACCGTCTGTATCGGATTGGTCTGCGTGAGCACCCGTCGATCGAGCCTCACGACCTGGTCCCACGGCAGCTTCCAGTGCAGCCCGGGCGAGTAGGTCGGTCCGACGATGGCGCCGAATTGCGTACGCAGCGCGACGTCACCCTGGTCGACCGTGAAGAGGGAGGTGAGCGCGGCGAGCACCACGATGGCCGCCGCTATGACGATCGGTAGCACCCGGCCCGACATCAACGCTCGCCCCTGGCGCGGCCCTCGACCGTGACCGTGCCCGCATTCTCCGTATCCCCCGAATCCGCGCCGGCAGAGGCGCCGGACGGCACAGGCCCCGGCTCCGCGGCAGGACCGGACGTGTGACCGATGAGCTTGTCGAGCGGGAGATAGAAGACGTTGCTGCCTGTCGCGTGCGGCTGCGTCGCCACGATGACCTTGTTCGCCCGCTCGAGAACGCTCTCCATCGTCTGCAGGTACATCCGCTCACGCGTGACCTCGGGCGCCCGCTTATAGGCTCGATCGATCTGGGTGAACTGGGAGGACTTGCCCTGGGCGAGCGCGACCACCTGCGCCTTGTACCCGTCAGCCTGCTGCAGGATCTTCGCAGCGTCGCCCTTGGCCGTAGGCACGACGCCGCTCGCATAGGCCTGTGCCTCCGCGATCGTGCGATCGTGGTCCGTGTGAGCCTTGCCGACGTCTTGCTGAGCCGCGATCACCGCGTCCGGCACCTCGACGTCCGCGAGATTCACGGCGGTGATCTTGACCCCGGAGTCGTACGCGTCGAGTCGCCGCTGAATCTCGGCTGTGGCACTGCGTGCGAGGCGCGGGCGGTCGGCCCCCGCCAGCACCTGCTGGAGCGTCGTCTGCCCAACGACCTGGCGGATCACGCTGTCGCTCACCTGTTCGATCGTGTTCTGCGGATCGCGCGCGCCAAAGAGCACTTTCAGGGGATCGGCCAGCCGGTAGTCGACATCGAGACGCAGATCGACCAAGTTGCCATCCGCGGTGAGCACGGCAGGCGTGTACTCCTTGGTGGAGATGCTCGTCACGTCGACCTTCTGCAATGTCTCTATCGGCCAAGGCCAGCGCCACCCCCAGCCCTGGCTGCGCACCTCGACGAGCTTGCCGAAACGCTCGACTACGCCGCGGTCGGTCGCAGCGATCTGGAAGAAGCCACTGCCGAGCCAGAGCGCAACGGCGATGAGCACGGCGGTCGCGACGAGCGAGCGGCTGCTCTCGCTGCCGGGGCTCGCGGCACGCAGCACGGCCTCGAGCTTGCGCTGCCAGTTCTTGACCCTCTCGTCCAGATCGGTTCCCCCTTGACCCGGACGCCGCCCCCAGGGACTCTTGTTACCGCCCGGTTGATTCGATGCCATACGGATGAGCGCGCTACGCGCCGGAAACTCTTCGCTCGGGAGGCCTTCAGGAGAATTTGGCCCCGGCCGCGGAAACCCTCGATTGTAGGTATGCCTCCGCTGCGGTACAAGGCGCGCCTTCGAGCTCGAGGATCTGGACGCCCCGCGCCCGCGCGAGGGCGAGGAGATCCTTCTCCGGAAGCTCCACCGCGAGGTCGAGCGAGCCGTCCTCGCGCGCCTGCTCGCTCAGCACCGCACCGCGCGAATAGAGCCTCGAGCGCAGCGCCCCGGCGTTGGCGGGGATATGCACGCGCGCCGAGCGCGCGACGCGCGCGAGCCGCTCGCTCACCGCCTCGCCGAGCAGCTCGAGGCCGCTGCGCTCGGCCGCGGAGATCCACACCGCCGCCGCGCGCCCCTCGGCATCCCGCTCGATGCGCGCCGCCGCCGCGAGCCGATCGATCTTGTTGTACACGAGGATCTGCGGAATGTGCGCCGCCCCGATCTCCGCGAGCACCTGGTTCACCTGCGCCTGCTGCGCCTCGCGCCGCGGGTGGCTCGCATCGACCACGTGCAACAGCAGCGTCGCCTCGCGCGCCTCGGTGAGCGTCGATTGAAAGGCCGCGACGAGCTCGTGCGGCAGCTCGCGGATGAAGCCCACGGTGTCGGCGACGACGATCGGCGTGCCGCCCGCGAGCCGCATGCGGCGCACCGTCGGGTCGAGCGTGGCGAAGAGCTGATCCGCGACATACGCATCGGCGCCGGTGAGCGCCCGGAAGAGCGTCGACTTGCCGGCGTTGGTGTAGCCGACGAGCGACACCGTCGGCACGGGGATCTCCGTGCGCAGGTGCCGGCCCGTCTCGCGCTGCTGCTTCAAGCGCGCGAGGCGCTTGGTGAGCACCCGCACGCGCTGCGAGAGCAGGCGCCGATCGGTCTCGAGCTGCGTCTCGCCGGGTCCGCGCAGGCCGATGCCGCCCTTCTGGCGCTCGAGGTGCGTCCAGCCGCGCACCAGGCGGGTCGCGAGGTGCTGCAGCTGCGCGAGCTCCACTTCGAGCTTGCCCTCGAAGCTGCGCGCGCGCTGCGCGAAGATATCGAGGATCAGGCTGTTGCGATCGAGTACGCGCGTTCCGACGTGCTGCTCGAGATTGCGCTCCTGGCTCGGCGTGAGCGCGTGATCCACCAGGATCACGTCCGCTTCCTGCGCGAGCGCCACCGTGCGCAGCTCCTCCGCCTTGCCGCTGCCGACGAAAAATCTCGGATCCGGCCGCGCGCGCGCGCCCGTGACGGTCGCGACTGGCTCGGCGCCGGCCGAGATCGCGAGCTGGGTCAGCTCCTCGATGTCCTCGGGATCGATCTCGCGGCCGAGGGCAAGG
>JBOHZT010000202.1:0-6429 GCA_050738535.1 Steroidobacteraceae bacterium
ATGAATGCCGCTTAGTTTAGGCCGTGAGTTTCTTCGGATGTCCATATTTTCTGATATTCGCGCGCGCTCTGCGGCGCGTAGTCTGTAGTCGTCCGAAGGGTTTAGGTCGAGTTTTGATGAGGCGAGGTTCCATCCGACCGGGCCGGTTCGCGACTCGGATGTGGGCGATCAACCGGAACAAGGCGGCGGTGTCTTCACGGATCGTTGAGAGAAACTGCCTTTGACTCCACGCCACCCAGACCTGCACCGTATGTTTGAAGCTCAGCTGCCTTGGCAGCACACCGGCCTGTGCAGCGGCCGCGGCCATCAACGAGCGGATCAGATTGTAGGCGAGCGCATATACCCAGACCTCTTTCTCGCACATATCCGGCGATTTACAGGTCAAACGCTCCATGCCGAGGGTCGATTTAATGTTGCGCAGGTCCAGTTCAACGTTCCATCTGCGCAGAAACAGCCGGCCGATTTCCCGCTTGCAGACTTCGCGGTGATTGAGGAAGGACGTCACCAGCACTTTCTTGCGCACTCTCACTTCGCGCAGGGTCAGCGTAGGCGGATAGGCAGCGTATTGCTCGGGCGTCATCCACGCCGGTCTGGCCACCGGCTTGCTCCACTGCACCACGTGATCGCGGGCACCGAGCTTCTCGCCGGTGCGAAAGTCCGTGTGCCGCGCCCCATGCTGCTCAAACAGCACGTCCACCCCGCGAGCCTGCATCTCGGCGATCAGGAAGTAGCCGCAGTAGTAGCTGTCGGCCAGCATCACGTCACCATCGACAAAACAGTCGAGCAACTCGCGAAACAACCCGTACTCACCCGTGCCCTTGCCTTTGTACGGACCCATGGCGAAATCAAGTGCCGCCCCGTTGGCCAGCGAGATGACGGCGACCAGCCGCGCAATCGGAAAGCCCGCCCCCGGTTCCTGGCCCCCATGCTGCGGGTACCTCGCCTGGTTCTGCTCCGTGTCCGGCATCAACGTTGTCGTCCCATCGGTCAATTTCACGTGCCGACCGCGCCATAGCCACCCTTTCGGCGTGTGGCCATTCATCATCAGCCCGCAGCGTCGAGCCAGTTCGCGAACCAGATCGATCGGCAGTCGTTCTCGCGCTTGGCAGTACCCACCGGTGTTCGCGCTGACCGCCTCCGATCCCCGCAGCAACTGATTGACGATCGCCTCGTTCACGGTGTTGCGGCAAGAGCTATCGGCACGCAGAACTTGACCCAGGAACATCGCCAGCGTCACCGTCGGGGAAAATTTGCGCTCTCGATACTCCGGCAGGAGCGCTTCGAGCGCCTTCAGCAGCTCAGGCCCGGTGATCAAGTTGAAAAAGTCCAGCGAATCGACCTGCTTCGCGCGCCGACGAATCTCTCTGGCCTGTTGATGGCAAACGAACTCGGCATTACGATGACTCAAGGCTGGCCCTCTTGGTTGTGGATGTTGCTTCGTAACTCCATCCTACCAATCTCGGTGGCCAGCCTTCTCCTGGAATTTCAACCCATTACATCAACCTCAACGTATTGCAGCGGCTAAACTAAGCGCCATTCGTTCTTTCGATATCTTGCAACCCGACACGGCATCCAGCTGCCGCCCCTGCCTCGGGCTCCAAAGGCGAGCACGACCACGTTCGTTCCTTATATCTACCCACACGAGGAGATCAGAAGGCTACTTCAAGCAGCGCCCGTCGCCTGCCAAAATCCCTTGGCGCTTCTCGATGAGAACACGCTGCGCACGGTGTTGCTGCTTCTCTACGGCGCAGGATTGCGCCTCGGTGAGGCGATCCGCCTCGATGTCGCCGATGTCGACTTGGACGAGGCGGTCCTCACCGTTCGACGAACCAAGTTTTTCAAGACGAGGTTGGTTCCTCTGGGCAAGGATCTGGCTCGAGTCCTGAGCGATTATCGTCGGTGCTGGGATCGGCAGCCGACGTCGAACGTCGAGCGCCCCTTCTTTCGGATGCGCAACGGCGAGCGCATCGAGCAGTTCGCGGTCGAGCGAACGTTCCGCCTGCTGTGCAAGATCGCGCAGGTGTCTCGGCAAGGTGGGGCGCGACGACAGCCACGCTTGCACGATTTGAGGCACAGCGCGGTGGTCCATCGGCTTATTGCCTGGTATCGGCGCGGCGCCGACCTTCAATACCTGCTGCCGCGCCTGGCCACTTACCTCGGACACAAGGACCTTTCGGGAACGCAGCACTATCTCACCCTGACGCCACCGCTTCTGCGGGAAGCAAGCAAACGGTTCGAGCGCTATGCGGGAGGGCGCCGCGATGGCTGATATCACGATGATTGCGCCCTGGGTGCGCCGCTTTCTGCTCGAGCATCTGGTCGGCGAGCGCAACCTCTCGCCCAATACCCAAAAGAGCTATCGCGATATGCTGCTGCAGCTGTTGCCGTTCATCGCTGCGGACGCCCGTCGGCCGATCGAGAAGCTGACGGTGTCGGAGCTTTCCGCCGGGCGTATCCGGCTGTTTCTGAAGGAGATCGAAGGTAAGCGTCGCTGTACCGTGCGCACGCGCAATCAACGCTTGAGTGCCATCCATGCGCTCGCACGCTTTATCGGTGAACACGCACCCGAACATCTGCAGTGGTGCGTTGAGGTACGCCAAATCCCCTTCAAAAAGACGATGCATCGCTCCATCACCTGTCTCGATCGTGAGGAGATCCATGCACTGCTCGATGCGCCCGCTCGTGCAACTGCCCAGGGCGCGCGCGACTACGCCTTGCTTCTGTTCCTGTATAACTCCGGCACTCGCGTGAGCGAGGCGGCGCAGTTGTCGGTCCAAGACCTCGACTGGTATGCCCGCGCTGTACAGGTGCTGGGGAAAGGCCGAAAGGTGCGCACCTGTCCGCTTTGGCCGGCAACGATACAAGTGCTGCGGCCACTGGTCGCAGGACGGGCGGTAACGGATCGGGTCTTCCTTAACCGCAACCATGATCCTCTTACTCGTTCGGGGATTTATGGACTGGTCAAGCGTTACGCCGCTCGTGCGTCGCTGAAGAAGCCATCAATTGCCGCCAAGCGCATTGGGCCGCATGTCATCAGACACTCGACGGCCTCGCATCTGCTTCGGGCAGGCGTCGATATCAACACGATCCGCGGCTGGTTGGGACACGTCTCTCTCGATACCACCAATATTTACGCCGAGACCGACCTTGAGACCAAAGCGCGTGCCCTTGACGCCTGTGCCATCAAGGAAAGCAAGGGATCTCGAACACCATGGCGTCAACAACGGGCGCTGATGGAGTTCCTGCATGCGATCTAGAAAGTTATGTTCTGCGAGATCGCGCGCTGACCCTGCAAATCCCGGACTTCGGCGAACGATGAGAACATAAACTGCTCGGCGACATACACATGCATATGGGTTCGAACCCATATTTACCAGAACGGCAAGCAGGAGTGCTTCTGGGGGCAAGTTGAAGGGCGGCTCATGGCGATGCTCGAGAGCGTCGCTGATCTCACCCTCGAGAGGCTCAACGAGGCGACCCAGGCGTGGGTCGAGTACGAGTACCACCGCGCCGTCCACTCCGAGACCGGCGCGACGCCACTTGCGCGGTATCTGGCCGGCCCCGAAGTACTGCGCCCTGCACCGGACAGCGCCGCGCTGCGGGCCGCCTTTACCCGCTCCGAGCGGCGTATCCAGCGCGCCAGCGACGGCACCCTCATGCTCGGTGCGCGGCGCTTCGAGGTCCCCAGCCGCTACCGGCACCTGCGGGAGCTTCAGATCCGCTACGCGAGCTGGGATCTGTCCGTCGTTCATCTCGTCGATGAACGCACCGGGCAGCTGCTGTGCCGGCTGTATCCGCTGGACAAGACTCGCAACTCCAGCGCCGTGCGCGCCCCGCTCGAGCCGCTCGCCTCCTCGGCACCGTCCTCGAAGCCGGTGCCGAACTCCACCTCTGCGGCCCCGCCGCCCACCGGCCAGATGGCGCCGTTGCTCGAGAAGTTGATGCGCGAGCGGGCCGCCACCGGGCTCCCGCCGGCGTATCTGCCGAAGGATGAACCCCCTCTCCCGGATGAAGGTAACGATCCGTGAACAAGAAGCTCTTGTCCCTATATGGTCTGAAGTGGAACCCCTTTGCCGCCGAAGTTCCGGTCGAGGCGCTGCGCGTGAGCCCGCGGCTGGACTCCTTCTGCTGGCGCATCGAGCAGCTCCTGGGCGAGGGCGGCTTCGCGTTGCTCACCGGCGCGCCGGGCTTGGGCAAATCCGCGGGGTTGCGCATCCTTGCCGAGCGGCTCGGCGCGCTGCGTGACGTGCAGGTCGGGGTTCTCTCCCGTCCCCAGGCCGGGATGGCGGACTTCTACCGCGAGATGGGGGAGCTGTTCGGCGTGGAGCTCCATCCCCACAACCGCCACGCCGGCGCCAAGGTGCTGCGAGCGCGCTGGCAGGCCCACGTCGAGGCCGCCCTCTCCCGACCCGTGATCATCGTGGATGAGGCCCAGGAGGTGATCGCCGCGGTGCTGGCGGAGCTGCGGCTGCTATCCTCGACGCGGCTGGACTCGCACCTGCTCCTGACCGTCGTGCTCGCTGGCGATCAGCGCCTCGCCGAGCGCTTCAGGAGCGAGGAGCTACTGCCTCTGTCCTCACGGATGCGGGTGCGCCTGACGCTCGAACGTGCCTCGCCCGAGGAACTGCGCGAAGCGCTCACGCACGCACTCGCCAAAGCCGGCGCCCCGAAGCTCATGACCGGCGAGGTGATCGCCGCGCTCGCCGATCACGCCCAGGGGAACCTGCGGGCTCTGATGAACATGGGCGGGGAGCTGCTCGCGGCGGCCGCTCAGCGCGAAGCGCGCCAGATCGACGAGCAGCTGTTCTTCGAGACCTTCACGCCCCCGGCGCCCACCGCCGCGCCGCTGAAGCTCGCCGCCACCGGACGCAGACGCTGAGCCTCCTGCCGGTCGAGCCCGCCTACCGCTTGGCGGCGCAGGCCGCCGAGAACCGCTGGCTGGTCGAAGATCTCTGGGGTGAGAGCGCCGTCGGCATCGTCGGCGGGGAACCCAAGTGCTGCAAGAGCTTCCTCGCCCTGGACCTCGCCGTCGCGGTCGCCTCCGGGCGTCCGGCGCTGCGGCGCTTCGCGGTGCGTGAGCCGGGCCGGGTGCTGCTGTACGCCGCCGAGGATGCCTTGCACATCGTGCGCGCCCGGCTCGAAGGGATCTGCGCCGCCGCGGGGTGCGAGTTCCCCGCCCTCGACGTTCAGGTGATCACCGCACCGTCCCTGCGGCTCGATCTCCAGCCCGATCGCCACCGCCTGGCGCGCACCGTAGAGGCCTTGCGGCCGCGGCTGCTCGTCCTCGATCCCTTCGTGCGCCTTCACCGGATCGATGAGAACGCCAGCGGGGAGGTCGCCCCGATCCTCGCCTTCCTGCGCGACCTTCAACGCCAGCACGATCTGGCCGTCCTCCTCGTGCATCACGCGAAGAAGTCCTCCGGCAACGTGCGCGCTGGCCAGGCCCTGCGCGGCTCCTCGGAGTTCCACGCCTGGGGCGACTCGAACCTATACCTGCGGCGCACCACAGCCGCCGGCCTCACCCTCACCGTCGAGCATCGCGCGGCGGCCTCCCTTGCGGGCATCACGCTCGCGCTCACCGAACGCGGCCCAGCCCTCGCGCTCACCGTGGTTGAGAAGCCGGATGCCCCCGCGCCCACATCGGCCTCAATCGACGAGCGCATCACCGCCGCGCTTGAAGCCGCCGGCCGCCCGCTGCCCCTTGGGGAGCTGCGCCAGCTGTGCCGCGTACGCCACGCGAGCCTACACGAGCGACTCCGTGCTCTTACCGGCACCGGACACCTCCTGCACGATGCTGACGGATACCAACTGGTCCGCTTAACAGCAGCACCCGCACCGCATCCGTCCTCAAGCTGATCCCACCCCCGACATCCTCCAGAGCGACGCCCGCCCGCTCACGAGCTCCTCCTGGGCGGGCCTCGCTCACCCACTCGCAAAACCTGCTCCCGATACCGGCGCCGACACAGCAACCCCCGTGCGAGCCGCGAAAGCGGCTGGCGCGGGGCTTACCCATCACACGGCCTCGAGCTGTTCCGCGTTCCCGTTCCCACCCCTCTACAGCGCACGGGAACGGGAACCGGGAACTCCATCAAAAACCGTGATTACCCCACCATCAGAAAGCGCGCCTCTGCTCAATGGGAAGGAAGTGATCCGCTCCGCTACATTTCGGGAGAGACGGATCACTTCAACTTCTGATCACGAGCCGGTCACAGCGAGTCGAGCCATGCCATCAGTTCCCGATTCCGCTTCCACCGCGGTGGGGCGCTGGGTCTGGTCCCTGGACTCACCCGCTCGAGCACTTTGCGCTTCGTTTCCAGATTCGCGCGCGCGTAGTGATTCGTCATGTCCAGATTGGCATGCCCGAGCCAGTCGCGGATAACGGTGACGTCGATGCCTGCGGCGACCATTTGGACGACGACGCTGTGTCGG
>JBOHZT010000203.1:0-6410 GCA_050738535.1 Steroidobacteraceae bacterium
TGTTCCCCGCCGACTTGCCGGCCGAGGTGAGCCGCAATCTCCAGCACCTCGCGCTGCAGGCCCATCGCGCCCTGAAGCTCGGGGCGTACAGCCGGGTCGACTTCCGCATGGACGCCGCGGGCGGGGCGTGGTGCCTCGAGGCCAATTCCCTGCCTGGCATGACCTCGAACAGTCTGCTGCCGCAGGCGGCGCGGGTGGTGGGGATCGATTTCCCGCAATTGTGCGAGCGGATCTGCCGCTGCGCCGTGCGCCGGGAGGGCGGCTAGCGCATCAGCCGCTCCATCCGGGAGACGAGCGTCGCGGGCGGCATGTCGAGCGCGTTCGCGAGCTTCCACAGCGTCGTGAGCGTCGGCTGACGGATGCCGCGCTCCATCTGGCTCACGAAGGTCCGGTCCACCCGCGCGGCGAGCGCGAGCTCCTCCTGGGAGAGATGCCGCGTCTCGCGCTGGCTCCTGAGGATGCGGCCGAAGGCCTCTGAGATCTGCTGCGCCGAGGTTCGCATGCCGCCCGATCCTGCCGAGGTTGAGCGCTTGAGTCCACGGGATATATCCTACGCAGGGGGTCTCGAACGCATCGGAGGCGTCTCATGTCCACCGCATCGGATCCAGACGAGCTTTTCGACCGGCAGCTGCGCGACTGCACGTTCGATCTCAACGGCATCTTGCCCCAGCTCACCGCACGCTACTCGGCGGTCGCCGTGATCGCCGCTCTCGCGACGCACGTCGGCGGCGGGCTCAAGATCTGCGTCGAGTCGGGGGTGTGCACGCCGGACCAGGCGCGCAATCTCCTGCACCGCCTGGAGCGGCTCACCTTCGAGAAGTAGCGGAAGCTGCTCCGCCGCCGAGCGAGCCGGGAAGCGGGAGCCGCTCGCCGCGGGCTAGCCCGCGCGCAGCACGCCGCGGAGCGTCTCGAAGATCTGGTCGATCTGCGCAGGCTCGATGATGAGCGGCGGCGAGAGCGCGATGATGTCGCCGGTCTGCCGCACGAGCACGCCCTTCTCGAAGCATTTGAGGAACACGTCGAAGCCGCGCGCGCCCACCTTGCCCGCGATGGGCTCGAGCTCGAGGCCAAGGATGAGCCCGTAGTTGCGCACGTCGATCACGTGCGGCAGTTCGCGCAGCTGATGGCCTGCGTCTTCCCACTGCTTCGCGAGCGTCTTCGCGCGCGTGAGCAGGCCTTCGCGCGCGTAGACATCGAGCGCGGCGAGACCGGCCGCGCACGCGACGGGGTGCGCGGAGTAGGTGTAGCCGTGGAACAGCTCGATGCCGTCGGGCCCTTGCATGAACGCGTCGTGCACGCCCTTCTTCACGATCACGGCGCCCATTGGCACGCAGCCGTTCGTGAGGCCTTTCGCGCAGGTGATGATGTCGGGCGTGACGCCGAATTCCTCGGCAGCGAACGGCGAGCCGGTGCGGCCGAATCCGGTGATCACCTCGTCGAAGATGAGCAGGATGCCGTGCTTGTCGCAGATCTCGCGCAGCCGTTTGAGATAGCCGCGCGGCGGCAGGAGCACGCCGGTCGAGCCTGCGATCGGCTCGACGATGACGGCCGCGATGGTCGAGGGATCGTGCAGCGTCGCGATGCGCTCCAGCTCGTCCGCGAGCTCCGCGCCATGCTCGGGCAGTCCGCGCGAGAATGCGTTCCTGGCGAGATCGTGCGTCGCTTTCAGATGGTCGACGCCCGGCAGCAGCACGCCGTTCCACATCTTGCGGTTCGGCGCGATGCCCCCGACCGAGATGCCGCCGAATCCCACCCCGCTGTAGCCGCGCTCGCGCCCGATGAGGCGCGTGCGGCCGGCCTCGCCGCGCATGCGGTGGTAGCCGACGGCGATCTTGAGCGCGGTGTCGACCGCCTCGGAGCCGGAATTCACGAAGAACACGTGGTCGAGTCCCGCGGGCGCGAGCTCCTTGACGCGCGTGGCGAGCTCGAACGCCCCCGGGTGCCCCATCTGGAAGGGCGGTGCGTAGTCGAGCGTCTCGATCTGGCGAGCGAGCGCATCCCGAATCTCGCGGCGGCCGTGTCCGGCGTTGACGCACCAAAGGCCGGCGACCGCGTCGAGGATCTGGCGTCCGTCGGCGGTCCAGTAGTGCATCCCCTCGGCTTTCGCGAGAATGCGCGGCTTCGACTTGAACTGTCGATTCGCGGTGAATGGCATCCAGAAGGCATCGAGGGATTGCGTGTTCGACATGGTGGGTGGCTCGAATTCGGGGGGTGCAATGATACACGAGAACTCAACCGTGGCGTCAGCGCAACAGTCGGGATTGCCGGCGATTCCCGGGGGATTCATCGCGAGCTGTCCGCGCGGACTCGGCGATTTGCTCGCGGCGGAGCTCAGGGCGCTCGGTGCGGTGGACGTGCGCGAGCGCTCGGGCCGCGCCGAGTTTCGCGGCTCGCTCGCGACAGCGTATCGCGCATGCCTCGAGTCGCGAATCGCGAACCGGGTCTTCCTCGAGGTCGCGCGCTTCGACGCGGCGAGCGCGGAGCAGCTCTACGCGCGGGCGCGGGAGCTCGACTGGTCGCTTCATTTGGGACCCGGCGCGACGCTCGCGAGCGCGTTCAGCGGGCACCATCCCTCGATCTCGCACACGCACTTCGGCGCGCTCAAGCTGAAGGACGCCGTGTGCGACGAGCTACGGGAGCGCGCCGGCGCGCGACCGGATGTGGCGCGCGAGCGGCCGAGCGTGCGGGTGCACGCGCATGCGAGCGGCACGAGCGTCACGCTCGCGATCGATCTCGCGGGCGAGAGCTTGCACCGGCGCGGCTATCGCGCCGAGGCCGGCGAGGCGCCCCTCAAGGAAAACGTTGCCGCAGGCCTGCTGCTGCGCTGCGGGTGGCGGGAGCTTGCGGCGGGCGGCGCGCCATTTCTCGATCCGCTGTGCGGCTCGGGGACGCTCGTCATCGAGGCCGCGCTGATCGCGGCGGACATTGCGCCTGGGCTCGGGCGCGATTATTTCGGCTTTCTCGGCTGGCGCGGGCACGACGCGGCGCTCTGGCAGCGGGTCCGGCAGGAAGCCGAGGAGCGTGCGCGGCTCGGGCTCGCAAGCGCGGCGCGGCTCGCATTGCGCGGCCGCGACCGGGATCGCAGGGTTATCGAGACGGCCCGGCGCAACGCCGAGCGCGCCGGTGTCGCCGCGCTCGTGCGATTCGAAGTGGGCGCGCTCGCCGACGCGCAGCCGGGAGGCGAGACGCCGGAATGTGAGACGCCGCCGACGGCTGCGGCGCCGCTTCGCGGCCTCGTGTGCACCAATCCGCCTTACGGGGCGCGACTCGAGGATCGCGAGGGCGCACGTGCCGTGCATCGCGAGCTCGGCGCCGTGCTGCGCGAGCGCTTCAGCGGCTGGGATGCGGCGGTGCTCACGGGCGCGCCCGAGCTCGGCATGGAGCTCGGGATCCGCGCGCATCGCACGCATGTGCTCTGGAACGGCGCGATCGAGTGCCGGCTGCTGCGGATGCGGATCTCGCCCGAGAGCCTGCGCGAGCCGGGGCGGCTCGCCAAGCGCAGTGCGGCCGAGCGTGCCGCGGAGCTCGCTGCGAGCCCCGGCGCGCGGATGTTCGGCAATCGCATCGCCAAGAACCTCAAGCGGGTCGCCGGCTGGGCAAAGCGGGCGGGTATCGGCTGCTATCGCCTCTACGATGCGGACATGCCGGAGTACGCCTTCGCGATCGACCGGTACGAGGTGCAGGACGACGACCGGGGAGTGTGGCTGCAGGTGCAGGAGTACGCGGCGCCCGCGGAGATCGAGGCGGAGGCCGTCCGGCGGCGGCGCAGCGAGGCGCTTGCGGCGCTGCCCGCGGTGACCGGTGTTCCGTCCGAGCGCATCCGGCTGAAGACGCGCCGGCGCATGCAGCGCGGCGAGCAGTACGCGAAGTCGGCGGAGCGCGGCAGATTCCTTACCGTCACGGAGGGCGGCCTGCAGTTCGCGGTGAACTTCGACGACTATCTCGATACCGGCCTCTACCTCGACCACCGGATGACGCGCGCCCGGCTGCGCGAGGCCGCGCGCGGCAAGCGCTTTCTCAATTTGTTCTGCTACACGGGGAGCGCGACCGTGTACGCCGCGGCGGGCGGAGCGCGAGCGACGGTCTCGGTCGATTTGTCACGGACTTATCTCGAGTGGTCCCGGCGCAATCTCGCGCTGAACGGCGTCCAGGCCAAATTCTCGCCCGAGCATGGCCCTGAGCATGGCCCCGCATCGGCGCGAAGCCCGCATGCGCTCGTGCAGGCGGACTGCCGCGAGTGGCTGCGGGAGCACAGCCAAGGCGGACCGCGAGGCAGAGGTCGGGTACCCGATGCCGCGCAGCCGAGCGCGGCGCAGCTGGGCGCCGAGCAGCCGGGGGCCGCGGCCGACCGGTTCGATCTCATCTTTCTGGATCCGCCGACGTTCTCAAACTCGAAGCGGATGGAAGGCGTGCTCGACATCGGTCGGGATCATCCGGAGCTGATCGACGCTTGCGCGCGGCTGCTCGCGCCGCAGGGGCTCATCGTGTTCTCGACGAATGCACAGCGGTTCAAGCTCGACGAGTCGCTGCTCGAACGCTACGACGTCCGGGACATCTCCGCGGCGACGATCCCGCGGGACTACGAGCGCAATCCCAAGATCCACCGCTGCTACGAGATCCGGATTCGAGGCAAGGAATGACGCTCATGCAGAGCGGGGTTGGAAAGCGCGGGCGATGCGTGTGTGCTTGCACGCCGGCGCTCAGTGACCGCCCTCGACGATGAGGCCGGCGTCGGCGAGCGCGACGGCGAGCTCGGCTTCGATGCGCGCGGCCTCCGAACGGCTGATGCGCTGTAGATGCAGCGTCGGGCCGGCGAGCACCTCGAGCCCTCGTTTGAGCACGCTGCCTGACGCGCGGATGCCCTGTTTGTGCTGGTCGAAGCGCTGTGCGGGCGGGTAGTCGCTCATTCCGACGTACACGCCGTACGGGCCGTTGCGTCGATCGTGGTAGTCGAGCAGGACGAGGTAGACGTTCGACTTACCGCGCCGGCGGGAGCGGAAGCTTGCGGCGACGTCGTAGGCGATTGACAGCCAATCAATGTGCCTCATCGGTAGCCATTCGGGGATCGAGCGCGCGGTGCGCGCCCAGAGCCGCTCGAGCTCCGCGTCGATGTCCACCGCGAGCTCGGCGCGCATCCACAGCTCGTGGATGCAGTGCGCGCCCGCCTTCCCGTCGCCGGCCGCAATCGCCGCCGCGAGCCGACGGCGGACCGTCGTGTCGTCGAGCGCCCGCAGGGGACGAGCGGCGGGCCTTACGCGGGTCCAGGCGGTGCCGTCGGGAGGCGATGCCATTATAGTCGCACGGTGTTCGCGCGGGATCCGGAGGTCGAGATGAACCGATTCGAGAAGGCAGTGTACGAGTGCATGGAGCCGACGGCGAAGCTCCTCGCGAGGACGACGGATCCGCTGCACCGGGCGATCTTGCTCAACTTCTGGCGCCATGTGCATCTCGAGGGTGCGGGCGAGTACGACAAGATCCTGGCGCCGGACATGATCGTCGATCGGCCGGTGTACCGGGTGAGCTGGGGTGCGAGCCCGGCGGTCGTCGAGGGCAAGGACGGGGTCCGCGCGTTCTACAACAGTGTCGGCGAGGCGGTGCTGTGGCACTCGGACGACCGGCTCGCGGTGGCGGATTGGGGGATCTGCGACGAGATCACCTTCCACCAGCTCGCCGTGGGCGCGGACTTGCGCAAGCTCGGCTACACCGTCGAGCACGCGGACCGGCTCTATCACGTCCACAGCCGGCAGGCGTTCATCTGGCCGTACGACGAGCGGGCGCGGCTCGTCGGCGAGCATTTGTACGAGGACAAGACCAGCCTCGGCATCGAGGAGGTCGATCGCGCCGAGGCGATCACGCCCGCGCGCGTGCGCGAGATTCACCGCGAGCAGTTGCGCAAGCTCGAGGCGGCGCGGGGCCCGAATTTCTGGGTGCTCGGGAGCGGCCGAGAGCGGTAGCGGATGCGCTAGCCCAACGGGTCCGTGGCCCGCGGATCCCTAGCCCAGCAGATCCTTGATGCGGTAGTACATCATCGCGAGCACCAGCGCGGGACGCCGCAGGAGTCGGCCGCCGGGGAAATCCCGGTGAGGAATGCGCGCGAACAGGTCGAATCGCTCTGCCTCGCCGCAAGCCGCTTCCGCGAGCAGCTTGCCGGCCATCCCGGCGAGCGCGATCCCGTGACCGGAGAAGCCCTGGAGGAAGTACACGTCCGGGGCGAGGCGACCGAAATGCGGCGCGCGGCTCAGCGTGATGTCGAGATAGCCGCCCCAGGCATGCTCGATCGGCACATCGTGCAGCTGCGGGAACACTTTCAACATCCGGCGGCGCGTCGTGGCGGCGATGCGCGAGGGATCGAAGCCGGAGTAGGTCACCCGCCCGCCGAACAGGAGGCGGTGATCCGCCGAGCGTCGGAA
>JBOHZT010000204.1:0-6400 GCA_050738535.1 Steroidobacteraceae bacterium
GCGCGGAAGCCGGCGACGCGGACGCCGAGGCTGGCGCTACCGACGCGGAAGCCGCCGCCGGCTGCGACGCCTCGGCCGCGAGCCGCGCGATGACGGATCCCTTCGAGACTTTGTCGTCACGCTTGACGAGGACCTCGGACACCGTACCCGCCGCGGTCGAGGGCACGTCCATCGAGGCCTTTTCCGTCTCGAGCGTGATGAGCGGCGTGTCGACCTCGATCGCGTCTCCGGGCTTCACGAGGACGTCGATGACCGGCACATCGTGGAAATTCCCGAGGTCGGGAACGACGAGATCGATCGAGCTCATCGGCGAAGTCCCATGGCGCGGATGCAATGAGGGGAGGCCGCCCGACTCAGGGCACGGCCTCGACGAGGCCAGCGGGGTTCTCGAGGGTACGGGCCAGGAAAGTCGTGAAGCGCACGGCGAGCGCGCCGTCGATCACACGATGGTCGTACGAGAGCGCAAAGGGCAGCATGAGCCGCGGGACGAATGCGCCGTCCGAGTACACCGGCCGCATGGCCGAGCGGGAAATGCCGAGGATCGCGACTTCGGGCGCGTTGATGATCGGCGTGAACGCCGTCCCGCCGATGCCCCCGAGGCTCGAGATCGTGAAGCAGCCGCCCTGCATCTCCGCCAGGCCGAGCGTGCCGGCTCGCGCCTTCCCGGCGAGCTCACCTGCGGCGCGGGCGAGCTCGTAGATGTCCTTGCGATCGGCATCGCGAACGACCGGGACCAACAGGCCGTTCGGAGTGTCCGCGGCGAAGCCGAGATGCAGATATTTCTTGAGGACCAGGCTCTCGCCGCCCGCATCGAGCGAGGCATTGAACTGCGGGAACTCCTGCAGGGCCTTGACGCAAGCACGCAGCAGGAACGCGAGCGGCGTGAGCTTGATGCCCCGCCCCGCCGCCGTGTCCTTGAGCCGGGCACGGGCGGCCTCGAGCTCCGTGATGTCCGCCTCGTCGAACTGGGTGACGTGCGGGATGTTCACCCAGCTCGCATGCAGCCGCGCGCCCGAGATGCGCTGGATCCGCGAGAGCGGGCGTTTCTCGACGGGACCGAACTGCGCGAAGTCGACCGCCGGAACGCTCGGCAGCCCGCTCCCGGGCCGGCCGGCGGCAGGGCCGCTCGCGAGCGATCGCTTGACGAATGCCTTGACGTCGTCCTGTGTGATCCGCTCCTTGAACCCCGTGCCGCGCACCGCCCCCAGATCGACCCCGAGCTCGCGTGCGAGCTTGCGCACCGAGGGACTCGCATGCGCGTGCGAGAAGCCTGGCTGCTCGGGCAGCGAAGGAGCCCCAGCCGCAGCGCCTGCCGGGGCACGGCCGCCGCTCGGAGCCGCCGCAGGCCCGGCCGGCGCACCGGCGCTCGAGCCACGCACACCAGCCCCCGAGGCCGCAGCTCCAGTGCCCGAGGCACCTGCACCGGGCGCGGACCCACCGGCAGGCGCCGGCGAAGATGGTTCTGCCGCCGTCGTAGCGCCAGCCCCCTTCGATGCCTCCGCCGACGCCGTTGCGCCAGCCGCCTCAGGCGACGCCTCGCTCTCGGCCTCGGAACGCACGGCGACTACGACGTCGCCGGCATTGACATGCCCTCCTTTACTGACCGCCACCCGCTCGACGACGCCGCCCACCGTCGAGGGCACGTCCATGGTCGCCTTCTCCGTCTCCACCGTGATGAGCGCCGTCTCGGGCTCAATGGTGTCGCCCGGCTTGACGAGGACGTCGATTACGGTGACGTCCTTGAAGTTGCCCATGTCGGGCACTCGCACATCGATGACGCGACTCACGGGGATCTCGCTTGGGCTGTCCGGCGGGGATTTAGAGGAGGCGGCGCCGCGCTGCGGTCAGGTGCGCCGGGGATTGGGCTTCGAGGGATCGATTCCCGCCGCCGCAATCGCCTTCGCGACGATCCCGCGGTCGATGCTCCCCTCGTCGGCCAGCGCCTTCAGCGCCGTGACCGCGATGAAGTGCCGATCCACCTCGAAGTACTTGCGCAGCTGCTCGCGCGAATCGGAGCGTCCGAAGCCCTCCGTGCCGAGCGTGACATAGCGCGCACCGACCCACTGCCGGATCTGGTCCGGCACGTCGCGCACGTAATCGGTCGCCGCCACGACGGGCCCCTTGCACTTCTCGAGGCTGCGCTGCACATAGGGCACGCGCGCCGTTTCGGTGGGATGCAGCAGGTTCCAGCGCTCGCACTCGATCGCGTCGCGGCGCAACTCGCTGAAGCTCGTGACGGAGAACACGTCCGAGGGCACCCCGTACTCCTTCTGGAGGATCTCAGCCGCCGCGAGACACTCGCGCAGGATGGTGCCGGAGCCGAGCAGCGTCGCACGCACGCGCCCCTTGCCGCCGGTCGCGAGCGGATAGATCCCCTTGAGAATGCCCTCCTCGGCGCCCTTTGGCATCGCCGGCTGGGCGTAATTCTCGTTCATGCAGGTGATGTAATAGAAGATCCTCTCGTGCTCGACGTACATCCGGCGCAGCCCGTCGTGGATGATGACCGCGAGCTCGTAGCCGTAGGCGGGGTCGTAAGAGATGCAGTTCGGGACGGTGGTCGATACCAGCTGGCTGTGTCCGTCCTGATGCTGCAGCCCCTCGCCCGCGAGCGTGGTGCGCCCCGCGGTCGCGCCGAGCAGGAAGCCGCGCGCCTGGCTGTCGGCCGCGGCCCAGATGAAATCGCCGACGCGCTGGAAGCCGAACATCGAGTAGAAGATGAAGAACGGGATGATGTTGATGCGGTGATTGGCGTAGGCGGTGCCGGCGGCGATCCACGAGCACAGCGAGCCCGCCTCGTTGATGCCCTCCTCCAGCATCTGGCCCTTCTTGTCCTCACGATAGGACATGAGCGTCTCGGCGTCCTGCGGCGTGTAGAGCTGTCCGACCGAGGAGTAGATGCCGATCTGGCGGAACAGGCCCTCCATGCCGAACGTGCGCGCCTCATCCGGAACGATCGGTACGACGTACTTACCGACGTTCTTGTCCTTCAGCAGCACCGTGAGAATGCGAACGAAAGCCATCGTGGTGGAGATCTCGCGCCCTCCGGTGCCTTCGAGCACGGAGGCGTAGGCCTCGAGCGGCGGGAGCTCGAGCGGCGGCGCATCGATGTGCCGCTGCGGAAGATAGCCGCCGAGCGTCGCGCGGTGCTGATGCAGATAGCGCGACTCCTCGGAATCGGGGGCTGGCTTCAACAGCGGCAGGGACTCGAGATCCGCATCGGAGACCGGGACACTGAAGCGGTCGCGGAACACGCGCAGCGCATCGACATCGAGCTTCTTCTGCTGGTGCGCGACCATCTGCCCTTCGCCGCCCTTGCCGAGACCGAAGCCCTTGACGGTCTTTGCGAGGATCACCGTCGGCTGGCCCTTGTGGGTCGCGGCCGCCCAGTACGCGGCGTAGACCTTGCGTGCGTCGTGTCCGCCGCGATTGAGGCGCCAGATGTCCTCGTCCGACATGTCGGCGACCATCGCCTCGAGCTCGGGATACTTGCCGAAGAAATGCTTGCGGGTGTACGCGCCGCCCTTCGCCTTGAAGTTCTGGTACTCCCCGTCGACGCATTCTTCCATCGTCTGGCGCAGCAGGCCTTTGTCGTCCCGCGCGAGGAGCGGGTCCCAGCGCGAGCCCCAGAGCACCTTGATGACGTTCCAGCCGGCGCCGAGGAACATCGCCTCGAGCTCCTGGATGATCTTGCCGTTGCCGCGAACCGGCCCGTCGAGGCGCTGCAGGTTGCAGTTGATGACGAAGATCAGGTTGTCGAGATGCTCGCGCGCGGGCATCGTGAGCGCGCCCATCGACTCGGGCTCGTCCATCTCCCCGTCGCCGAGGAAGCACCAGACCTTGCGGTCCGAGGACTGCGCGAGCCCGCGATTCTCGAGATAGCGGATGAAGCGTGCCTGGAACACGGCCTGCATCGGTCCGAGCCCCATCGAGACCGTCGGGAATTGCCAGAAACTCGGCATGAGCCACGGATGAGGGTACGAGGAGAGCCCCTTGCCGCCCACTTCCTGCCGGAAGTGGTGCAGGTGCTCGTCGTCGAGCCGCCCCTCGAGGTACGCGCGGGCGTACATGCCCGGCGATGAATGGCCCTGGAAGAAAATGAGATCGCCCGGATGCTGCGCGGAGGGTCCGCGCCAGAAGTGGTTGAAGCCCACCTCGTAGAGCGTCGCCGAGGACGCGTAGCTCGCGAGATGCCCGCCGTACTCCGAGGAGATGCGGTTCGCCTCGACCACCATGGCGAGCGCGTTCCACCGCAGGTACGCCTCGACGCGCCGCTCGATCGCTCGGTCGCCGGGATACTCGCGCTCATCGGCGGGCGCGATCGTGTTGACGTAGGCGGTGTTCGGGCGCAGCGGCAACGGCGTGCCCGAGCGGCGCGCGTACTCGGTGAGGCGCTCGATCAGGAATCGCGCGCGCTCCGGACCGTGCACCTTGAGCACCGAATCTATCGATTCGAGCCACTCCTGGGTCTCGACGGGATCGAGATCTTGCAATTTCGGCAGTTCAGTCATGGAGAAGCCACTCGAGCAGATCTGCCGCCCCGCGATCGGAGTCGGGCGCGGCAGGCGCGCGCGGCTGCTGTGCTAGGATGCGGAAAGCCGATCCGCCTGAATTCACATCGAAACCATAAAGCCCGTTCATGATCCGGATTTCGCTGGTGAGGGTCAAGCAACCGGTGCGTGAGCGCGTGCGCTGCCCGCAGAGCAGCCGCCGCCCGCGCGCATGATGCCGGCGCTGCCGTTCCGGGCCCTCCCGCGGGCTGCGGAAGGTGAGGCGCCGCGGGCGTCCGAGCGAGCGCGCCGCAGCGGACCTCGATACCCTACTCGCGATTCTACCGGAACGGGGGCCGGACGCGCGCTTCGCGGCGCTGCCGCACGCCGATCGCCGGCGGAGCCTGCGCGCCGGGGCTCGGGCTTCGGTGTACGGTATGGGCCCGTGAACACCGGAAAGCCCGTGAGATGAGCGCCGCGGACACCCGCCTCACACTGACACGCCCGGACGACTGGCACCTGCACCTGCGCGACGGCGAGGAGCTGCGCTCGGTCCTGCCGTTCACCGCGACGCGGTTCGCGCGGGCGATCGTCATGCCGAACCTCTCGCCGCCCGTCACCACGACGGCGCTCGCGCTCGCGTATCGCGCGCGGATCATCGCCGCGCTACCGCGCGGCTCGGCGTTCGAGCCGCTGCTGACGCTCTACCTGACCGACCACACCGCGCCCGACGAGGTGGCGCGTGCGCGTGAGTGCGGCTGTATCCACGGCTTCAAGCTCTACCCCGCGGGCGCGACGACGCACTCGGACAGCGGCGTCACCGACATCCGCCGGATCGATGCCGTGCTCGAGCGCATGAGCGCGGCAGGGATGGTCCTGCAGATCCACGGCGAGGTGACAGACGACTCGGTCGACATATTCGACCGCGAGGCCCGCTTCATCGAGGGCGTCCTCGAGCCGCTTGCCAAGCGCCACACGCGGCTGAAGATCGTCCTCGAGCACATCACGACGCGCCGCGCCGTCGAGTTCGTGAGACAGGCACGGCCCGGAATCGCCGCGACGATCACGCCCCACCATCTGCTGCTCAATCGCAACGCCCTGTTCGAGGGTGGGCTGCGCCCGCACCATTTCTGCCGCCCTGTTTTGAAGGCGGAGACCGATCGGACGGCGCTCCTCGAGGCCGCCGTGAGCGGCGAGGCGCGCTTCTTTCTCGGGACGGACAGCGCGCCGCACTCGCGGCGCGCGAAGGAATCGGCGTGCGGCTGCGCCGGGATCTTCTCCGCGCATGCCGCCATCGAGCTCTACGCGGAGATCTTCGAGACGGCCGGCCGGCTCGACGCGCTCGAGGGCTTCGCATCGCGCTTCGGCGCGGACTTCTACGGCCTGCCGCGCAACGGCGCGACCCTCACGCTCGCGAAGGACCCGTGGCGGGTCCCCGCCCGCTACCCCTTCGGGGCCGCCGAGCTCGTGCCGCTGCGCGCCGGAGAGCCGGTCGCCTGGCGCCTCGCGCGGTCCGAGCGACCGTCATGAGCGCGAGCAGCTCACCCGGGAGCCCCGAGGCGCCGGCGGCGGCGGAAGCTGCAGCGCCAGCGTTGGCGCCACCTGCGGCCGCACCGCCGGCCGCTCTCATGTCACGCCGCTTCCGCGGCTTCCTGCCGGTGGTGGTCGACGTGGAGACGGGCGGATTCCATGCATCGACCGACGCGCTGCTCGAGATCGCGGCGGTGCTCATCGACATGGACTCGAGCGGGCGGCTCAAGCGCGGCGCGACCGTGAGCCACCACGTTCAGCCCTTCCCCGGGTCGCGCCTCGACCCGGCGGCGCTCGGCGTGAACGGGATCGATCCGTTTCATCCGCTGCGCCCGGCGCTGCCCGAGCGCGATGCGCTCATCAGGGTGTTCCGCGAGGTCCGC
>JBOHZT010000205.1:0-6354 GCA_050738535.1 Steroidobacteraceae bacterium
GCGTGTCGAGCCAGTCCCAGATGTGCGCCTGTGAGCGCAGATTGTGGCGCCTCGCGAGCTCCTCGAGGAAGCGCTCGATGAGGCGCGGCGCTGCCTCGCCGGGCGGGACGACGGCGGCGAGGTAACGCGCGCTCGCCTCCACGTAAGCCGTCTCACCGGGCGGCTGCCATGCGTGCCGCGCCGCGCGCAGCGGGAGCGGCCCGAGAACGAACGCGAGCCACAGCAGCACGATCCAGCCGAGCGTCGCGTGCAGGCGCGGATCGCCGAAGAAAGCCTGCGCGTCGTAGAACGCCGTCTCGCCCTGGTGCGCGTCGTCGAAGACGACGGCTCCGCCGGGGCCGAGTGACCAGGAGAGGATGTTTGCGAGCAGCCGCGCGTTGCCGCCGAGCGCGATCGCCGCGTTGGAGAGCGTGCTCGCCGCAGCGCACAGGATGATCTGCCCCGCGCCTCGCTGCACGACCCACAGGGCCGGGGCTCCATCGTGTGCTCGCGCTGCGAGCTGGAGCGGCAGGGGTCCGGGCGTGTCGATGCGCTGCCAGCGCCGCCCGGGCCGGCTCGACAGGGCCGTGATCCGGCTGACGCCCGTCAGCAGCGGATGGGCGCCGAGCGGCTCGAGCTCGAGGCGTCTGGCCGACGGGCTCGGCGCCGACGTGGCCGGCGTTCCCGCTGGATCCGGAGGACTCCCGGGGCTGCGAGCGGGGCGACGAGGGGTGCTACGAGCGCCGGATTGCGGTGTCAACCGCAGGCCTGTCATCTCGAAGAGGTGCTGCGCCAGGAGCGGGTCGACGCCCCGGCTCCACGGCGGGTCATCGTCGAGCGCGGCCATGACGAGCAGGGTATTGCCTCGGGCGACCCACTGCTCGAGGTCGGCAAGCTCGGCGCGGCGCGCCGGCACTCGCTGAGGGAAGGTGACGAGCAGCAGATTGCCGGAAGGTTTCGCCAGCAGCGCGGGCAGGCGGTCGTAGCGATAGCGCAGGCTGAGGGTGGGGATGTGCTCCGCGTGCAGCCAGCGCCAGACCGCAAGGTAGCCATCCGGCTGGCTTGCGTTGGAGAGGGGCACGGAGGCGGAACGCGGTCGAGCGGAGCGTCGCGGCAGAATGAGGGCGGCGGCCAAGCCGAGCGCACCGAGCGCGAGAGCGAGCACGACCAGCCGCTCCTTCATGCTCGTACGGGTCCCTCGGCAGTGCGGTCGAGCGCAGCGGCCGGCGGTCGGAGCAGCTCGGCGCTCAGGGCCTCGGCATCGCCCAGCTCGCATTCCGGAAGGGCCGCCTCGAGGTGCGGTCCACCATAGAGCGCATGCTCCGCCTGAAGCGCGACGCGCCCGAACCGATCGCGCTGCCGCTCGCTGTCGAACTGCCCGGCGGCGATGAGCTCGCGGCAGGAGAGGCTGCGCTCGCGGCCGATACGATGGGAGGCATTGAGCGCCTGCACCAGGAGGCGCAGCAACAACACGGGCTGCTCGCGTCGGCCGGCGCGTGCGACGGACGCGAGATCGAGCGTATCCGCCGCTGCGGCTGCTGCCGCGACGGCTGCGGCGGCGGTGCCCGCGGAGCGCGTCGCTGCAGCGGCGCATTCGTTGGCGGCGGACGAGGGTATCGCGGCTTTGCGCGAACGCCGGCGCCCATAGGCATCACTCGAGGATTTGAGTGCGCGCAGGAGGAGCAGCACGATCGCCATCACGGCGAGGCCGCCCAGCATCGCGAGCAGGCCGAGGACGACGCGCGGGCGCAGCAGCGCGCGCAGCCGCCCCAGCCAGCTTTGTGGACTGACGGAGACCGGCGCGAGCCAGCGCGAGAGCCGCGCACCGATCCAGCGCCCGAGCCGTTGCCACCACGACGGCTGCGGCGGGGGAGGCGCGAGCGCGAGCGCGATGCGCCGCAGCGCCGGTATGCTCGTAGCGAGCGCTGATGAGGGAGGGGGGCCCTCATATCGGACGGCCAGCGCGCCGAGACCCGCGAGCGCTTGCGCGCTCGCCTCGCTCTGCCAGTGTGCGGGGAGATATGCACCGAGGTCGAGTGCCGCGACGGCCCGTCCGATCCCCGGACAAAGGGTGCGGAGCGCTTCGAGGCCGCGCACCTGCGCGCTCGCTTGGTCGGCGCACCGGGCGATCGACGCTCGAGCGGCGGTGATGCGCGCGCTGGCCGCCGGGGCCGCCGAGACCGCGGTGGTCGAGACCGTGGTGGTCGAAACCCGCGGCGCCGAGGCCGTCGGCCGTGCGTTTGCGAGGAGCGGCGCCCCGGCGAGGAGTCCCACTGAGGCGAGCAGTGCCGTCCCTCGCATGGACGTGGATCAGCCCGCGCTGCTCAGCGCTCCCACGCGGCTGGCGAGATCGCCGCCTTCGCGGCGCAGCTTGAAATCGTGATACATCGCGAGCCAGATGGCGGCGCCGAGCGGGTAGTAGATGGCGCGCGAGGCCAGCGAGAAAACCGAGACCACCACGGCGCGGCCCGCGCCGCTCGCGTGGCTCAGGGCGGCGAGCAGGCCGCCGATGAAGGGAAACACGAGCGAGAGCACGATCAGGATGATCACCGCGACCGAGAAGATCCCCGTGGCGCGCCACCAGCGGCCCCGCGTCAGGTGCCAGCTCGAGGCGAGCGCCGCCGTCGCGCTCGCATCCTCGGCGAAGAGCGCGACGGTCCACAGCTGCAGCCGCCCCCACAGCCAGATGCCGGGCACTATGAGCGCGACGAATCCGGCCACGACGATCAAGCTGAACAAAACCGTCGCGAGCACCATGCCGGGTAGGCGCTGCAGGCTTTTCGCAAAGGCGCGGCCGAACGTGCAAGACTCCTCGCCGCGCGAGATCGCGATCTCCCGAATCACGACCGCTCCCTGGCAGATGAGTCCAAGGAGCCCCGCCACGACGTCCATGAGCATGAGATGGCCCGAGTGCAGGAGTGCTGCGAGCGCGCCGGCGTGGGTGAGTGCGGCCTCGATACGCGTGGGATACGCGAGCTCGTAGCCGACGAGCACGAGTCCCGGGATGATGGCGAGCAGCCAGCACCGGCCGAAGGCCACGCGGCACAGGCGGATCCCGTCGTCGAGTACCCCCCCGATCGATTGCGGCGAGGACGGTTGCTGGTACATGGCTCCGACTCCCCGTGTTCTCCGACGGGCGGGTCGAGCCGTCCCGTGGACCTTTGTTTGCGAAGATATCAGAATCGCCGTCCGGGACACCAGCAGGAGGGTCGTGGAGCGGGACATGGCCGCCGAGGAACTCTCCGTCAGGGGACTGACGGGCGTCGACATGACGCTGCGAGTCGCAGGCCCCGGCACGCGCAGCTACGCGTTCGTGGTCGACTGGCACTTTCGAGTGCTGGCCGCGCTCGTGTGGATCCTCGCCGGCCTCGCCGCGCGCCTGCTCTTCCGGCACGAACGGCTCGCGCCGCTCGGCGCGCCGCTATTCGTGCTCGCCGTCTTCGCTCCGGCGGCGCTCATCTATTTTCTCTATCATCCGGTACTCGAGTTGGCGATGCGCGGGCGCACGCCCGGCAAGCGCATTGCGGGCGCGCGGATCGTCACTCGAGAGGGCTCGCTGCCCGGCACCGGCGCGCTCATCGTGCGGAACCTCTTCCGAGTGGTCGACTCGCTACCGCTGTGCTACGTGGTAGGGCTCGTGTGCTGTCTCGCGACGCTCGAGCGCGTGCGCCTCGGCGACCTCGTGGCCGGGACGGTGCTGGTGCTCGAGGAGGCGCCGGCCTCGCTCGCGCGGCTCGGAGGCCTCCTCGAGCGCGGAGCTGGCGCACCCGAGGCGCTCGTGCTCGTGGACGATCTGCTGGCGCGCTGGCCCGAGCTCGCCGCTGAACGCCGCATCGCGCTCGCGCGCGCGGTGCTCTCGCGGCTGGATCCCGAGTTCGTGCAGGCCGGGACCGCTCGGCTCGGCGAGCAGGCTCTCAAAGAGCGGCTGCAGGCCCTGGTGCGCGATGGGTCCCGCTGAGCGCGACGCCGCGGCCTGGATGAAGGCGCGTGCGCCCAGATGGCGGCGCCTCGCCACCGAGTCGCAGGATGCCGCGGGCCGCTCCCGCGCGAGCGCGGAGGAGGCGCTGCGGACGATGGAGGCCTACCGCGCCCTCGCGCGGGATCTCGCGAGCGCGCGCGAGCTGCTGCCGGGCAGCGCCACCAGCGCCGCGCTCGAGCGCGCGTACGCGGCGGTCCACACCGCCATCGGCCGCGCGCCGCGCTTCGGTGCCGCACGCCTGAGCGCGCTGCTGCGCGAGGGAATTCCGCGGGCTGCCGCCCTCGCAGCTCCCACGGCGCTTTGGATGGCATTGCTCCTCGCCGCGAGCGCGCTCGCCGGTTGGTGGCTCGTCTCGACTTATCCGGAGCTCGTGAGCCTCATCGCGAGCGAGCGCATGATCGAAGGCGTCGAGCATGGACATCTGTGGACCGAGCGGCTGCTCGACATCGCGCCAGCCTCGCTTCTGTCCGCAGGGATCTTCTCGAACAACGTCGTGGTGGCGATCGGGGCGTTCTGCGGCGGACTGCTCCTGGGTCTCGGCAGCTTCTATATCGTCACGCTCAACGGACTGATGCTCGGAGGGCTGTTCGAGTTCACGCACCAGTACGGGCTCGGGCTCGAGCTGTTGAAGTTCACGCTCGCGCATGGTCCGGTGGAGCTGTCGGTGATCTGCCTCGCCGCGGCGGCGGGCACGCATCTCGCTCTCGCAGTGATTCGGCCAGGTGCCGCGGCGCGTGCCGAGTCCCTGCGGCGCGCGGCGGCGAGCTTGGCGCCGCTCCTCGCCGCCTGCGCGGCGTTGCTCCTCGGCTCGGGCCTCCTCGAAGGCTTCCTTTCCTCGGACCCGCGCGTCTCGATGCCGGTGCGACTCACGGCTGGGCTCGCGTATTTCGGGCTCATGGTGCTCTTCCTCAGCGGGAGGCTGTTTCCACGGCGGTGGCGCTCGGCCTCGACCGGACGATCGGCGCTCGCCGAGAGTAAGCGCGCTGCCGTTTACCAGTTGCCCTGGAGAGAGACGTAGTAGCCGCGCTGGTGAGGCTTGTCGGCGATGTTGCCGAGGTCCACGTACGCGGCGGTGATCGAGAGATATTTGACGGGAAAGAAAGCGACGAAGACGTCCCCGAAATCGTCCTCGCGGAACGCGGAGAGATCATCGGGCTTCTCGCGATATTCCACGCCGAGGATCAGCTGGTCGGTGAGGAAGACGCCGAGGCTCCCCTCGCCGAGTAGCCGGTAGCCGCCGCGGTCGCCGCCGAAGCCGAGCAGCCCCAGCTGATTCGCCTCGCTGGCGCGCAGCGTCACGTCGGCGAGCCACGTGCGTCCGAACGGGCCGGCGAGCCAAATCTTCGTGGCGGCAAGATAGAAGTCGGTTCCGCTGGCATGCTCCGCGCCGAGCGCCCGGGGCACCCAGTTGAAGTCCTCGTTGTGCTTCCACTGCACTCCCACCGAGACTTGCGGCAGCCAGCCGTCCTGGTCGATGACGGCGTGGCCAAAGAGTCGCCACTTCGCGCCGAAAACATCGAGTCCGATCGTCTGGCCCGGCACCGTGCTGCCGAGATCGAACCGCATCTGGTCCGCCGAGAGCTCGAGCCGATTGTCGATTCCGACGGCGAGACCGCAGCTGTCGAGGCTGAAGTCCTGCGGCGCCACACGGGTGCAGGAGGCGCTCCCGCCGATCTGGTCCGCGGTCCCGAGCCCGGCGATCAGCGCCCACGGCGTGAGACCTCCGCCGGCGCTGCCCTCGATGTCCGTGATGCCGCCCGTCGCGAGCAGCCGGCCGCCGGCGCAGGCCGTGCAGGCGCCGACCAGCAGTGTCGTGGAGAGGACGGCGCGGGCAAGAGCGCGCCGCAGCTGCGCGGGAGGGGTCATGGGAGATTCCGGAAGGTGGGAGCTGAGTCACACTCGGTCCGGAAGTTATGGTGCGTGAGGCGGCTCAATAATTCCGTGAACCAGCCGCACTATCCCGACTGTGAATCGCGTAACGCCGGCTGATGGAACCCGCCACATAACATGTCGCATTCATTAAGCGGACCGAGACAACCCGTGAGATTTCATCGTCGGCGTGCCTTTGCGCTCGTTGCCATTGCGGCCGCCGGCTTGCTTGCCGCCGCGTCCGGACAAGCAGCGCTCGCGGCGGGACGGACGTCACCGGCGCACCGCTCGCTTTATGCCCGGCTGGGCGGCGCGCCGGTCGTGAAGGCTATCGTTTCCGATACGGTGGACGGCATGCTCGCCGACGCGCGCCTCAGTCCGCCCTTTCGAGGCGTGAACACCGGCCGCACGAAACGCCTGATCGCAGAGTTCATCTGCCAGCTCGCGGGCGGAGGGTGCCATTACGCCGGCGTCACGATGCACGAAGCGCATGCAAACCTGCACATCACCGAAGCGCAGTTCTTCGG
>JBOHZT010000206.1:0-6316 GCA_050738535.1 Steroidobacteraceae bacterium
GAGCGGCTGCACAACGCCCCGCGCAGCCGGCCGCACGGCTGAGGTAGAATCCCGCGCTCGCATCCTGCCTCTGCGCGCCCGTAGCTCAGCTGGATAGAGTACTAGCCTCCGAAGAAATCAAGCTGAGGTTCGAATCGCGGTAGAATGTGAAAAGGAATCAAGAGCTTCCGAACGTGCGCTCTTGAGGCCGTGCTCGGCGAGTGACCAGGGCGTGACCAAGCGCCGGTCGGCTCTCGCGGGCAAAACAGATAGACTTTCAAGCACGCGCTCGTAGCTCAGCTGGATAGAGTACTGCCCTCCGAAGGCAGGGGTCGTGGGTTCGAATCCCGCCGAGCGCGCCACTTCATTTATAATTAAATCAGTTACTGACGCGGTCGTCGCTAGGTCAATTGAGCCTCAATCACGCCTGAAAAGTGGTCACTCCCTGGTCACTCCGGACGCGCACACGTCTCCGGCGGCCGCAGGACCGCGTCTTTCAGTTATTTATTGCAGTTACGGACACCGGTCCCTACAGTGGAGTCGAGGAAAACCGCCATGGCTCGTCAAGTCGTCCAGTTCGCCGGTCTGTCAGACCGGGATCGCAAGAAAGTCACCACCCTGCCGAAGCGGGTCGCGGGCGACCGGGCATCCTCGGCATCTCGCGGCCCTTGGTCGTCCTGCGGATGGACCGCGGCGAGCTGCCCTTCCGCTATGTCGGCAAGCATCGGCGCGCCTCGCTCAGGGACGTGCTGGCGCTGAAGGCCAGGCTCGATACCCAGCGCAGCGCCATGGAAACCCTCGCCGAGGACGCCCAAGACCTCCAGCGTCGGTATGGCGCTTAGGCTCGTTACTGCCGTCTGCGACGCCTGCGTTCTTTACTCCTTCCATCTACGCAACATCCTCGTTCAAGCGTCGGTGGACGGCCTGTACGATGCTCGATGGACCGATGAAATCCACGACGAGTGGACCCGCAGCCTCCTCGCCAGCATCCCCGGTTGCCGCCGGAACGATTGCAAGTCACGCGGCAGCTCATGGAGAAGGCCCTACCGACAGCGAAGATCAGCGGTTCCATCCTCACCCGCGAGATCGCTGCTTGGCAGAGGCGACGCAACGCCGCTCGATGTGGCATCGAGTGGACGTTCACTCGCCGGGACGCGGATCGGAAGCTGCATCGCCATTATGTTTCGTAATTAACGTGTCGGCGTACTAGCTTACCGCGAGTTGAACTATTGGTCGTGCGCTTCCTAGTGCGCATCTGTGAAGTCGGCAATCGCAATAGCGGTGCAATCAATACTGCCTGTCCAGCGTCAACTAGATCTTCCGGTGGCGACTTTCATTTCTGCCGGTCTTTGGCCTTCATCAGTGGTCCACCGTAGGGCAGTCTGACGCCGAAGGCGTCAGAAGCTCCCTGTGGACGGGCAAGCCCAGATCACTGGCGCTCCGTTGCCGAGGCGTCTCGCTTGGCAAGGGCTGCGCGTTGCTCGGCGGCTTCCGCGCGGACGCTGGGACCGGTGAACTCCAGTACGACGGCGTGATGGACCACCCTGTCGATGGCCGCCGCGGTGGTCATCGGATCTTTGAAGATCTGATCCCATTTCGAGAACACCAGGTTGGAGGTGATCATGACGCTCTTGCGCTCGTAGCGCTCCGCGAGGAGCGCGAAGAGCACTTCCATTTCCGCCCGGTCGTGCTGAACGTATCCGATGTCATCGAGCGCGAGGCACTCGAAGTTGTCCAGGCGTTTGAGCTCGCGAGCGAGCCTGAGGTTTCGCTTGGCATCCAGCAGTCGCTCCACGAGGCTGGCCACCGAGGTGAACAGGACCGGATGACCGTGTTCCACCAGCGCTCGACCCAACGCCGCCATCACGTGCGACTTTCCGGTCCCGGGCCGGCCGATCAGGCACACGTTGGTGGCACCGGCGAGGAACTCCCCGCGCAGGAGCTGACGGATCTGACCGCGCAGGGGCACCGCGAAGCGGTTCAGATCCAGCGTCGCGACAGTCTTCTCGCGCGGTAGCTTCGCCTCCTTCAGCAGCCGCGTCATGCGCCGGTCGGCGCGGTCATCGGCTTCGAGTGTGACCAGTTCCGTGAGATATTGAACGTGGCTCCAGCTTTCGGCCGCGCCGCGTTCAGCCAGCTCGAGGTAGTTCTCGAGGAAGGACGGCAGGCGCATGGCTTTCAGCCGCAGCCGCAACGTCTCATCGGCTGCGATCGTGGTGGCGCTCATGCGCACACCGTCTCGGTGCCAGTGCCGAGCAACCGATCGTAGACGGTCAGATCGGGCGCGCTGATGCTCAGGTACGGCACGCCGGCGGGTGTGCGCGGGCCGCGCACCTTGGCGCGCACGGCCTCGTACGTGGGGAGTGCCCCCTGGCTGAGAAGGTCCGCAAGCACGGTACGGACAACCTCCTCGCCGTCGCTGGCGGCAAGATGCAGGATACGCACGTAATCCAGATCGGCCTGGTCGGAGCCTTCGGTGAGCAGTGCGTCGTAGGCGCGGCGGAACTCCAGCGTGGGGAAAAGTGCTTCACGGAAGACGTAACGGCGGAAGGCGCCGGGCTTGCGGACCAGCGAGTGGATGATGTGCCGGTAATCGATGCGGTGCGCCTCGCTGCCGATCAAGCGCTCCATGGTCGCGACGCGCTCGCCTTTGTAATCGAGCTCGACGATATCGGCATGCAAGCGCACCCGCAGCTGGCACCCGATCAGGCGTGAGGACACCGAGTAGGAGTGCTTCAGCACCCGCACCGCGCTCGCGCGCGAGACCGTCGCATACGACTCCCGGTAGGCCGGTAATGGCCGCACCGGCAGCGCTCGCAGATGGCCTCGCTCCTCCTCGATCCGCGCCTGCCGAGTGGCATTGCGCGCCTGGATGCAGCTGTCCAGGAACCCCTCATATGCCTCGCGTGAGACAAAGGCGCGCGATCCGCGCAGCCGCAACCGCTGATCGATGGCTGTCTTCAGCTGTCCATTCGCCGATTCGACGTCACCGTTCTCGTGGGCGTTGCCGGGGAAGTTGCGTGACGCCCGCAGCCCATAGTGATCCATCAGCTCCCGATAACGTTCGGTGAAGTCCCGACCGCGGCTCTCGGCCAGCTCGTGCGTGGCAGCCGAGAGGTTGTCGGTCCGATGTTCAAGCGGAGCACCCCCAAGCCGCCACAACGCGCTCTGCATGCCGGAGCTCAAGGACTCGAAGCTCTCACTCGGACAGATCGATACGGACTCCCAGTTCGAGTAGGTCAGAACGAAGTGATACAGCAGGTGCGGGAAGGCCTGACCGGCAATCACCACCTCCAGCTGCCGCATGTCCGTGAAGTCCGACTGCGCCTGTTCGCCCGGAACGTGGGTCTGCGCAAAGAACACCTCCCGGTCAGCTCCCGAGGTCACTCGCCACTTGAGCACCCGACGCTGCAGCGTGCGCAGCTGCCCGGCGCTGAAGCGGCCTCCGTGTCGCTCATTGAGCTCCATCCAGAGGGTCTTCGCCTGCAGGCCTGCATCCTGGCGCAGTAGCGCTTCGACCTCCGGCCATACCTCTGCGAACGGATCAGGCCGCGTTCGCCAGGTATGGGGCGTCTTCGCCTGCGAGGGCGCATGGCCCGAGTGGGCGTATTTCCGCGCCGTCCGCTCGCTCATCCCGGCCTTCGCCGCGGCAGTCACTTGGGGAATCCCCTGCGTTATCAATGACATGAGTAGCCTCACCTGTTCGTCTGTAACCACTCAGCCCCCCTTTGTGAGGGCTGAGTAAACCAGACCACCGATGAGGCCGCCGACCGGCAAATCTAATTGTCGTCACCCGGTAGTTCTAATTGTCGCCGACCAACTGCCATCCGCTTCGGCGAATGCGAGCTGAAAGGAGATAGCTCCTATCTCCCACATCCGCGACTGGACGGCTCCTCGCGCCTGTACACATACGCGGCCGTCGGGCAGAACTTTGATATCCATGTCCTTCCAATCGTTTGCTGGCAGTTTCAGCGCCGCATAGATGGCGTGCTTGGCACTCAGCGCACGCGCGAGGCCGCCATTATCCACTGCCCACGTTCGATCTTTCTCGGTTAGGACCAAATCGGCCTCGGGGGCGTTCGCCCCTGTATTCGCGCGTCCGAGTCCCAATCCGACCGTCGCACCTCGTAGGTCGAGAAAGACGTCCGGGCTAAACGTGATCTTTCTCGCCTCCATGTCAACGCAGATAGTCCCCTGCTGTTCGATTCTCAGTTTGTGATAGATCTCGGACCCATCGAAAATTGCATCCTCCCACTCCCAATACTGATTCTTGTGAACCTCATGTCCGAGCACATGCCCCCGTATCGTTTTGAGCAACTTGAAACTGATCAGGCTGGGCGCAGGAAATTGTCGGGCGCGGCCCTCCACGTCACATCGACCTGACTCCTGCGCCAGTCGCTCCCCTTCCGAGTGGATGGCCTTCAAAACCAATTCCTCCACAAGTACCGCGCGAGCGCCGTCTTCAACTTGATCGAGCTGCTCATCACTCTTTCGCTTTCTCTTCATGAATCCCCGAATGACCGGGGACCATCCAAGATGCGCTACGTTCGACAAGTGAAGGACGTCATGAAACCGATAGCCGTCGTCCTCCCAGGAGTTGTCGCTTAGATCATCCCCCAATCGCTGTCCCCGGTAGTACATGCGCGATTTTCTCTTCTGTATGCTGACTATGCTGATTTCAAACTTTCGTGGCAATTGTTCTGATTCCTTTCGACCTTCATCGTGGTGCGGCGTCGGATTGTCACGATTCGCCCTGAAGTTAACTTTCTCCAAGTTCTTCGCGATCACATCATCTATCGACAGATCAAGAACACTGGCCACGGCACAAAGGTGCCAACAGATTGCACCTATCACGATGTTTATCGGCCTGTCTTCCAGCCTCTGATTGATCGTAAGCTCGATGTCCGGAAGAGTCTTGCGCAGCAGCTCGGCCGCTAATTGCCACAGGATCGCGACGCACACGCCGAAAAGTTCGCGGCCTTGTGTCCGCGCCGTTAGAAATGTGAGCTTCTGATATTCGGCAAACTGAATGTCCGGGTTCGGTGCACGTGCGGCGTATGCCGCCAGGAACGCCATTTTATTACCGGCATTGAGTGTCGCGCGAATGGTCTCTGCTCGATCATTCGTGCCGCTTATCTCGCGCTGCAGCTCTTCAAGGTCATTCAGAAGGACATTAAACGATTGCCCCTCGTTGGCAATTTGCGCCAACGAAAAGCAATACCAAATTGTGTCCCCAAGCTCTTCAACGATTTCATCGTTGGGTCGGTTCCACTCGCGTTCACCGTCTTCCCCGAGCAGCTTTTTCTTGACCGCAGCTCCCAGCGAGCCTATCTCCCCGACAACACCGTACAGGGCGATGAGGCGTCGATCCTCAGCTGAGCGCTTGCTAAATTGATCAGTGCGTCGGACGAAATCGTGATATTCGCTGACTCTCATGGTGCGGCGGCCTCCACTGTCTTTGCGGCCGCGATGATCGGCGCAAGACTTCCCTTGGATACATCACACTCCGCGATTCCTGCGAAGCAGGTCACTCTCGCGAGCGGGATGTTGAGTTCATTGGCCAGGAAACGACCTAACCAACATAGACCCACGTAGTTTCCGTACGCTCTTTCAACGAGGTACTGGTTGGCATATAGCGCATTGACGCACAGGCCTTCACAGGTTGGTGCGAAGGTCACATGCTGCAGGCATGGGAATCCGAGCAGTGCAGAAGCTGAGTGATCCAAGCCCGGATTGAATATGCCGATTTGCAGAATGCTTCTTCGAACTCCCCGCCGTGCGTTGTAAGTCGTGAGAGCACAATCCAGCTGATTTTCGCGATCTTTCGAGCCGCCCGTCAGCATGCGTTCGAAGTACAGGCCGCGCTTGTTCTTGGTGGAAGCGCGCCTCAATCTGGGGACTATATTCAGGTACCTGCGGAAGAGCTCACCGCGCGGCGCAGCCGGGTTCCACAAGGAATTGGGAAAGATGGTGCTGGCGACTGTTTCCACGCGCTGCATCCCTTCACTGCGCAGCAGCCCATCAAGCGCCTGACGAATCTTGGGTTCTTCGTAGAACATCCCGGATCCGTCGAATCCGGTGATCGAAACTGTGAGCGGCCCGAACTCCTTGCGCCCCTTACCACTTGCAGTAAGTAAAGCGCGGCTCCAGGCCACGGAGAGGTTTTCGTGCTCGATGTAGTGATCACTCGTCATCTGGTGGCTCTTCCATGGTAAGCATGCCGGGATCCACGTTCTTGCGCGGGGCGGGGTGACGGCGCAGGAGCCGAGCGATCAGGGCTACGGCGGCAGCGCGGAGCGGGGCTGGGGCGGGATGCACAGGCGGCGGGAAATTCCGC
>JBOHZT010000207.1:0-6308 GCA_050738535.1 Steroidobacteraceae bacterium
GGGTGTTGCCGTCCGGCCGCGGCGGATCCGCGGCGCGCGGCTGCCCTCCCGCGCGCAAGCGCCGCGGCCGCACCGATCCGTCCGGGCCGCCCGTCGCGGCGTTCTCACAACCGCTGCATTTTCCATGCATTGACGCGCAGTGTGTCGCCGCAACAGGCGGGGATCGCAGTGCACAACGGGCGGGCTCGAGTCCTCGCAGAGGCGGTCCAGGCTTGGCGCCTGTAGCCAACAATGGTGCGGATCGGACGCTCTGCACCGGTCGTGCGCGCTGCTCGTGCGCGAGCGTGAGCGGTAGCCTTGCAGTGTGACATTCAGCAGCGAGTCGGGCCATTCGCGGACGGGGCGCGCAGCACGGCTTATTTTCCTGGGGAGCAACATTTCGACACAGTCCACGACCGCCCGACGCAGTCTGCGACGGCCGTGCCCCCCCCGAGAACGCCGGGGCGCCGATTCCGGATCGGGACGCGGCAGAGCATAGTGACGATGTCGTTCACCGCCCCAAAGGAGCTGCCCATGAGCGTCTATCGCGTCGCCCTCGTCGTCGGGAGCCTCAGAAAGGACTCCATCAACCGCAAGCTCGCAGGCGCCCTGGCGAAGCTCGCCCCCCGGGAGCTCGAGCTGCAGCAGCTACGCATCGACGACCTGCCGCTCTACAACCAGGACGACGACCCGGCTCCTCACCCGAGCGTGCGACGCTTGAAGAGCGAGATCGAGGCCTCGCAGGCGCTGCTCTTCGTCACGCCGGAATACAACCGGTCGATCCCCGGCGTGCTCAAGAACGCGATCGATCACGCCTCGCGGCCGTACGGACAGAATTCCTGGGCGGGCAAGCCCGCCGGCGTGCTGGGCGCCTCGATCGGCGCCACCGGCTCCGCCCTGTCGCAGCAGCACCTGCGCAACGTGCTCGCTTACCTCGACGTGCCGACGCTCGGCCAGCCGGAGGTGTTCCTGCGCATCGGCGAGGGATTCTTCGATGCGCAGGGCGCGATTGCCAATGCCGGGACACGGGACTTCCTGGCGGGCTTCATCGAGCGGTACGTCGCCTGGGTACGCAGGCACGCCGTCCCCGCTTGAGGGCGATGCCGCTCGAGGGGCGGCCGCTCGCAGCCGGCCTGATCAAGCGTCGCGCGAGCCCCCGCTCGCGGTAGGCCCGCTCAGGCCTTGCGCGAGCGCGCCCGTTCGCAGCGCCGGCGGCGCAGCTGCTCCGTGTAGACGGACTTGCCGAGGAGCATGCGCTCGATCTGCGTCCGCGCCTGCGGTACGGCGAGGCCCGTAGGCAGCGAGGCGAGGATCGCCTCTCCTCGGGCGCGCAGCTCGGAGGCGAGCTCGGGCGTGTTGAGGATGTACAGGTCATTGTTGCGGATTCCCGCGAGCACCAGCCGCCCGGCCTCGAGCGGATCCATTCCGGGTGGCGGTCCGCGGCGCCCCATGGACTCACGCATGCGCGCTAGGGCTTGGGGGTCGGGGGGCTTCGCGGCGCTCGCGGAGAGCGCGGCTGGGCGGTTGCGCCTGGAATCCCCGATGTCGGTGTTGACGATGCCTGGGCAGAAGATCGAGACCCCGACGTTCTGGTCCGCGAGCTCGCCCCGCAGGGCTTCCATCATTCCGACGACCGCGAACTTCGAGGTCGAATAGATGCCGGGGCCTTCGTCGACGATGAGTCCGGCGATCGAGGCGGTGGAGACGATCTGTCCGCCCTCGCCATGCGAGAGGATATGGGGCAGGAAGGTGTGCACACCATTGAACACGCCATTCACGTTGACGCCCATGCCCCAATCCCAGTCGTCGTAGGTCGCGCGGGTGAGCGGCGCGAACACGCCGACGCCCGCGTTGTTGACGAGGACATGCACCTTCCCGAAGACGCGCACCGCCTCGGCCGCGGCCCTTTGCATGCCGGGCCGGTCCGTCACGTCGACGCTCACCGCATGCACCCGGTCCCGTGCGCTTCGCAGCGCCGCGAGCGCCTGATCGAGATGGCGCTTGGTGCGGTAGGTGATGACGATCTTCATCCCGGCGGCGGCGAAGGCGCGCGCCATTCCGAGCCCGATGCCGCTGTCGCCTCCGGTGATGAATGCGACTTTGCCCGCCACGTCCCTCATGGGCATGGGAAACGCAGCGCATTCCTCGGGCGCACTTGCATTCGGCGGCGCGCCGGCACGCGCGGGTTCCGCGGCGTGCTGCGAAGCGTCTCCTGGGGCGCTCCCGCCGGCTGTGGCGCTCGCTGCTGCGCTTCCGGCCGCCGCAGCGGTTGCAACGAGCGCCGATCCTGCCGCTGCGAGCGTCGTGCGCCCGAGGAAACGCCGGCGGCCTCGGCCTGCCGCGGTCAAGGGCGGATGCTCGATCTCATCGTGACCCGACATGCTTCTCTCCCCCACGGTTCTGCCACAGCGATGACGGCGACGAGGACGCGGACCGGCGGGTCCGCTAAGCTGCCGCGGATGACGACTCCGCAGACACCGCGACCGCCACGCCGGCCGCAAAGAAGGCTCCTGCGCCTCGTGATTCTCGCGGTGCTCGCAGCCGTAACATCCACGATCGCGTGGCTCGTATCAAGGCCCTCGATGATTTCCGTGGGGCCGTATGCGCTCGAGGCGCGGCTGCGGGGCGACGGCCGGCCGGCGGTCGTCTTCGAGGCGGACCTCGAAGGCGGCTTCTCCCCGTATCAGAAGCTTCAGAACGAGATCGCGGCGAAGACCCGGACGCTCGCCTACGAGCGAGCAGGGTATGGCCGTTCCGGCTCCGGACCCGAGGCGCCGACGGCCGAGCAGACCGCCCGTGATCTGCGCGCGCTCCTCGGGGCCGCAGGCATTGGGGCGCCCGTTATCCTCGTCTGCCACGGCGTCGGCTGCCTCTACGCGCGCGTGTTCGCGCACGCTTTTCCATCGCAGACCGCCGGGCTGGTGTTCGTCGATCCGATGACGAAGAGCTTCTACGACCGCATGAAGGCGAGCCCAGCGGCATGGCGCAAAGCGGGCGAAGCGTTGCCCGCGGCTGCGCGCCGCGAGAGAGCGGCCCTGCCGACGACTCTATCGCAGGCTCACGGCGCCTGGCCGTTGCCGCAGGTCCCCTGCGTCGTCATCACGGCGATGAAACCGCTCGGCGAGTGGCCCTTCGCGACGCGCGACGACATGAGCGCCTGGCTCGCCGCCGATGAGGCATTCGTCGCGAGGCTTCCGCAGGTCGTTCACGTCGTGCTGCCGCAAGCGACTCACTCGAGCATGCTCGACTCATCCGAAGTCGAGCAAACGATTCTGCGGATGGTCGAGCAGGTGAGGGCCGAGGGGCCGGGTACCGGATCCGGCGCGCATCGCTAGGGCGCGGCGCGTGCGGCGAGACCGGCGGCGGGTTCCGAGTGCCTACGTCCCCGGCGCTGAACTCAGGTTCCAGGCAGCTGCGCGATCGCGCGTTCCCCGGCCGCAGCGTCCTGGGCGGCGCGATGGCTGCTATCGAGCCGGTGCAGCAGCGGCAGCATCGCGACCGCCGCGATCGTGCCGCCCACGGCGACCCAGCCGAGCACCCAGAAAAGATGCGTGTAGAGCGGCAGCGTCTGTTGCGGGCGCGTGAGTCCAGCCGGCACGCTCGCGTAGTTGGCGACGAAGCTTCCGAGATATTGGGCGATGCCGCTCGCGAGCAGCCAGGCGCCCATCATCAGGCCGCGCCGGCTCGGGCCGACGTAGCGGGCGACCATGGCGAGTCCCAGCCCGGAGATGAGCAACTCGCCGGCCGACTGCAGCAGATAGCCCCACACCATCCACCAAGGAGAGACGAGGCCCGCCGCAGCGTGATTCCCGCTGAACGCGTAGACGAAGAAGCCCGCCGCGAGCAGCGCGAACCCCCAGGCGTACTTCCCGGCGACCGACGGATCCCGGTCGCGGCGGCCGAGCCAGCCGTAGAGCAGGGCGAGGAGCGGCGAGAGCACCGCGATCCAGAAGGGGTTCAGCACCTGGAACTGCTCGGGCGGCACGTGATAGCCCAGGAAATCGAGCCGCACGTTGTGCAGGGCGTACAGGGTGAGCGAAGTCGACATCTGCTGGTAGAAGACGAAGAAGAGCATCGTCTGCGCGGTGAGCAGCAGCATCGCGACAAGCCCGCTGCGCTCGCTGCGCCCGCCCCGTGCGATGAGCACCGCGAAGATCCCGAGCAGCGCAATCCCCGAAAGCCACACGATGGCGCGCGCGACGGCGAGATTCTGGACGATGAGCGCGATCAATACGGCGAGCGCGAGGGTGGCGCCGAGGACCGCGGCGAGCCAGCCGAGGCGCAAGGGCGCGAAGTCGGGCGCCGAGCCCACGTGCGCCACGAGGCGGCGCTGCAACCGGAACTGCGCGATCCCGATCGCGAGCCCCACCGCGCAGGTGAGAAAAGCCCAGTGCCATCCGTAGTGCACTTCGATCCAGGGCGTCAGCGACTGGGAGATGAGGGCGCCGACGTTGATCGCCATGTAGTACAGCGTGAAGGCGCCGTCGAGCCGCGACGGGTCGTCCTCGTAGAGGCGCGAGACGAGGTTGTTCGGGTTCGCCTTGAACAGCCCGTTGCCGGCCGCGATCACGCCCATCGAGAAGAAGAGCATCGGGCTCGCCCAGCTGCGGGCGATCAGGAGGTTCCACGGCACCGACAAGAGTGCGTACCCGGTCCCGAGCACGATGGCGCCGAGCAGCGTCGTGCGGCGCGCGCCGAGCACTTTGTCGCCGACCCAGCCGCCGAGCACCGGGACGGCGTAGATCATCGCGGCGAGCGCGCCCCAGGTGAGATTGGCGCGCGTGTCCGCGAACCCGAGGTATTCGATCATGAATACCACGAGCAGCACCTGCATGCCGTAGAAGCCGAAGCGCTCCCACATCTCGATCAAGAACAGCGCCGAGAAGGCGCGCGTGCGCGAGGGCACCGACGCGGCGGAGGTCACGGGCCGCGATTCGGCGGAAGACGAGGATGGGCGGCCGCGGCCGGCACTCCCATCGCGGTGCTCACGCCTGGTGGATGGTCTTGGTCACGAGGCAGGCCTCGAGACCCTCGGGCCCATCCTCGGCGCCGTGGCCGCTCTCCTTCACGCCGCCGAACGGCGCATCGGGCGCCGCCACGCCGACCGTGTTGATGGCGACCATGCCTGCCTCGATCGCATCGCCGATCAGCAAGGCGCGCTTGGCGGACTGCGTGAACGTGTAGGCCGCAAGGCCGAAGGGCAGCCGGTTCGCCTGCTCGACCGCCTCCTCGAAGGTCGCGAAGGGCGTGAGCACTGCGACGGGACCGAAAGGCTCCTCGTTCATGATACGTGCGCTCGACGGCACATCCGCGAGCACGGTCGGCTGCCAGAAGAAGCCTTCCTTGCCATGGCGTTCCCCGCCGCAGAGCAGCCGCGAGCCGCATGCGACGGCGTCGCCGATCAGGCGCTCCATTGCCGCCGGCCGACGCGGATTCGCCATGGGTCCCATCTGGCTCGCGGCGTCGAGGCCGTCGCCGATCCGGGTCTTGCGGATCCGCGCATCGAAGGCGGCGGCGAAGCGATCGTAGATGCCCTGCTGGACGTAGAAGCGCGTCGGGGAGACGCACACCTGCCCGGCATTGCGGCACTTCGCCACGGCGAGCAGCTCGACCGTGCGCTCGAGGTCCGCATCGTCGAACACGATGACGGGCGCATGGCCGCCGAGCTCCATCGTGGTCCGCTTCACCGTCGACGCGGCGAGCTGCAGCAGGTGCTTACCCACCGCGGTCGAGCCGGTGAACGAGAGCTTGCGGATCACGGGCGAGGCGAGGAGGTGCCGCGACACCTCGTCCGGAACGCCGAAGACGAGTTGCACGACACCCGAGGGCAGGCCTGCATCGAGCAGCGCTCGAACCACCTCGATCGCCGCTGCAGGCGCTTCCTCGGCCGGCTTGAGGATGACCGAGCAGCCGGCGGCGACGGGGGCGCCGAGCTTGCGGCCCGGATTGCCGATCGGGAAGTTCCAGGGCGCAAAGGCGGCCACGGGCCCCACGGGCTCCTTCACGACGAGGGAGCGGGTACCCGTCGGCCGAACGAGCACCCGCCCGTAGGTCCGGCGGCACTCCTCGCCATAGAACTCGAACAGGTTGGCGGTCACCCGTGCCTCGATGCGCGTCTCCGCGAGGGTCTTGCCCTCCTCGAGCGTCGCGACGTGCGCGATGTGCTCCACGCGCTCGCGAATGAGCTGCGCGGCCGTCTTCAGCACCCGCGCGCGCTCCTCGGGGGTCGAGCGCTTCCACTCCCGGAAGCCCCGCTCGGCCGCCCCGAGCGCCCGATCGAGATCCGCCGCGTCGACGAGCGGCAGCTCCCCGAGCGTCCCACCCGTGGC
>JBOHZT010000208.1:0-6302 GCA_050738535.1 Steroidobacteraceae bacterium
CCAGGTGGCGCTCGCGCGCGTGTGCGCGAGCCAGCGCTTCATTCTCGGCGAGGAGGTGAAGACTCTCGAGCGGCGCATCGCCGAGTACAGCGGCTGCCGCCATGGCATCGGGGTCTCCTCCGGCACCGATGCCTTGCTCGTCGCGCTCATGACGCTCGGCATCGGTCCGGGCGACGAGGTGCTGACGAGCCCCTACACGTTCTTTGCGACCGCCGGGACGATCGCGCGTCTCGGCGCGCGCCCGCTGTTCTGCGATATCGATCCGGCGACCTACAATCTCGCGCCCGCCGCCGTTCGCGCCTTCCTGGAGCAGCACTGCGAGCGCCGGGACGGGCGGTTGCGCAACCGGCGGACCGGCGGCTGCGTCAAGGCGCTGATGCCCGTCCATCTCTACGGCCAGGTCGCGGACATGACGGCGCTCATGGCGATCGCGCGCGAGCACCGGCTCGCCGTGATCGAGGACGCCGCGCAGGCGATCGGGGCCGACGATGCGCAGGGCCGCCGGGCGTGCTCGTTCGGCGACATCGGCTGTCTGTCGTTCTTCCCCACCAAGAACCTCGGCGCCTTCGGCGATGCGGGCCTGTGCGTCACGAGCGATGCGGCGCTCGCGGAGCGGCTGGAGGTGCTGCGGGTCCACGGCGGCCACCCCAAGTACTACCACGCGCTCGTCGGCGGAAACTTCCGCCTCGACGAGATCCAGGCCGCCGTGCTCAACGTGAAGCTTCCGCATCTCGAGGCTTGGACCGCGGCCCGCCGGCGTAATGCGGAGCTGTACGACGGTGCGTTCGCCGCGGCGGATCTCGGAGCGGCCATCCGCACGCCGCACGCGATCCCCGGCGCGCGCCATATCTACAATCAGTACGTCGTGCGGGCCCGCGACCGGGACCGGCTGCGCCAGCATCTCGCTGGCGCTGGGGTCGGCACGGAGATCTACTATCCGGTGCCGCTGCATCTGCAGCAGTGCTTCGCGTACCTGGAGCACCGCGAGGGCGAGTTCCCGGAGGCGGAGCGCGCGGCCCGGGAGACGCTCGCGCTGCCGATCTTTCCGGAGCTCGGCGAGCCGCGCTTGCATTACGTCGTCGATACGATCGCGCGCTTCTACGCGTGAGGAGGCCGTAGATGAACCAGACCCCGGGACCTCGCACGCCGGCCTGGACGGCCGTCGCCGCGCAGGCGAAGCGCATGAGCGCGATCGCCACCTCCGAGCTCTACGCGCGCGATGCGGAGCGGTTCGCGCATTTCTCGCGCGAGGCTGCGGGCCTGCTGCTCGACTTCTCGCGCCAGCGCATCGATCAGGATGCGCTCGCCAAGCTCCTCGCGCTCGCCGATGCGGTGCGGCTGCGCGAGCGGATCGACGCGATGTGGCGCGGCGAGCCCATCAACGTGACGGAAAACCGCGCGGTGCTGCACGTCGCGCTGCGGGAGCCGGGGCCAAGCGGGGCGGGGTCGGCCGGTGGGCCGGAGGTGCTGCGCGAGGTGCTCACCGAGCGTGAGCGGATGCTCGCTTTCGCCGCAGGGGTGCGCGGCGGGACGATCCACGGGTCGAGCGGCAAGCGATTCGAGCTCGTCGTCAACATCGGCATCGGCGGATCCGACTTGGGGCCTGCGATGGCGGTCGAGGCGCTGCACGAGTTCACCGCGGGCGCGCCTCGCTCGGCCTTCGTGTCGAACGTGGACGGCTGCCATCTCGCCGATGTGCTCGCGACGGCCGACCCCGCAGCGACGCTCTTCATCGTCGCCTCGAAGACCTTCACGACGCTCGAGACGCTCACGAACGCACGCACGGCCCGCGCCTGGCTCGCAGGCTCGCTCGGCGAGGCCGCCGTCCGCGAGCATTTCGCGGCGGTCTCGGTCAATCACGAGGCGATGGATGCCTTCGGGGTGCACCCCGACTACCGCTTCAAGATGTGGGATTGGGTCGGCGGCCGCTACTCGGTGTGGTCCTCGATCGGCGTGTCGCTCGCCATCGCGATCGGGCGCGAGCGGTTCCTCGAGTTCCTCAGTGGGGGGCATCGGCTGGACCAGCACTTCCGTCAGGCGCCCTGGAACGAGAACCTGCCGGCGCTGATGGGCCTCACGGCCGTGTGGAACATCAATTTCCTGGGACTGCCGACGCTCGCCGTCCTGCCCTACGACGAGCGGCTGCGGCGCTTCCCGGCCTATCTGCAGCAGCTCGAGATGGAGAGCAACGGCAAGTCCGTGCTGCTCGACGGCAAGCCCGTGGAGTGCGGCACTTGCGCGGTCGTCTGGGGTGAGCCGGGCAACAACGCGCAGCACTCGTTCTTCCAGCTGCTGCACCAGGGGACACTGCGCGCGGCGCTCGATTTCCTGCTGCCGGCCGAGTCCTCCTGCGGCAACGCGGCCCAGCAGGACCTCGCGATCGCGAGCTGCCTCGCGCAGGCGGAGGCCTTCATGAAGGGACAGCCGGCGGCGGTCGTCCGCAAGGATCTCGAGAAACAGGGCCTGCCCCCCGATCGCATCGCGGCCCTGGTGCCGCACAAGGTGCACGAGGGCAGCCGCCCGAGCTCGATCGTGCTCTTCCGCCGGCTCGATCCGGCGACGCTCGGCGCATTGATCGCGCTTTACGAGCATTGCGTCTTCACGCAGAGCGTGGTGTGGGGCATCAATGCATTCGATCAGTGGGGAGTGGAGCTCGGCAAGAAGCTCACGCAGACGCTCGTGCCGCTCGTGCGCGAGCCCGCGCAGGCCGCCGGTGCGAGCGCCTCGGTGAGGGGGTTGCTCGCCAAGCTGACGGCGTGGCGCGCGTGAGGCGAACGGCCGGCGCACAGCGATGAGTCTCAAGGGGATCATTCTGGCGGGCGGCGCCGGCACCCGCCTGCATCCGGTGACGCTCGGGGTCAGCAAGCAGCTGCTCCCGGTGTACGACAAGCCGATGGTGTACTACCCGCTCGCCGCGCTCATGCAGTCGGGCATCCGGGATATTCTCCTGATCTCGACGCCGGCGGATCTACCCCACTACGAGCGGCTGCTGCGGGATGGGAGCCAGTGGGGCCTCTCGCTGCGCTACGCGGAGCAGCCGCGGCCGGACGGCCTCGCGCAGGCGTTTCTGATCGGCCGCCGTTTCATCGGCTCGGACCGCGTGGCGCTCGTGCTGGGCGACAACATCTTCTATGGGCACGGGCTGCCGGAGCAGCTGCGGGCCGCAGCCGAGTTCACGAGCGGCGCCACGGTGTTCGCCTACCGAGTCTCGGACCCCGAGCGCTATGGAGTGGTGCAGTTCGACGCGAAGGGCAGGGCGCTCGACATCGAGGAGAAGCCCGCGCAGCCGAAGTCGCACTATGCGGTGACGGGGCTGTATTTCTACGACAACGGCGTCATCGATGTCGCGGCCGGGCTCGCTCCCTCGCCACGCGGCGAGCTCGAGATCACGGACGTCAACAAGGCGTATCTCGGCCGCGGGACGCTGCGGGTCGAGCTGCTCGGGCGAGGCGTCGCCTGGCTCGATACCGGGACGCACGAGTCGCTCCTGCAGGCCTCGATGTTCATCGAGGCGATCGAGAATCGCCAGGGCCTCAAGGTGTGCTGTCCGGAGGAGATCGCGTACCGCGCGGGGCATATCAGCGCGGAGCAGCTCGAGCGGCTCGCGACGCCGCTGGCGAAGACGGCCTACGGAACGTATTTGCTCGAGATCGTGCGCGGGAGGGTGTGAGGCAGGTGGAGTTCGAGCGCACTGCCATTCCCGATGTGATCCTGATTCGCCCGCGAGTGTTCGGGGATGCGCGGGGCTATTTCCTGGAGAGCTGGGAGCGGCGCAAGTTCGCCGAGGCCGGGATTACGGCGGAGTTCGTGCAGGACAATCACAGCCGGTCCGCGCGCCATGTGCTTCGCGGGCTGCACTACCAGATCCGGCAGGCGCAGGGAAAGCTGGTGAGGGTGGTGACTGGGTCGGTGTTCGACGTCGTTGTAGACGTCCGGCGTAGCTCGCCGACCTTCGGGAAGTGGCTGGGGTTCGAGCTCTCCGAGCACAATCACGCGATGCTCTGGGTACCGCCCGGGCTCGCGCACGGGTTCCTGGTGCTGAGTGAGCACGCGGACTTCCTGTACCGGTGTACGGACTTCTACGCACCGGCGCACGAACGCACGATCCTTTGGAACGATCCCGAGATCGGCGTGAAATGGCCGCTGCCGGTAGGGGTCGAGCCGATCCTTGCCGCCAAGGATGCGGCCGGCGCTCGGTGGCGCGAGGCGGAGTGCTATCCGTGAAGGTTCTGATCACGGGCGCCGGCGGGCAAGTGGGGCGCGCGCTCCTCGAGTCGGTGCCCACGGGTATCGACGCGCTCGCCTGCGGCCATGCCGATCTCGACATCACGAGCGCGGAGGCGGTCCGGAGCTTCGTCGACAAGCATCGGCCGGACTTGGTCATCAATGCCGCAGCCTACACGGCGGTCGATAAGGCGGAATCGGAGCCTGATCTTGCGCGCCTAGTGAACGTCGGTGGTGCACGGCACCTCGCAACAGCGGGTGCGGAGTGCGGCGCGCGGCTCATTCACCTTTCCACGGATTTTGTATTCGACGGGGCGGCATCGGTTCCTTACCCGCCTGACGCCCCCACGAATCCGCTCAGCGTCTATGGACTCACCAAACGGGACGGCGAGCGCGCCGTCCTCGAGGCGCTTGCGGACCGCTCGGTGATCGTGCGGACCGCATGGGTCTATGCGGCAGACGGCGCAAATTTCGTCCGGACGATGCTGCGGGTCTTGAGCACGAAGGGCTCGGCTCGGGTCGTGGCGGACCAGGTCGGCACTCCCACCGCAGCGGGCTCGTTGGCGGAGGTCCTTTGGCGAATTGCGGCGCGGCCCGAGGTTCGCGGCATTCATCACTGGACTGATGCTGGAGTGGCGAGCTGGTACGACTTCGCGGTGGCGATCGCGGAGGAGGGAGGGCAGCTCGGGCTCGTGCCGCCGCCCGCCAGCGTGACTCCGATCGCGACTGAGGAGTTTCCGACGTCGGCCCGAAGGCCTGCCTACAGCGTGCTCGACAAGCGCTCGCTCGCATCGCTCGGAATTGAGCCGGTGCACTGGCGTGTGCGGTTGCGGAGCGTCCTTGGGGAGATCGCGGCCGGTCGCTCGTGAGCGCGACGTGCAAAGGCAGGCTGCGTGCACAGCCGGCCGAGGTCAGCCGTCGAGCGCCGCCTGCAGCGAACCGGCGGCCAGCAGTCGCTCACCGATGCGGTCGAGCTCCTCGAGCGTCGCGCCGCGAATCCTTGCCTGGGCGTCCCCCGGCAGCGCTCCGAAGCGCAGCGACAGCAGCCTTAGGATGAGCTCCGCTCGGCCTTCGGCCTTGCCCTCGGCCTTACCCTCGGCCAATCCCTGACCGTAGTAGCGCTTAGCGAACTCGGTCTTGTACTCGTATTTCGGAAGATTCATTGAGCGTAATGTCCGGCGGACAGCCTCCGATACGGCATCATATAGAATGTCACTGTACATGAGGGAACGCGTGCTCTCGAGTCCGCTGAGGGCTTCCTGCGTCGCAACGGCGATTGCGGTGGCTTTCCCGACGTCATCGTCCATCCCGTGTGCGACGGCTGAGAGCACGGCAAGCTCGGGATCCGCTTTGGCGGTGGCTTCATCCGTGACCTCAGGTATTGCGGAAGGACCGAGGACCCACGGCTTGAAGTGATTATCGCCTCCAAGGTCGATGGTGCGGCTTGCCCAGCGCGCGACAGCCTCGTTCGCTGCCAGAACGAGTAGAGCCACGGGAGAGCGGATGCGGCTGCGGAGATTGCAGACGTAGGCGGGCCAGACGAAAGGCTTGTCCGGGTCCTGGCGGAGCTGAACTTCCACGACGATCCCGTGCACGACGTCCTGCTGTTCGAGTAGAACGACAAGGTCCGCGTGGTATTCCGCCGGCCGCAAGTCGGAGAGGTTGGCCGAGTCGAGGTGGGCCTCGGAGTACTCGGGGAGCCTCGCTTGCAGCGCCTGGCGCGCCAGTTCTGCCGCAAGCGTAGGGCGGTTCTGGAACAGGCGCAGCAGGTCTTCGTGCAGGCGCGATGGCATGGGGCATCTCGTCATTTGAGGCATGCAGGAGGAGGCCGAGTGTTCGGGATGGATCCTATTCGGGAGATGGTCCAGTGCGTGCGGGGAATTCCTGCGTATTCGTATCGATTTCGACCGAAGTGACACCGAGTCCATGACCTCCGGTTTGGAGCTGTACGTCACCGCCCGCCGCCAGCTGCGGGTGGAGGCGGTCGACATAGGCGGCGCATCGCCGTTGCCCGCGGCCGCCGCCGTGCGCATCGAGCGCGCGTTCGGCGAGGGGCAAGGCGCCGGGCTGATCCAGCT
>JBOHZT010000209.1:0-6289 GCA_050738535.1 Steroidobacteraceae bacterium
GGCTGGAGCTGGTACTCGAAGGCGGTGACCACGCCGAAGTTGCCGCCGCCGCCGCGCACGCCCCAGAAGAGGTCCGGGTTCGCGCTCGCACTCGCGTGCCCCTCCGCGCGGCGGTGGCGGCAGCTCCGCCTTGCGGGGTGGGATGGCGCTTTCAGAGATTTGGCTGTCCGTTGCCTCACTGGCTCGATGGCCGCTGGGCCATGTGGGTCGAGCCCCTGGGGTCCCTCAGTGAGCCCGCTCCGAGCGGAGTTGGCTTTCCGACCTGAGGATGATCTCCGGCTTTCCTCGATAGAGGCGTACGCGGCCAGTGATCTCGACGACGTTGCCGCTGAGCGCGGCGGTGTCCGAAAACGCCGCAGCATTCTCCGCGAAGATCACCGCCGTGAAGGCGTTCCGTGGATAGCGCCCGCCGAGATCGATGAACGTCACGCCCGAGCCGGTCGTGTGAACGTCGCTCACGACGCCCTGGACGGTGACAGTCCGCCCCACGTACGAGGCGGCGTCGGCCGCAGTTACCACCGCCGGGCTGGCCGTGTCGAAGCCGGTGGCACCTCCCTGCGCGGCCGCGACCCGCAAGCGCGTTCCGTCAGTCCCGACGGACGTGCCGGCGCCGAAGGGCAGCGCAGCGGTCTTGGGCGGCCTCGAGAGCACCTCGTTCAGCACCATGGCGAGACGCACCCCCGCCTTCTCGAGCTGCGTCGCGACGAGCGGCCGCTCCCGGATTTCGTAGTCGTCGGGCAGGCGAATCGGCGCCGTCGATCGCAGCGCGCCACGCAGCGGGCCATAGATGTCGCGCTTGGCGATGGCGAAGCTCTCATTCGCCCAGTCGGCTGCTCCTCCCCGGCTCCACGCGCGCCGCTCGCGCGGCGTGATTCGCGCCTCCAGAGCGGTTGCCACCGCGGCCGGATCCTTGCCCAGAGCGGCGACGAGCGTCGTGTCCCAAACCTCGTGCAGATTGCTGTCCTCGCCGCCGAGAATGACGCGAACTTCATTACCGCCGGCATCGTGATCATCCGCGCAGTGCAGCGGCTGATGGATGTCCCCGACAAAATGAATCAGGAATCGCAACGCCTCGGCCCTGCGGCGTTTGCCAAATCGTACGTTCGTGAGGATGCGCTCGTCCTTCTCGATCTGTGCGACCACGCAGTCCCCCGCCGGACAATCCCTCTCGGCGACGTATCCCTGGGCCGAGAGCTCGATGTCCACGAAGTGCCAGCGCTCCGTCTGCGGCCGCTCGGGGCGGATCTCGTCCGCCCAGGTCGAGGCCGCCTCCATGGCCGTGCGTGCATCCGGGCCGAGCAGATCGGCGACCTCGGCGTGCGCGGCGGGCGTCAACCCGTCGGCCGCGATCAGCGCAACGATGCGGTGTCCTTCTGCACCCCACGCCCAGGCGGCGGTCGGGCTGGACAGCAAGGCACCGGCGATCACAGCCGCAATGAGGCCTTTCATGGAGCGCGTGCCGTGCCCCACGCGGATCCGCTACGCGCTTGTCGCCGCCAGCCGCGCCTGTCCGGGCGGTCGTACGTCCGGCAGGAAAGCGGCGAGCAGCCCGAGCAGCGGCAGGAAGGCGCAGACCTGGTAGACGAACACGATGCCGAAATGGTCGGCGATCAGTCCCAAGACTGCGGCGCCGATGCCGCCGAGGCCGAACGAGAAGCCGTAGAACAGCCCGGATACCATGCCGATCCGGTGCGTCAGCATGTCCTGGGCGTATACGATGATCGCGGGGAACGCGGACGCGAGGATCACGCCGATGATGACGCTGAGGCCCACCGTCCACGCGAGATCCACGTGCGGCAGCAGCAGGGTGAACGGCGCGGTGCCGAGGATCGAGAACCAAATCACCCGCTTGCGGCCGATGCGGTCGCCGAGAGGACCGCCGATGAGGGTGCCCCCGGCGACTGCGAACAGGAACACGCCGAGCAGGTTCGCCGCCTGATGCGCCGTGAGCCCGAACCGGTGGATCAGGTAGAACTCGTAGTAGCTGCCGATGCTCGCGAGATAGAAGAATTTCGAGAACATCAGGATGAGCAACACGAAGATCGTGCGGCGCACGACCGAGGCCGGGTAGAGCGGCCTGTCCCCCGGACGGCGCTTTTGGACTCGCTCCTCGATGTGCCGCCGGTACCAGCGGCTCACCTGGAGCAGGATCACGATGGCGAGGAGCGCCGCGAGTCCGAACCAGCCGACGTGCGAGCGCCCGAGCTTCAGCACGATGACCGCGGCGAGGACCGGCCCCAGGGCCTGGCCGATGTTGCCGCCGATCTGGAACATCGACTGCGCGAGGCCGAACCGGCCGCCCGAAGCCATCCGAGCGACTCGCGAGGACTCCGGGTGGAACACCGAGGAGCCGCAGCCGATCAGCGCGACGGCGAGCAGCAGCAGCCCATAGGTGGGCGCTACCGAGAGCAGCAACAGGCCGCTCAGCGTGAAGCACATGCCGAGCGGCAGCGAGAACGGTAACGGATGCCGGTCGGTGACCATGCCGACCACGGGCTGCAGGAGTGAGGCGGTCAGCTGGAACGTGAGCGTGATCAAGCCGATCTGGAAGAACGCGAGGTGGAACTCCCCCTTGAGCAGCGGGTAGATCGCCACGATCACCGATTGCATCATGTCGTTGAGGACATGGACGAAGCTGACCGCGCCGATGACTCCATAGCGCGTGACGCCGTGCGGGCTCGCAGCCGGCGGATCCGTCGCGGCCGCGCCGGCATCCGCCGCGGCCGCAACCGTGCGCTCGGCAGCGGCGGGGACGCGCGATCCCGTGTTCCCGGCGGGGGAAACTCGATTCATTCGATGCAATCCTTATCCTGTCCGAGGCGGCTCGACGCGGCATTATCGCAGTTCCGCCGGCTGCGCTGCCGTGCGTCGCCAGAGCAGCTGTGATCGCACACGCTGTAGCGGTACCCGAGAGCCTTCGATCGCGCCATTGACAAGCGGCTCAGCGCCGAGTACGAGCCCCGTCGCCAGTCGGGCGCGGTCGCCGCCGCAGCGCGACTGCCGCCTCAGCGCACCCGTCGTCTCAGCCAGAAGGCGGCGCATCCGGCCGCCAGGAGGCCCGCGATCCACATCGCGGCTCCAGCAACCGGCTGCGCGTACAAATTCGCGGGCGCGGCAGCCAGTCCGGACAGTACTGCGGCGAGATGGACCGAGCCGGCGACGATCCAAGGTGTCGCCAGTGCCGCAGCGGCGAGTATCCCTGCGGCGCCGAGCGCGAGCCGGAGCCGCCGCTGGCGCTCGTTTCGCCGGATACGCTGCATGACGTGCCCACGGAACTCGGGCTCTGCAAGCGGCTCGATTACCACCCCGAATAGCCGTGTCAGTTCCCGCTCAAATTCATCTTGCATGGCTCTCACCCGTGGCCGTGTAGGCCGCCAGCAGCTCACGCAGCTTGGCGGTGCCGCGCGCGATATGGGATTTCACAGTTCCAAGGGGCAGCCGAGTGGTGGCTGCGATTTCCGAATGGCTCATGCCTTCGGCATGTGCGAGCACGATGCACAGCCGCACGAGCGGCGGAAGCTGCGCAAGGGCGCAGTCGAGATCGATCCGTTCGCCGCTGGCATCGCACTGCCCGACAGCCCACTCCTCCGACGCATCGTACGCCAGTTGCGGGGCATCGCCGCGGCGGGCGTGCTGCAGCCATGAGTGCACCGCGATTCGCCGCAGCCAGGCACCGAATGCGGCCGGGGATTGCAATGCTGCCAGTCGGCGCCACGCCTGTAGGAATGTCTGCTGCGACAAGTCGTCGGCCAATGCGGGATCGCGGCACAGCCGGCGCAGCAGATTGCGGACTTGGGGTTGCCGGCGCCGAACCAATTCCTCGAAGCAGGCGCGGTCGCCCGCACGGGCGAGCGCGACCACCGTGCATTCAGCCGCCCCGGCCAGGGTGCCGGGGCGCGGAGCCATTCTCACGGGGAGCGTTCGGATGAACGCTCCTGCTGCCGGCTAACCAGGCGCGCCGCGATCACCAGCCCGATGCCGACGCAGAGCACGATCGCCGCGCCCCCGAGGATCGGCCACATTGCCCACGCTGCGGGTCCCATCTGCGAGAACACACCTCCGAGGATCGCAAAGCCGACGCCCGCGGCCAGCACGATGACGCCGCCGATCATCAAGTTCTCTGGGCGTACCGGCTCGTGCCCGCCTGTGTGACCGACGAGCTTTTCCACCAATTCCGGCGTCAGCTCCTGGCTGCGCTCGATTGCAACCCGGACGACGTCCATTGCCACGCGGCGCTTCTTGTAGTCGGCGACGACACCGGTGATCACGACGCCGAGCACGAACGCCCAGAACGCGATCGCCACCGCATAAGGTCCGAAACCGATCATGCGCTCTCTCCAGTGAATGTACTCGTCCCTAGGATGCGGTCGCCGCGCCATTTGGATGCGCTGCGGCAGCGCGGGCGGATACACTGGCGCCATTGCGTGGGGCTCGCGGGGGTACCGGCCATTATGAGAGCAGCGATCGCACCGGCTGTCGCGGTAATACTCAGTGCAGCCCTGGCGTCGGGGCTATTCGCTCGGCCGGCACGCGCGGCAGCCGCGCCCTCTTCCCGGCCCGTGCGCTTCGGCAACGTCGATGACGCGAGACTCGCGCATGCGGCACGGGAGCCTCAGGACTGGCTGACCTATGGCGGCACCTGGGACGAGCAGCGCTTCTCGGGGCTGCGCCAAATCGACACGGCCACCGTGAGCCGGCTCAAGCCTGCTTGGTTCTTCGATTTCGACACCACGCGGGGTCAGGAATCGACGCCGCTCGTCGTCGATGGAGTGATGTACGTTTCCACCGCGTGGAGCAAGGTCTACGCGCTCGACGCGCGCACCGGCCGGCAGATCTGGCGCTTCGATCCCAAGGTGCCCGGGCCGGCGGATGTGCCCACTTGTTGCGGCGTCGTCAATCGGGGCGTTGCCGTCTACGAAGGCAAGGTCTACGTCGGCACCCTCGACGGGCGGCTCATCGCGCTCGACGCCGCGACCGGCAAGCCGGTCTGGAGCGTCCGTACGTTCCCTCCGGGCAAGGTCTATGCGATCACGGGTGCGCCGCGGGCCGCGCGGGGGAAGATCTTCATCGGCAATTCGGGCTCCGATTTCGGCGGCCGCGGATACGTGAGCGCCTACGATGCGCGGACCGGACGGCTCGTCTGGCGCTTCTACACGGTGCCCGGCAGGCCGGGACACGAGGACGGCCAGCCGTCCGATGGGCCGCTGCGCAGGCTCGCGAGGCCGACGTGGCATGGCGAGTGGTGGAAGCATGGCGGCGGCGGCAACGTCTGGAACGCCATCGTCTACGATCCCGACCTCAATCAGCTCTACATCGGCACGGGAAACGGCTATCCCTGGAACGAGGATTTTCGCTCCGACGGCAAGGGCGACAACCTCTTTCTGTCCTCCATCATCGCGCTGGATGCGGATTCGGGCCGGCTGCGTTGGTATTACCAGGAGACGCCCGAAGAGCGCTGGGACTACGATGCGATTGCCGACATCGCGCTCGTCGACCTGAGGATCGGTGGGCGTCTGCGCAAAGTCCTGCTGCAGACGCCCAAGGACGGATTCTGCTACGTGATCGACCGCAGGACCGGCAAGCTCCTCTCCGCGAAGCCGTTCATTCCGGGGCTCAATTGGGCCCGCGGCGTCGATCCGAAGAGCGGCCGACCGCGCATCGTCGCCGCGGCGCTCTACCGGGACAAACCTTGGGTCGGCATTCCGGGCGCCGGCGGGGCGCACGTCTGGCAGCCCGTCGCCTTCAGTCCCGTCACGGGATTGCTGTACCTCGCGGCGACCGAGAGCTCGAGTCTCTACCTGCCGTCTGCGCACTACGTCTTCGCTCCCGGCGTCGCGAACGTGGGCATCGTGCTCGGTGCGAGCCTCGGCGGCGCGGCGGCAAAAGCGAAGGCGAAGGCGGCCGCAGCGGCCCCGGCTCCCGCGAGCCGGCCTCGCTCCTACCTCCTCGCCTGGAACCCGCTCACCCAGACCGCGGCATGGCGAGCGGCCGATAGCGCCAACGGGGGCGGTGTGTTGGCGACGGCGGGCGGCCTCGTCTTTCAGGGGCGCAGCCGCGAGGGGCTCCTCGGCGAGCTCGACGCGTACCGGGCGGACGATGGCAAGCGGCTCTGGCGCTGGAAGACGCCCAATGCGATCTCCGCCGGCCCGATCACCTACAGCGCCGCCGGCAAGCAGTACGTCGTCGTTGCCTCGGGCGCCTCCTTCTATCAAAGCATGGGGGCCCGCGCGCGCGTTCCGCAGTATGGGAAGCTCGTCGCATTCGCTCTCGACGGAAAGGTCCAGCTGCC
>JBOHZT010000210.1:0-6283 GCA_050738535.1 Steroidobacteraceae bacterium
CACATCCGCACGCTCCTCCTCACGTTCTTCTATCGACAGATGCCGGTGCTCATCGAGCGCGGGCACATCTACATCGCCCAGCCGCCGCTCTACAAGGTCAAGCGCGGCAAGCAGGAGCTCTACGTAAAGGACGACGCCGAGCTCGACTCGGTGCTGCTCAACACGGCGATCGAGAATGCCGCACTGCACGTCAATGCGGAGGCTCCGCCGCTCGAGGGATCGGGGCTCGAGATGCTCGCGCGGCGGTACATGGAGGTGCAGGCGATCATCAAACGCTGGTCGCGCCGCTATGACGACCGGCTGCTCGAGCAGCTGCTCTACGTTCCCGAGGTGAACCCCCGCGATTTCGATCGGCTCGAGTGGCTGCAGGGCTGGGCGCAGGACCTCGGCGACCGATTGAATGCGCTCGCCGACGGCGGCCGGGTTTACCGCGTGTCCGTGCGCGAGGCGGCCGACGGCCATGCGCCGCGGATCAGCATCCAGCGGACGGAGCACGGCACGCCGAGCCAGAAGTTCCTGCCGCGCGAATTCTTCGACTCCGCCGAATATCAACGCATCGCCGATCTCGCGCGCACACTCGCCGGATTGATCGGCGAGGGCGCATTCGTCACGCGCGGTGCGGAGCGCCGGGAGGTGGGCTCCTTCAAGGAAGCCATGCAGTGGCTCGGCAGCGAGGCGCGCAAGGGACAGACCATCCAGCGCTACAAGGGCCTCGGCGAGATGAATCCCGATCAGCTCTGGGACACGACAATCAACCCGGAAAGCCGCCGTTTGATGCAGGTGCGCATCGAGGACGCCGTCGCCGCCGACGACATCTTCACGACGCTGATGGGGGATCAGGTCGAGCCGCGGCGCGAGTTCATCGAGAAGAACGCGCTCTCCGTCGCCAACTTGGATATCTGAGGCAATCGCGACGGCCGCCGGCCCCTCAGGCGTTGGGGGGGGAGGTTGCTGCGGTTTCCGAAGAGGCCGCTTGTGCGGACAGGTGGGCGACTTGCGCCTCGATCCAGCGCTGGGCATCCTCGTTGACGGCTCGTGGCTCGCGTCCGGCGCAGTCGATCGGGGGGCCGATGACTACGCGGATGCAGCCGGCCTTCTTGCGCAGCCCGCGCCGCGGCCAGAAGTAGCCGGCGTTGTGAGCTACGGGGAAGATCAGCTTGCCGGTCTCCGTCGCGAGCAAAGCGCCGCTGACGCCGTACTTGCGGGTTGCGCCCGGCGCCATACGAGTGCCTTCCGGGTAGACCATGATCCAGTCGCCCTCGGCAAGCCGCTGCCGGCCCTGCTCGAGCACTTGGCTCACGGCGGCCCGGCCCGAGCCGCGGTCGATCGCGATGGCATGCAGGAGCTTGATCGCCCAGCCGACGACGGGGATCCACTCGAGCTCCCGCTTGAGCACCCAGACCTGTTGCGGGAAGATCACGCTCATTGCGATCGTTTCCCACGACGAGGAATGCTTCCACAGCGCGATGTGATTTCCCTGCGGCAGGTTTTCCTTGCCCTCGACGCAGTAGGTCAAGCGGCACACCGCGCCGAGCATCCACAGAGTCACGCGGGCCCAGGCGCTCGCGAACGCGAACCGGCGCGGGAACGGCAGCAGCCCTCCGATGAGCACGAGCATCGTGGCATAACAGAAGGTCCAGATGAATAGGAAGCTCGTGAACGCGAGCGAGCGCACCACCTGCATGTCCGACGATTGTCCCCCGGCTCCGGCCGCGCCGGTGCCCTGCTCCGGATTCTTTGGGTGCGCGAGTATATCGGCTTTGCGGCACCCCATCGGAGCTCCGCGCGCACAAGAATGGTGCAATCCCGAGGCCAGGTGCACTATTATAGGGCAATGGAGCGGCCGTGACAGCGTAAGTTACTGATTCCAAGAGTGCACCATCCTGGCACGTGGGCTGCAATAGCTCAGGTGCCGGACCGGCCGCCGCACAGCGGTGCAGCTTCGCAGCCTCGGAGGTAGGTGCCCTCTCGAGCCGACGCGGGTCCTTTTTTTCGAAAAGTTTTCGGAGGCGCTATGACACCGAGTGATGTCCTCGAGCTGATCAAGAAGAAGGAGGCCAAGTTTGCGGACCTCCGTTTCACCGATACGCGCGGCAAGGAGCAGCACGTCACCATTCCGGCGCGGCTCGTCGACGAGGCCTTCTTCCGGGAGGGCAAGATGTTCGACGGATCCTCCATCGCCGGCTGGAAGGGTATCGAGGATTCGGACATGGTCCTCATGCCCGAGGCCGGCAGTGCCGTGATCGATCCCTTCTTCGAGGAGACGACGGTCGACATCCGCTGCGACGTGCTCGAGCCGCTCACGATGCAGGGCTACAGCCGCTGTCCCCGCTCGATCGCCAAGCGCGCGGAGGCCTACCTCAAGTCGACCGGCATCGCCGATCGGGCGCTCTTCGGGCCGGAGAACGAGTTCTTCATCTTCGACAGCGTGCGCTCCGGCGCGGACGTTCGCGGCTGCTTCTACGAGATCGACTCGTCCCAGGGCGCCTGGAATTTCGGTAAGGACTACCCGGACGGCAACAAGGGCCACCGGCCGGGTTTGAAGGGTGGCTACTTCCCCGTGCCTCCCGTCGACGGGTTCCAGGACATCCGCTCGGCCATGTGCCTCGCGATCGAGGAGATGGGCCTCGAGGTCGAGGTGCACCACCACGAGGTGGCGACGGGCGGCCAGGGGGAGATCGGCGTCGGCGCAGGCGGTCTCGTCGACAAGGGCGACGCCGTCCAGATCATGAAGTACTGCGTGATGAACGTGGCCCAGAGCTACGGCAAGACCGCTACCTTCATGCCGAAGCCGCTGGTCGGCGACAACGGAAACGGCATGCACGTGCACCAGTCGCTGCAGAAGGAGGGCAAGGCCCTGTTCGCCGGCGACAAGTACGGCGGACTCTCCGAGCTCGCGCTCTACTACATCGGCGGCGTCATCAAACATGCCAAGGCGCTCAACGCGCTCACCAATGCCGGCACCAACAGCTACAAGCGCCTGGTCCCGGGCTTCGAGGCGCCGGTGATGCTCGCTTACTCGGCGCGCAACCGTTCGGCCTCCATCCGGATCCCCTGGGTGTCGAACCCGAAAGCGCGCCGTATCGAGGTGCGCTTCCCCGATGCAAGCGCCAACCCGTACTTCGCGTTCGCCGCGATGATGATGGCGGGACTCGACGGCATCCAGAACAAGATCCACCCGGGCGATCCGGCGGACAAGGACCTCTACGACCTCGAGCCGGAGGAAGCCAAGCACATTCCGACCGTGTGTCATTCGCTCGACATGGCGCTCGAGCATCTCGATCGGGACCGCGAGTTCCTGACGCGCGGTGGCGTATTCACGAACGACACGATCGATGCCTACATCGCGCTCAAGATGCAGGAGGTCACGAAGCTGCGCATGTCGACGCACCCCGTCGAGCTGGAGATGTACTACAGCCTTTGATGGGGCGCGGCCGTGCGTATCGACCCGCCGCAGGCACGGGGGCTCGGCGCTCTCCTTCCCCCCATGGGGGGCGAGCGCCGCCGCCTCCATGCATCGAGCCTCCTTGCCTCGAATATCGACGGCGTCACTTGGTGCCGGTCGTTGAGCCGGGCTATGCTCGGCCGTGATGCGCTCGTTCGTCCTTACCATAATGCTGCTCGCGAGCAGTGCCGCGCTCGCCGCCACCACGGTCTATACGTGGGTGGATGGACAGGGCGTCACGCACTACAGCGATCAGCCACATGCCGGCGCCAAGAAGATGGAGGTCGAGGGCGCGCCCACGTTCTCCGCGCTTGCGTCGTCGACTGTCAATTCGACGCCGACACCCGCACCGGCGCGGGCGCCGGCCGCTCCCGGGTCGCAGTGCGCCATCGAGCAGCCGTCGAATCAGCAGATGTTGATGAACGCCTGGAGCGTCAGCGGCCACATTCGGCTGCCGCGACAAATGCGCCGCGGCGACCGCGTGATCCTGATGCTCGACGGCAAGGTGCTGCCCGGCGCGGCCGACACGAGCGGCGCGTTCGAGATCCCGCAGATCGATCGAGGCGCGCACATGCTCGCCGCGCAGGTGGAAACGCCGAGCGGCCGCGTGATCTGCGAGGCGCCGGCCATCACGTTCTACGTGCATCAGCCCTCGAGGCAGGCGCCTCAGCCCGCGAACCGGCCGCGCTTCTAGCCGCCGCCGCGTCGGCGGCCCGCCTGACGCGAGCACCTGGGAGGAGCGGCCGGTGAGGCTTTCCGCCGCAACTCACGCACCACGGGTCGTTCCGCGCCTCGAACCGTCCGACCTGCTCGACGCGCTCGCGACCGGAGTGCTGCTGCTCGACTCGGCGCTGTGTCCCATCTACGCGAATTTCGCCGCGCAGGACCTCCTCGACTTCAGCTTGCAGCACACGCGTGGCCGCCCGCTCGCCGAGCTGTGCGGCTCGAGCCGGCTCGGTCCGCTCCTGGAGCGGGCGCTCGAGACGGGCGCCGGGTTCGCGGTGCACGAACTTGCCGTGTCCCCGAAAGCCGCTCCACCTCGAGTGCTCGACGTGACGGTCTCTCCCATCGGCGGGGGAACCGCCGGCGTATGCCTGTTGCTCGAGCTCGCCGATGCAACACAGCGCCAGCGAATCTCCCGCGAGTCCGAGCTGCTCAATCGCTTCGACGGCAGCCGCGCGATGCTCCGCCAGCTGACGCACGAGATCCGCAATCCGCTCGGCGGCCTGCGCGGCGCGGCGCAGTTGCTCGACAAGGAGCTCGCTGCTGCTCCCGGGAAGGCGTTGGCTGCGCAGGCTGGAGAAGGCCGGGCAGTCCGGGAAGCGCTCGCGGGGCTGCGCGAGTACACCGACGTCATCATCAGCGAGGCGGACCGGCTGGCGACGCTCGTCGACTCCATGAACGGTCCGCGGCAGCCGCAAAGGCGCAGCCTCACGAACGTTCACGAGCTTTGCGAGCGCGTCCGCCATCTCCTCGCGGCCGAGGCCTCCGAGGGAGTGGCGATCGCGCGCGACTACGATCCGAGCCTGCCGAGCGCCATGCTCGATCGCGACCAGCTCATCCAGGCGCTGCTCAATGTCGCCCGCAACGCGCTCCAGGCGATCGGCGAGCGTGGCCGCATCACGCTGCGCACGCGTGCGCTCTCGAACGTCACCCTCGCCGGCCGCAAGCACCGCCTCGCCGCGAGCGTCCAGGTCGAGGACGACGGACCGGGCGTGCCGCAGGAGCTGCGCGCGAGTCTTTTCTATCCCCTCGTCACCGGGCGTGCGAGCGGCAGCGGCCTGGGACTCGCAGTCGCGCAGGACATCGTCGTGCGTCATGGCGGACTCATCGAGTTCGATAGCGAGCCGGGGTGCACGCGCTTCACGCTGCAGCTGCCTCTCGAGTCCCCGCAATGAGCGCCTCTGCCTTGAGCGTATGGCTGATCGACGACGACGCGTCCATCCGGTGGGTGCTCGAGCGGGCGCTACGCAGCGCCGGCATGCTGCCTCGGCCGTTCGAGTCCGCCGAGCCCGCTCTCGCGGCCCTGCGCACAGGTGCGCCCGACGTACTGATCACCGACATCCGCATGCAGGGCCGAACGGGGCTCGAGCTGCTCGAGAGCCTGCGCCGCGGGCACCCGTCGCTGCCGGTGATCGTGATGACCGCCTACGCGGATCTGGGGAACGCCGTCTCGGCCTTCGAGAGCGGCGCGTTCGAATATCTGCCGAAGCCCTTCGATATCGACCAGGCGGTCGATCTCGTGCGGCGCGCCGCACGCAGTGCCGCGCCCTCCTCGGGCGAGCCGCCGAGCCCCGGGCGTATCCCGGAGCTGCTCGGGCACGCCGCTGCGATGCAGCAGGTTTTCCGCGCGATCGGGCGGCTCTCGCGGTCCAGCGTGACGACCCTGATCACGGGCGAGTCGGGAACGGGGAAGGAGCTGGTCGCGCGAGCGCTCCACGAGCACAGCCCGCGGGCCGCGAAGCCTTTCATCGCGCTCAACACGTCGGCCATCCCGAGCGAGCTGCTCGAGTCGGAGCTCTTCGGCCACGAGCGGGGCGCCTTCACCGGCGCGGACAGCCTGCGCCGCGGGCGCTTCGAGCAGGCCGACAAGGGAACGCTGTTCCTCGACGAGATCGGCGACATGTCCACGCCGCTCCAGACCCGGCTGCTGCGCGTGCTCGCCGAAGGGGAGTTCTACCGGGTGGGGGGCCAGATGCCGATGCGCGTCGACGTGCGCGTCATCGCGGCCACGCATCAGGACCTCGAGGGCCGTGTCGCGAAGGGTCTGTTCCGCGAGGATCTCTATCACCGGCTCAACGTGATCCGCATCGAGCTGCCGCCGTTGCGGGCGCGCGC
>JBOHZT010000211.1:0-6283 GCA_050738535.1 Steroidobacteraceae bacterium
GCGCCACCCGGAGACGATCGAAGTCGCGGCGCGCAATGCCGCGGCGGACCGCGTCGAGGAGCTCGTGTATCGAGCTCCCAAAGAGCACAAGCGGCACCTGCTGGCGCACCTTATCCGCAGCGGCGGCTGGCAGCAGGTGCTGGTTTTCACTCGCACGAAGCACGGCGCCAACCGGCTTGCGCAGCAGCTCGACGAGGGCGGCATTCGCGCGGCCGTGATCCACGGCAACAAGAGTCAGGGCGCCCGCGAGCGTGCGCTCTCCGAATTCAAGGCGCGCAAAGCGATCGTGTTGGTCGCGACGGAGATCGCGGCACGCGGACTCGACATCAAGGAGCTTCCTCACGTCGTCAATTTCGAGCTGCCGAACGTGTCGGAGGACTACGTTCACAGGATCGGACGTACCGCTCGTGCGGGCTCGACGGGCTGCGCCGTCTCACTCGTGGCGCCCGATGAGATGCCGTTGCTTCGGGGTATCGAGAAGGTACTCGGTCGATCTCTTACCATAACGCCATCGCCGGCGTTTGTGGTTCCGCCAGCCGCCGCGCACTCGGCCGCCGCACATCCGGGCGCCACGCATCCAGCCCCGACTCCCGCGCCGGCTCGGCGCCATCCGCAGGAGGCCGCACCGCGGCGGCGAAGCTGGGCGCCACGGCATCGGGGCGTCGCGGACTCGAGGCGAGCACCGGTACGTCCGAGATAGCAGTCCGCGACCGGGCAGCTCATCGAATCAAGGGACGTGCGGCCGGGGGGGCGGCCTTTCGGAGGCGATCAGCGGCCCCAAGAGGCCGCTGTTTCAGGGATCGCCGTGCAGGCGGACGGTGATGGCGTAGGCGAGCTGCAGTTCACACGGCCGCTTCGATCCCTGCTCGCCGATCCGCGCGCCGCCGCAAGCGACGGAGCCCTTCGCCGTATGCGCGCTCGCGCTCACCGCCTCGCGCACTGCGCGCTCGAGGTCGAACTCTCCGTCGCAGTCCGAATGCGGACACGGATAGGTGAAGAACGCTCGGGCCGGCGAGTATAGAAGGTGTACCTGAGCGGTCGGGCAGGGCGAGCTTTGATCCTCGAAGATGAGCTCGATTCGCAGCTGCTCCACGTCCGGAAACGCGGCTCGCAGCACCTGCGCCGCGACGCGTGCGCGCCGCAACTGGTCAGCCCGGTCTTGCCGAGTGGACGCTCGCTTGAGGGGGCCGGATCCTGTTTTGGGTCTGGCGAGTTTTGGAGCTGAAGCAACGGACATGGGGGTGATCTGCCAGCCCCGACGGCACGTGCCGGGGGGCTGAAGGCCAATGCCAAAGAGTACAGGAGAATCGTCCCGGCTGCTCGACTTTTGGGGGCCTAGAGGTCGCCTCCAGCCCTCCGGAGCCGGTCCAGCAGGCACGCCGCAGGATGGCGCCTACGCGACCTCGAGCGCGGGAGGATTAAACGCGTCGATTTTTTTCCAATCTTCCCCGCGCGGGTACGCAAAGGAAATCGCGCGAATCCTCGCGAAGTCGACATCCTCGCCGGCGAAGGAGATCTTACCCTCGGCCTGGTACGCCTCGACGGCGCGCAACAGCATGCCCTGGGCCTTGAGGATCACCAGATCGCATCTCCCGAGATGCTGCGTGCTGCGGTCGACGATCGGCCCCATCGACTCCTGGACCACGAAGTCCTCGTAGGCGTTGCCACGGCCGACGATGCCGCTCCAATGGCCTCGCTCCATCGCGTCGCGATCCTGGTGCCACAAATCGGCGCGGCTTCCCATGTCGGAATTGAAGAAGTCGGGGTCGCCCGAATCGGTACCGTAGATCCCTCCGCGGTTGTCGGGCATCGGCCCGTGGGCGTTGAATGCGATGTACCACTGGGCCGTCCATTCGTCGTCGATGGGAATGGAGCAGCACGCGAGCGCCGGCCCTCCGGGGCTCGCCGGGATGAAGGAGAAGAACGGCAGGGCGACCTCGCGGATGCGGGCATAGCAGCGCCCGTTCGGCTGTTCCCGGAGCGCCCCTTCGCGGAAGCCGTAGGGCTTTGCCACGATCTCGAAGCTCGGCGCCGTGTTGTCGAGCATGTAATCGGATTCGACTTTGAAAACCTGGCGCCCGGTCGAGCTCCCGATGTTCGAGGAATGCAGAAAGCTCACGTGCGCCGAATCGAGGAGGGCCTCGAGCCCCTGCAGCCAGTTGCAGTGAATGATCCCGCGGCGAGGCGCCACGCGCTCGTCGGGCAGGCTCGTGAATTCGAAGTCCGGAAATTTCGGCGGGTTGTCCTTCCTCTTGCCGAGATAGACCCAGACGAGGCTTCCGGCCTCGTGCGTCGGGTGGCTGCGCACGGGAACGCCGGCGGTGAAGCGCTCGCGTCCGGCGCGCAGCTCGGTCGGCGCGTCGACGCACTTGCCCTCGGTGGAGAACTTCCAGCCGTGGAAGATGCACCTCAGGCCGCCCGGCTCGTTCCTCGCTAGCGCGAGGCTCGCGCAACGGTGCGGGCAGGCTTCCTGCATGAACCCGACACGGCCGTCGGGTCCACGGAAGGCGACGAAATCCTCCCCGTAGAGCCTAATCCGCTCGGGCGCGCCGCCGGCCTCGAGCTTCGCCGAGCGGCACGCGGGCACCCAGTACTCGCGAAGCAGCTCGCCCATCGGCGCGCCTGGTCCGATGCGGGTCAGAAGCTCGTTGTGTTCGGGAGTGAGCATGCATGACCTCCTAATGGGCACAGCACCGCCCGCCTGGGCTGCGGCTCGGCCGGTGCGGCACTGCCGCAGCGCGCGCAGCGGCGCTGTTGCACGATCAACCATCGATGTTCTAGGGCTCGCCAGCCGATCCTACCACCGAACTCGTTCTCGGCTCAAAGCGCTATTGGGCGGTCAGCCCTCCGTCGGCAATCAGCGCGTGGCCTACCAGGAAGGAGGCCTCCTCGGAAGCGAGGAACAGCACCGCCCGCGCGATCTCCGCGGGGCTCGCCATGCGCCCGAGCGGCGTTTGGGAAAGGGCGCGGCGCTCCACCTCAGGGTCCTTGAACCACTCGGCGAGCATCTCCGTGCGGGTGCCGCCTGGGCAGAGCGCATTGATGCGAATCCCGTCGCCGATGTGGTCGAGAGCCGCGGACTTGGTAAGTCCGACGACACCGTGCTTGGTGGCGCAATAAGCCGTCACGCCTGCGGTACCGATGACGCCGCCGACCGACGCCGTGTTGACGATGGCGCCGCCGCCGGTGCGTCTCATCGCCGGGATTTCGTGCTTCAGGCATAGAAAGACGCCCGTCAGATTGACGGCCAGAATTCTGGTCCATTCCTCCTCGTCGACGTCGGCGATTTTACACGGCTGCAGGTTGATCCCCGCGTTGTTGAATGCAACGTCGAGGCGCCCGTAACGCCCCACGGCCGCGTCGACCATCGCCGCGCAGTCGGCGGTGCGCGATACGTCTGCGCAGACATGGGCCGCTTCACCGCCTTGCTCGCGGGCGAGCCGAGCAGTTTCCTCGGCCGCTGCCTCATTCTGGTCGGCGACGATGAGGCGGGCGCCTTCCGCGGCGAACGCGAGCGCGGTCGCCCGGCCGATGCCCGATCCGCCGCCGGTCACGATCGTGCTTTTATGCTCGAATCGTCGGGTCATGGCGCTCTCCAGGCCCGTTGGGGGCGTCCAGTCTACCTCGCCGCAGGGCGGCTCAGGCGCAAGGTGCTGTCAGCGGGCCGCGAGCCCGCTATGATGCCCAGAATCGTGCTTCGATATCCGGCGAGCGATGCTTCCAAACTTGCAAGGCAGAACGGCTCTCATTACCGGCGGCGCGCGGCGCATCGGCCGGGAGACGGCGCTGGCGCTGGCGCAGCAGGGCGCGAGCGTGGTGATCCATTTTCATCACTCGGAGCGTGAGGCGCAGGCGCTTGCTGGCGAGCTCGAGCGCCTCGGCGTCACGGCTTGGACCCTCAGAGCCGACCTGTGCGATCCGGGCGACCGCGGTACGCTCATCGAGCGGGCGCGTGCGCTGGCGGGTGGGCTCGACATTCTCGTCAACAATGCCTCGATCTTTCCGGCAGAGCCCTTCAACGAGCTCACGTGGCGGCAGCTCTCGTTGGACATGGAGGTGAATGCCTGGGCGCCGCTCGCGTTCAGCCGTGATTTTGCGCGAGGCATCGCACGCGGGAGCATCATCAATCTTCAGGACACGCACCTCGAAGGGTACGACCTCGAGCATGCGGGATACATCCTCAGCAAGCACGTCCTTGCAGCGCTCACGAGGATGATGGCGCTCGCGCTTGCTCCGGCCGTGACGGTCAACGCCGTCGCGCCGGGGCTGATCCTGCCGCCGCCGGGCCGCGATGAGCGCTATCTCGACAGCCAAGCGCCCCGGTTGCCGCTGCAGCGCCACGGCGGGCCGCGGGACATCGCCGAGGCGATCGTGTTCCTGATCCGCAGCGATTTCATCACCGGCCAGGTGATCTACGTCGACGGTGGGCGCCACCTCAATGCGTACCGCCGAGAGTCGGAGCCGAAAGGTTGACGCGGCAGGCGGCGGCGTCCTGCGAGCACCTCGTAAGTCCTGCCCATCTCGCTGTCGCGAGTCTGCCTTCGAAGCCGTCGAGCAAGCCGAAAGTCCGCATGAGATGCGGAGAATATCCCGCGTATTCTCCGCATCTATATCTTGAGCTATGCAGGAACTTTGCGTAAGTCGAGCAGTTCGACGGCGGTCCGGACGTAAGCGCTGAGCGCGAGTCTAGAATGCGGACAATGGTCGCCGAGGTCGTCAGCTACGATGATCCGCGTGCTGCGCTCCGCGCGGCTGAGCCCTTCCTCGCGAGCGAGCCCGTACTCAATAACCTCATTCTGACGCTGCTTGCGGCCAGAACGGCGGTCGCAGTCGTCGATCCCGAACCGGGGCGATATTGGACTGCGAGCGAGGGCAGGGGCGGTCCGGTCGTCGGTATGGTCATGCAATCCCCTCTGGATCGGCCGATGCTTCTATCATCGATGTCAGCCGATGTCGCCGCGACATTGGCGAGGGTAGTCGGTGCACAGTCCTCCGAATTGCCGGGCGTGCAGGGTGAGGCTCAGTTGGCCGCTCGGTTTGCCGCCGAATGGGCGGAGTGCCGCGGGCATGGCGCTGTTCCCGTGGCGGCTCGGAGGATCTACGAAGCTCGTGGCATCCGCGACGGTCGACCGGTGCGGGGCAAGATCGTTCAGGCGACGATGGCACACCACGCGCTCGTGAGCGACTGGGCATCCGCCTTCGTGGCGGAGATCGGTGAGCCTGCGCTCGCGGCATCGCTGGTCAGCAGGCATATCGCGGGCGGCGAATTCTGGCTCTGGGACGATGAGGGGTTCCGCAGCCTCGCCTCGCTGAGGCCTCCGGCGCGCGGCGCTGTGCGGGTGAGCCTCGTCTATACCCCGCCGCAGCATCGCAGGAACGGCTATGCGGAGGCGCTGGTACGCGGCCTCACGCAGGATCTCCTGGGCAGTCAGCGTCGTCCACTACTGTACACCGACCTGGCAAATCCCACTTCCAACGGCGTCTACCGCCGGATCGGCTACGAGGCAGTGGCGGAGGTGGTCCTGTACCGCTTCGCCGCGCCCGGCTAGTCGATGTCCTGTCCGAATACGATTGCGAGCCCACTCGGCGCTCTGACGGTGAACTCTCGCAGGCTGTAGGGCGTATTGCTGGGCTTGACCTCGACGTCTGCGCCCCGGGCAACGGTCTCCGCATGGTAGCTGTCGACGTCTCGTATCCACTGGAACAGATGGACGCCTGTAGGGTCTTCTGCCGCATTCAGGAAATGCACGGCGGAGTTGTCACGCCAAACCACCGCATAGCGCTCGTTCCCGAAGTCCCAGCGAAAGCCGAGGACGTCTCGAAAATAGCTCGCGATGGCGCGAACGTCTCGCACGTGCAACACCGGACAGCCCTGAATGAACTGAGCTGGATTCGACGTTGGATGATCGGGCATGGCGGCTCCCAAAAAAAGCGGCGCTCAGGCCGGCGCAAGAGTGTCGTCCGGCCTTGTCGCAAGACTGCGGCCATGATGGTCGATCATGTACTCGAATTCGTGACGAAAATGCTCGAGGAAGCTTTGTACCGGCACGGGATCCGGCCGCGATACTTTTCGATGATGTCGATCACTTTGTGACCAAAATTGGATTCACCGACTCGAACTCCGAGGCAAGTTCTGCGAGCGCGGCGAGAGTGGTCCGCGTGTGCTCGACGAATGTTGCTCCGACCTTCTCCACGAGCCGCCGCTCGATCCGATCGACGGTGTCGCGGCACAGCGAGTTGACTCGCACGCCGCGCGCGGTGAGCTTCAATTTCACGCGACGTC
>JBOHZT010000212.1:0-6270 GCA_050738535.1 Steroidobacteraceae bacterium
TCACGATGCGGACCGAGACGCGCAATCAAAACGGCGAGGTGGTGCAGATTTGCATCTCGAAGCTGCTCGTCCCGCGCCGCCCGGCGCGGGACGGCTGAGCAGCGCAGGACTACGGCAGCGGCGCGCCCTTCGGCCAGAGCAGCCACAGCCGGCCGGCCTGGCGCATGTCGCCCGCCGCGCGGGCCGCGCGCGCTCCCGCTCCCCAGAACAGGTCCGCGCGGATCGGCCCGCGGATGGCCCCACCGGTGTCCTCGGCCAGCACGAGCCGCTGCAGCGGCGCTCCGGAATCCGGATCCGTCGTCGCCAGGAACACCGGCGCGCCGAGCGGAATGTCGGCGGGATCGACCGCGATGGAGCGTCCCGGCGTGAGCGGCAGCCCGAGGGAGCCCGGCGGCCCGAGCGCCGGATCACCGAGCGGCACCTCGCGGAAGAACACCACGCTCGGATCGGCATCGAGGAGCGCCGTGACCTGCGCGGGGTGCGAGCGCGCCCAGAGCCGGATGCCGAGCATCGTCGCCTGGCCGGCCTGCAGCTCGCCGCGGCTGACGAGATAACGCCCGATCGAACGGTACGGATAGCCGTTCTCGTCTGCGTAGTGCAGTCGGATGACCTTGCCGTCCGGCAGCTCGACTTTCCCGGAGCCCTGCACCTCGAGAAAGAATGCGCCGAGTGGATCGTCCACCCAGACGATCGCGCTGCCTTTCACGAAGGGGTCGAGATGCAGATCCGCGCGGCTGTAGTACGGCACCACCGTGTGGCCGATGAGCCGTCCCCGGATACGCTTGCCGGCGAGCTGCGGGTAGAGCGATCCCAGATCGACGCTGAGCAAGTCGGGAGGCGGCGCGTAAAGCGGCGTGCCGAAGCGCGCCGAGCGCGAGCGCGCGCCGTGCAGGAGCGGCTCGAAATAGCCGGTGATGAGCCCATACCGGTCCGACTGATCTCCCGTGCGCCGGCTGACGGCGTAAGGATCGAAGTCACGCTCGAAGAACGCTCGGACCTGCGCGGCGCTCGCCGGATGCGTGGCTTGCGCCGCTGTGCAAGGCGCGATCCAGGGCGCACGCCGGCCGATGCGCGCGCAGTCCGCGAGGAACGCCCGCCAGACCGATTGCTGGGCATCGGCGTTCCAGCCCGGGAGGTCCGTCCAGCGGACCGGGGCGTACTCCGCGTGCGGGACAGGCGGCGCGCCAGGCGCCACACAGGGGCGCGGCGCGACGACACAGCCGGAGAGAACCAGGGCCCCGAGCGACATCGCCGCCGCGAGCGCCCGCAGTGGTGCGTGGCGTGACATCGTCATCGATCATGACGGAAAGCCCAGCTTGCTGCACCTCCGAAGGCGACGCTGCAGTCAGGTCGCACCGAGCGTTTCGAGGTAAGATGCGGCCATGTCCGCTTCTCTTCTCGAGCGCGCAGAGCGCTTCCGCGCGCTGCATCAGGCAGCCGGCATTTTCGTCATCGCCAATGCGTGGGACGGGGCCTCCGCACGGATTCTCGAGGGGCTCGGGTTCGAGGCGATCGCCACCTCGAGTGGAGCCGCCGCGGCGACCTACGGGCGCCTCGACCACCAGCTCACGCGGGAGGAGGCGCTCGAGCACTCGCGGCTGATCGTGGCCTCGACGCGCTGCCCCGTCTCGGCCGACCTCGAGAAGGGATTCGACGACTCGCCCGTCGGCGTGGCGGAGACGATTCGGCTCGCCGCGGAGGCCGGGCTCGCGGGCTGCTCCATCGAGGACTCGACGCAGGATCGCGCGCAGCCCTTCTACGATCTCGGCGCGGCGACCGAGCGGATCGCGGCGGCGGCGGAGGCCGCGCGAGCGCTGCCGTTTCCCTTCACGCTCACGGCGCGCAGCGAGAACTTCCTGCACGGCCGTACCGACCTCGACGACACCATCCGGCGGCTCCAGGCGTTCGAGCGCGCCGGAGCGGACGTGCTCTTCGCGCCCGGCTTGCCGGATCTGCAGACCGTACGCGCCGTATGCTCCGCGGTCTCGAAGCCCGTCAATTTCATGGCTGGCATTCCCGGCCGCACGTTCCCCGTCGCCGAGCTCGCCGCAGCGGGCGTCAAGCGCGTGAGCCTCGCCACGTCCCTCTATCGCGCCGCCGTCGCAGGCCTCATAGCCGCGGCGCGCGAGGTCCGGGAGCACGGGACGTTCGGCTACCTCGAGCGCACGCTCGGAACACCGACGCTTTACGATTTTCTCAAGCGCACCAGTCCCAACGGAACCCCGACATGAAGATGAAGCCCTGTCTCGGCCTCGAGGAAGCACGCCGGATCGTCTCCGGCGCCGCCGCGCACGCGCAGGCGCAGGGCTGGAACGTCACGATCTGCGTCTGCGACGACGGGGGCCACCTGCTCGCGCTCGAGCGGGCCGACGGCGCCGCGCCCTTCACGGTCCGGGTGGCGATCGGCAAGGGGACCGTGGCCGCGCTCGGGCGGCGCGAGTCGAAGGTCTTCGAGGACACCATCAACCAGGGCCGCACCGCATTCGTCACCGTACCGCTCGATGGGATGCTCGAGGGGGGCGTCCCGATCACCGTGGACGGGCACGTCATCGGCTCCGTCGGGGTATCGGGCGTGAAATCCTCGCAAGACGCGGAGATCGCACGCGCGGGGATTGCGGCCTTGCAGTCCGCCTAGTACGCTCGCGCGCTCGCTTCCGACCGCTTCCCTCCCGGCGCCGTCAACTCGAGGGGCGGCGCAACGTTACGTCTGTTTCGCGCTCTTTCGCATCTTCCGAGGGGTCCTCATGCGCACGACGCTCGACCGGTGCTCCACCCGCTGGCTCACAGTGGGCGCCTTGCTCGCAGGATGCGCGGCTCTCGCGGGCTGCGGCAGCAGCGACAATCTTTATTCCTACGCCACGCCCGCCGCCGTCGTCACGGCGGACTTCACCGGCAGCGGCCATCCCGGGGTTGCGGTCGCTCAGGCTTACATCGACCAGCTGAAGGAGTCCGAGACCAACGGCTACGTGTCGCTCATCCTGCAAAATCCGAGCAGCCCGGGCACGTTCCAGTCCGCGCTGCACTTCGCGACGCAGGGCAACCCTTCTGCGATGGCGGTCGGCGCATTGACGCCCGGCACCGTCGACCTCGTCGTGTCGAACGTCAATGACGGCACCGACTCCATCCTCATGCAAACGGCCGCCGGCGCGGCGAACTTCCAGGCCGCCGTCAACACGTCCATCGCACCGCCCGGCGCGCCCTCCAGCGACACCTACTCCCCCGAGGACGTCGCGATCTGCGACGTGAACGGCGACGGCCACCCGGACATCGTCACCGCCTATGTCCACCAACAGGACGTGGGCGGCGCCTTCGCAGCCGTGGGCGGCGGCGTCACCGCATTGATCCAGAATGCGTCGAGCCCCGGCACGTTCCAGGCCGCCAGCGCGATCGGGTCGGCCCCGACGATCGGCACGGATTCCTACCCCAACGGGGTCTATGGGATCGCCTGCGCGAACCTGAGCGGCAACAGCTCGGCGCCCGCGGACATCGTGATCACGAGCTACTACTACTACGACTCCAGCGGCGACAACGGCACCGTTTCGATCTTCCTGCATGACCCCGCGAACCCCGGCAGCTTCCTGCCGCGGGTGGACATTTCAGCGCCGGGCCTCCTGCACCGGGTCGTGATCGCGGACGTGAACGGAGATGGCCTACCCGACATCATCGTCTCGGTCGAAAGCCCGGATACCAACTCGCTGGGAATCTCGGGCGTCTACGTCCTGCTGCAGAACCCGCCGGCCGCCGGCAGCAGCGAGCCGACCTTCGCCGCGCCCGTCCCCTACGCCGCGAGCATTGCCATGGCGATCGCGGTGGGCGACGTGAACGGCGACGGCCTACCGGACATCGTGCTCGCGGGCAGCCAGCCGGAAGGCACAGGCAGCATACAGGTCCTGCTCAACACGCCCGCCACGCCGGGCGTCTTCGCGCTCTCCTCCGCGAATCCCCCGGGGCTCGGCAACCCTGTGGCCATCGCGCTCGGCAACCTCAACAGCGACTCGCTGCTCGACGTCGCGACGGCCGACGGGGGGGGCGCCACCGTCTACTTCAATCAGACCTCGACTCCGGGCACGTTCGAGCCCGCGCAGCTCGTCGGGAACTGAGCGCGCCCGTCAGGCCCGCGCGGCGCTGCGGCGCAGCTCCTCGAGCAGCACGTTCGGCTCGCAGCCTTTCGTCACGAAGGCTGCGGCGCCGCGGTTGAGGATCTCGCGGGCGAGGACCTCGTTCGAGAGCCCGCTGAACACGACGATCCGCAGCTCCGGCAGGCTCGTGGCGAGCCCCTCGATGAGCTCGAACCCGCTGCCGCCCTGCAGGCCGAGATCGAGCACGAGCACGTTGGCTCCAGAGCCTTGCGCCGCCGGCAGCACCGCGGCGGCCGAGGCCACCTGGCCCACGCACCGCATGTCCGGCTCCGAGTCGATGATCTGCGCCAGCGACTCGCTGAGATCGGCATGGTTTTCGGCGATGAGGACCCGGAACGGCTTGCCTACGTCCGCGCTTTCCACGACCACGGCTTCCCTTCGAGTGTCGATGATGCCCGCTGAGGTCGGGGCGGGGCCGACCAGCAAGCCGCGTACCCGCGGGCAAGTGCCGCCGTTACTGACGCAGGAACTCGAGCAGCTCCGCCGTCTTCGCGCGCATCAGCGGCTCGTCGCCGCGTGATTCCACATTGAGCCTCACGAGCGGCTCGGTGTTGGACGCGCGCAGGTTGAAGCGCCACTGCGCCTGCTCGATCGACAGGCCGTCCGTGAAGTCGACCGCGACGGCGCCCTTGTCGTACTTCCGCCGCGTCCGCTCGAGCACCGCGGCGGCCTCTCCGTCGAGGCGCAGATTGATCTCCCCGCTCGCGGGAAAGCGCCGCATTCGGTCCCTCACCAGCGCGGAGAGCGGCTGGCCGCGCTCGCTCAGGACCTCGAGCACCAGCAGCCACGGGATCATCCCGCTGTCGCAGTAGAAGAAGTCCCGGAAATAGTGATGCGCGCTCATCTCCCCGCCATAGGCGGCATCGACCTCGCGCATCTTCTGCTTGATGAAAGCGTGTCCGGACTTGCACAGCACCGGCACTCCGCCCAGGCGCCGGACGATCTCGAGCGTGTTCCAGGTGAGGCGCGGGTCGTGCACGATGCGCGCACCGGGCTCGCGCCGCAGGAACACCTCGGCGAGCAGGCCGACGAGGTAGTAGCCCTCGATGAACTCGCCGCGCTCGTCGAAGAAAAAGCACCGGTCGTAATCCCCGTCCCACGCGAGACCCACGTCGGCTCCGGCCTGCCGCACGGCCTCGCTCGTCACGGCCCGGTTCTCCTCGAGCATCGGGTTGGGAACGCCGTTCGGGAAGTGCCCGTCGGGCCGGTGGTGAACCTTCACCAGCTCGAACGGCAGATGCGGCGCGAGCTCGTCGAGCGCGAGGCCTGCGCCACCGTTCCCCGCGTTCACCACTACCTTGAGCTTGCGCAGCCGGCTGCGATCGATGAGGCCGAGCAGATGCTTCACATAGGCCGCATGGACATCGAGCGGGCGCACGGAGCCCGGCGTCGCGCTCGGCGCCTCGAACCGGCCGCTGTCGATGAGCGCGCGAATGTCCTCGAGCCCGGTGTCGGCGCTGATCGGCCGCGACTCGGCGCGGACGAGCTTCATGCCGTTGTAGTCGGGCGGATTGTGGCTCGCCGTCACCATGACGCCCCCGCCGAGATGCTCGGCGGCGGTCGCGAAATAGACGCCCTCGGTGCCCCACAGCCCGATGTCGAGCACGTCCACACCGGCCTGGGTCAGGCCGCGCTCTAACGCGGCGGCGAGCTCGGGGCTCGAGAGCCGGATGTCGTGGCCCACGGCGACGTTGCGCGGCCGGACGAATTGCGCGTAGGCGCGGCCGATGTCAAATGCAAGCTCGGCGTTGATCTCGTCGGGAATGCGGCCGCGGATATCGTAAGCCTTGAACGATGTGAGCTTCGGCATGCGGTTCTCCTTCACGTCGTCGTGCCCTGCCGGCCGTAGTGATCCTCGAGCCGCACGATGTCGTCCTCACCGAGGTAGGACCCGGACTGCACCTCGATGATGTGCAGCGCGATCCTCCCCGGATTCTCGATCCGGTGCCGCACCCCGATCGGGATGTAGGTCGACTGGTTCTCCTCGAGCAGGAAGACCTCCTCGCCCCGGGTGATGCGGGCCGTGCCCTGCACGACGATCCAGTGCTCCGCGCGATGATGATGCAGCTGCAGCGAGAGGGTGGCGCCAGGTTTGACCTTGAGCCGTTTCACCTGGAACCGCGGGCCGTTC
>JBOHZT010000213.1:0-6266 GCA_050738535.1 Steroidobacteraceae bacterium
CGAAGGCGATCCCGAGCGGCTCGATCGCACCGACGATCGCTCGATGCAACGGCTGCACGCTCTCCTCCTCGTTGTAGAGGGGCACGACGATCGAGACCTCGGGCCGCGGGTTCACGAGCGGCGGCGCACGCAAGGAATGTGCCGCCGGCGCGGGAACGCAACTTGCTTTGCCACGCAGAAGCTGTCGCTGGGGCCGCCCCTTCGGACCCGCAAGCGGCCGCGGGGCGCGAGACCGACTCGCGCCGAACGCCAAGACGCATCGCAGCCAACACGAGGAGCCCTCGAGATGAGGTACAGATCTTCCGCCGCCCCTCAGAGGCGAGCCGTGGCAGGGCTCGCCGCGGGACTCGCGTTCCTCGTGCTCGCAGCTGCCGCGCTCGCGCAGGAGAACACCTTCAAGGATGCGCCTTACACCATCAAGCCGGGCGATACGCTCAGCGTCTCGGTGTGGAAGGAGCCGGATTTGAGCGGCCCGGTGCTGGTACGGCCGGACGGGACGTTCTCCATTCCGCTCGCCGGCCAGATCGATGCGCACGGCAAGACGGTGACGGAACTGCAGAAGATCGTGACGGAGCGGCTGCGCAAGTACATGGCCGCCCCCGTCGTCACTGTCTCGGTGCAGGACGTGAAAGGCAACAAGGTCTACGTGATCGGCCAGGTGGCGAAGCCGGGCGAGTTCGTCGTGAATCCGCGCGTCGATGTCATGCAGGCGCTGAGCATGGCCGGCGGCACGACGCCTTTTGCGAAGCTCGGGGACATCGTGATCCTGCGCCGGCAGCCGAACGGACAGCAGCAGGCGATCCCATTCCATTACACGGACGTGGAGCACGGCCGGGACCTGCAGCAGAACATCACGCTGGAGGCGGGCGATGTCGTCGTCGTCCCGTAGCCTCGGGGCCGCGGGCCCCCTGGGTCGTCGTACCGCGCTCGTCATGCGCAGCGGCACGGTTGTTGCGAGCGCCGTCGCCTTGATGATCGGAGCAACGGCAGCGCGCGGCGCCTCGTGGCAGTTCAATCCCCGACTGGAGCTCGGGGGCACCTATGACGACAATTACCTGCTCGCCGAGCAGCCCGAGAGCCAGGCGGCCGTCACGGGGCCGTTCATCGACGCCCAGCTCGCGATCCTCGCGCAGACGCCGAGCTCGAGCTTCGAGCTCGACCCCGAGGTGCACTCGACCCTGTATCCGGGGAACTCGGAGGATCAGTCGACGGACGGCTATCTCAATGTGCTCGATTCGATCTCGACGCCGCGCTCGCAGACCCGGCTGCAGGGCTCGTACGCGAACCAGACGATCGCCGCGGCGGACCTGGTGCCGGCGACCTTCCCGGGCGTGCAGCTCGGGCAGCCGACGATCAGCGGGAGCGGCGTCGTCGAGCAGCTCGAGCGCCAGCAGACGATCCACCTGTTTCCCTCGACATCGTACGCGTGGTCGCCGCGCGATCACCTCAACTTCGGCATCGATTACTACCGGGCGAGCTTCGACAGCGACGTGGCGGATCAGGTCGGATTCCAGAGCTTCGGCGGCAATGTCGGGATCGCCTACGACGCGACGCAGCGCTCGACGCTCTCGCTGCGCGGGCAATACAGCGTGTTCGCCCCGCAGGGCGACTTGCCGAACGCGGAGCACGGTGGGCTCGATGGAGAGTGGGACTTCCGCGAGACGCAGATCCTCACGCTGTATGTGCGGGCGGGCGCGGGCATCACTAGCGGCAAGCGTACGGGGGTGGCGGGCGGCGATATCTCGGTGGGCGACTTCGAGGGCGGGCTCGGCGCGCGCTGGACGTTCCAGGTGACCGACGTGGTGTTCGACCTGCTGCGAACCGCCGTTCCGAGCTCGTTCGGCATCCTCGTCAACGAGAACGAGGCGCGCCTGCGGATCACGCACCGCTTCACCGAGCGGTTCGCGGGATTCGTCGCCGTCCGCGGTCTCAACACCGAAGAGGCGGTCTCGAGCGTGGCCGCGGTCCCGGACCGCAACTACGTGACCGGCTCGACGGGGATCGAGTGGCGGATCACGCACGACTTCTCGATCGATGCTTCGTACACCTACACCTGGCAGAAGTACTCCCCGGCTCCGCTGCAGTCCTATGCCGCATCGAACGCGTTCGGCCTGTCGGTCGTCTACGAGCCGTATCGGGAGAAGGAGCTCCCGCAGCTGAGTACCGTCGGCGGCGGGTCGCCTTACTAGCCGCAGGCCCAGGCCGAATGGAAACCCAGCTCACCCCTGACATCTCCGACTATCTCGCGGCAGTGAAGCGGCGGCACTTCCTGCTGCTCGTGATCGCGCTGCCGATCATCGCGATCGCGGTGGCGCTCGCCATCGGGCTGCCGAGCGAGTACGTCTCGACCGCCCTGGTGCAGTTCTCACAGGCCACCATCTCGGGCGAGCTGCCGAGCGAGCAGGCGATGCGCACGCCCGCCTACATGGACGAGCAGCGCACGTACGCGGATCAGTATGTGGCGAATCTGCGCGACTCCGTGCTCAATGCGCGCGCGCTGGCGCCTGTCATCGCGCAGGCGCGCGGCCTGCCGACCGTGCCGTCCGATCCGGACGCCGCGGAGCAGTTCATCGCGGGGCACACCGCCATCAAATCGGTCCGCACGGCGGTGCTCGATCCGGACACCGGGCGCAATCAGGAGATCATCTCGGCCTTCTCGGTCTCATTCGAGAGCCGCAATCCGCACACCGCGCATGCGGTGGCCAAGGCGCTCACGGCGGCCGTGATCAAGGCGAGCCGGCGCACGATGCTCGTCCCGGCCAACGAGGCGAACCAGTTCTACGCGGCGGCGGCCAAGCGCTACCACGCGCAGATCGGCAGCCTCGAGACGGAGCTTGCGGACTTCAAGACGAAGCACTTCGGCGAGCTGCCCGAGCTCACGAACATCAACTTGGGCCAGATGGACCGGATGCAGCAGGATCTGGAGAATGCAACGCTGCAGATCCAGCAGCTCACGCAGGACCGCACCTTCCTCTCGGTGCAGCTGCAGCAGGCGAAGGACGCGTCCAACACGGACCAGACGACGCTCACGCGCCTCGAGGCCGAGTACTCCCAGAAGGAGGCGCTCTACGGCGACAACTACCCGGACGTGATCGCGCTCAAGCGTCAGATCGAGAGTCTGCGCAACGGCGGCGCGCAGATCGAGGGGATGACCCTCTCACAGCAGCTCGCCACGGAGCAGCAGACGCTGCGCAGCGAGCGGCAGCGCTACAGCGACGCCTACCCGGACGTGCAGGCGACGGTGCGCCGCATCAAGGCGCTGAAGCAGCGCATCTCCCGCGGCGAGAAGGCGATTGTCGGCGCCGTGCCCGAGAGCTCGACGGTCGTGCAGCTCAAGACGCAGATCGACAGCGTGAACAACGAGATCAAGGGGGTCGAAGCGCACGAGGCGAATCTGCACAAGCAGGTGAACGAGCTCGAGAAGCGCCTGCAGTCGACGCCGCTCATCGAGCGCAAGTACCAGCAGCTCACGAGCGGACTGAGCGTCGCTCGGGCCAAGTACGACGATCTGGTCGAGCACCAGATGAACGCGGAGCTCACGGTGCAGGCCATCAAGGACGGGCGCAGCGATCAGCTGCATGTCGTCAATCAGCCGGCCACGCCAGAGCGGCCGGCCAAGCCGCGGCGGCTCGCGATCGTCGTCATCGGATTCATCCTCGCGGCGGTGCTGTCGCTCTCGGCGGTGATCGGGGCCGAGAGCCTCGATCAAACCGTGCGCGGCAGCCGCGACGTGCGGCGAGTCCTGTCGCTCGCGCCGCTCGCGGTGATCCCTCGCATCCAGGACGCGCTCACCGTGCGGCGGCAGCGGCTGCGCATTGCGGCGCTCGGATGCACGGTCATGATCGGCGGCATCGTCGCGGTGCTCACCGTCAGTCGCTTCATGTGATGAAGCCCACCGGAGCGCGTTCATGGGTCTGATCGAGGAGGCGCTGCGCAAGTCGACGCAGCAGAGGTCCGCAGCCGGCCGCGGCTCGGCGGCGGCGCGGCTCGCGCGGCCGGCGGTGATCGAGGAGAAGGTGCCGCGCTATGTCTCCGCGCCGGTCGACCCCGAGGCGATCAAGCGCAACCGCATCCTCCCCGGGCTCGTCGACCAGTCGGTCAAGCGCGCCTACAAGATCTTGCGCACCCGCGTGACCCACCGGCTCGTCGCGAGCGGCTGGCACTTCCTCGGCATCACGGGGACGGTCGCGGGGGAGGGGAAGACCCTGACCGCCGTGAACCTCGCTCTCGCGCTCGCACAGGACGTGAACAACTGGGTGTTCCTGGTCGATCTCGACTTGCAACGCCCGCAGGTCGGCGCGAGCCTCGGCATGCACTACTCGAACGGCCTCACGGACTATCTCACGGGGCAGGCGGACCTGCGCGAGATCGTCTACGACATCTCGATCCCGCGGCTCGCGGTCATCCCGAACGCGCGCCCGGTGGAGCATTCCTCGGAGCTGCTGCTCTCGCCGCGCATGGGCGAGTTCCTGCAATTCCTCACGGCGGAGCCGCCGCGGCGGCTGGTGGTGTTCGACATGCCCCCGCTCCTCGCCTCCGACGACGTGCTCGCCTTCGCGCCGCGGGTGGATACCTTCCTCCTGGTCGTCTCGCAGGGCCAGACGGCGCGGCGCACGCTCACGAACGCGAAGGAGATGCTCGGGGAGATGAACGTGATGGGCGTCGTGCTCAATCGCTCGACCGAGCGTAACGACAGCCCGTACTACTGAGCGGTGCGGCCGTGTCGAGCCTGAAGAGGCCAGTGGGGTCGAGCGCGCGCGCGCCGCGGATCTACTGGATCACCGAGGAGTTTCCGCCGGACTGCGGCGCCATCGGCTTCGTGGTCGAGCGCCTCGCGGTGAGCCTCGAGCAGCGCGGCTTCGCGGTGAACGTCATCGCACGCCAGACCCGTCCGCCGAGTCCGCGGTACACACGCAACGCCGGCGTGAGCGTCCGTCGCATCCGGCCCGCCGGACGGCTGAAGGGCGCCGGATGGCGTGCGTTGCCGCCAATGGCCGCTTTTCTCGCGCGGCTAGTGTGGCTGCTCACGAGCGAGGCGCGCCGCTACGACGTCGTCGTGCTCTCGGGCATGAAGACCATGCCGGTCGCCGTCGTTCCGGTGTGCCGCGCGCTCGGCAAGGCGTGCGTGATCCGCCTCGAATCCCCGTTCGAGCTCCTCGAGCCGATCGCGGCCGAGAGCCTCGGCCGGATGGGCGGCGCCTGCGGTGTGCTGAGCGGGGCTCGCCGCCTGCTCTCGCGTGCGCTCGCCTGGCTGCTCGGTGTGCTGCAGCGGGCGGCGGTCGCCCGGGCGGACCGCATCGTCGCGATCTCGAGCGAGCTCGTCGAGCGGCTGTGCGCGGCGGGCTGCCGGCCGTCACGCATTGCGCAGATCCCCAACGCGACGGATCTCGAGCGGTTCGTGCCGGTCGCCGCGCCCGCGAAGCAGGCACTGCGGGAGCAGCTCGGCCTGCCGTGCGACCGGACGCTCGCGCTGTATGCCGGACGGCTTTCCCGCGCGAAGGGTGTCCTCATGATGATCGAGAGCTGGCCGGCGCTTCTCGAGGGTCACCCCGATCTGCATCTGGTCGTGGTCGGCAGCGGCCGCATCTCCTGGGACGACTGCGAGCAGGAAATGCATGTGCGGGCGCATGCGCTGGGGCTCGCTGCGCGGGTCAGTTTCGTGGGCGAGACGGACCGGGTGCTCGAGTATCTGCAGGCCGCCGATTTTTTCATCTTGCCGAGCGAGTACGAGGGGTTCAGCCTCGCGATCGGGGAGGCGCTCGCCTGCGCGCTGCCGGTGGTGGTGACCGCGGTCGGTGCGGCGCCCGAGCTCATCGAATCCGGCGTGAGCGGATTCCTGTTTCCGCCCAAGGATGCGCCGGCGATGCTCGGGGCGCTCTCGAGGTGCCTCGCCGAGCGCGCCCGTTGGCCCGAGATCGGGCGGCGCGCCCGCCAGTCGATGGAGCCTTACGGCCTCGCTCGCGTGGCGGACCGGTATGCGGCGCTGCTGCACGAGCTCGCGCAGCAGCCCGGGAACGCACCGACCGAGCGCGCGGCGCCTCGCGCGACGCTGCGCTACTGAGCGGCGAGCAGCGCGCCCGCCGGGCCGGCCTGGGGCTCGCGGCCGATCTCGCTCAGCTCCTCGCGCAGGTCCGCGGCGCTGCGGCCGAGGATCATCATCCGGTACCACAGCTCCGCGTTGACGAGGAGCCACAGCCGATTGCCGTGGTCGCGGCGGCCGGCGAGCTGCTCGCGCAGCAGCCGGCGGATGGGCTCGGGACGCAGAA
>JBOHZT010000214.1:0-6253 GCA_050738535.1 Steroidobacteraceae bacterium
CGAGGCACGCGGCACTCCTTTGGCGGCAGAATGGTCGGCGAGTCGCTCGCCGATCCGATCGGCGGAACGGCTGGCAAGGGGGTTGGCGACCCGATCGGCGGGACGCTCGGCAAAGCGGCGCGCGCGGATCAGAGCGCGGCAGGCGGACGCCGCCAGGACGAGAGCCACGAGAACGAGCGCGATCGGCACTTGCACGGCCCAGAATTGCCAGGACGCGCGCGCCGTAGCGAGGTTACGCAGAGCGGAGGCGATCCGGTGCCGATAGGGCGCCGATGTGCGCCAGTGCCCGGCCGGAAGGTGCTCGCGGCTCGGAGCATGCTCGGCGCCTGCAGCCGGCTCATCTCCTTCAGTCACCGCGAGCGTGCGCGGCGTCCGCAGGCCGCCACCCGAGAGGGTGACGGCGGTGACGGTGCGCCCGGTCGCGTCCAGCAGCAAATGCTGAGCCGTCCAGACGTTGACGGTGCTGCGTGCCGACCACGTGGCCGTGAACGGCCCGGGGTGCTGCTGCGGATTGAGGCCGAGCGGGATGCGGCCGCCGGAGAGTGCGACGACCTGATCGAGGGTGAGCGTCGCGGGCGCGTGAGCGGGGACCCGCGTCCGGGTGACGGTCCACGCGAGCGAGTCGAAACCGTCATGCGGCTCGTACCGCACTTCGCCGGGCGGCAGCGCGAGGGTGATCTCGCCGGCCTCATCGAGCGACACGCTGAGTGTCTCGGGGACGCTGCGCGTCATTGGCGCGCCGTGCGTCGCGGGCAGGCGGGCGGTGCCGATCGGCGTTTCGGCGCCGTTCGCCGCCACGAGGCTGGCGTGGGCAGGGCCTCGCGCGCGTGGTCGAGGGAGAAAGGCGAACACGGCGAGCGCGACGAGCCCGAGGGCCGCCGCCGTCACGAGCTGCAATCGTGCGGCCCGACGCGGCGCGAGGCGCCGTGATTGCGGCCAGTAGAGGACCAGGGCGACCGGAACGAGATACGCGAGCCACCCGAGGACCTCGACTCGGCGCGGGTCGGCGGGGATGCCCAGCACGCCCGTGATCAGTGCGGACTGGATGGTGCCAGGGGCGACGAGCCACGAGAGGTTGATCGTCGGCTGCTGGCCGCCATTGAACCAGCCGGCCTCGTGCCCCGTACGCAGCGAGGTGATGACGAGGCCCGCGGCCACCAGGATGAGGAATGCGCCGGTGACGCGGAAGAACCGTGATAGGTTGATCCTGACGCCGCCGACGTAGATGCCCCACCCGATGACGGCCGCCATGAGCAGCCCGGCGATCGCCCCGGTGGCAGCCCACGCAGCCGACTGTGCGGCCTGAAAGGTCGCGAGCAGGAACACGCTCGTCTCGAAGCCCTCCTTCAGGACGGCGAGGAACGCCATGCTGGCGAGCGCGTACGCTCCAGCTTGGCTCAGCGCTTGCGCCGCCTCGCTCTCCAGCTGCCGCTTCATGTCGCGTGCATGCGCATTCATCCACAGGATCATTCCGGTGACGAAAAGGATGGCGATCGCGCCGATCACCGTCTCCATGCCTTCCTGGCCGGCTTGCGGCAGGGCGCGCTCGACCGCGTCGAGGCCGACGCCGACGCCGATCGACAGGAGCACCGCCAGCACCACGCCGAGCCACATTGCCGTGAGGCGCTGGCCGTTCTTGCGCAGGAACGCGGCGATGATGCCGACGATGAGCGCCGCTTCGAGCCCTTCGCGCAGGCCGATGACGAGTGTCGCTAGCATGGTGTCGTCGCGCCGGAGGCGCAGGCCGAAGGAGAGGCTTCACGCATGCCTGGAAGACGTTACCGTATCCGTATTACGAGTGCAACGCATTCGCAATATGTTCTTGCCGGGCCCTGTATCGGGCGCACCGTGAAGGGCATCCTCGCGGGCTGGTAGTATCCCGGGCTCGACAGCGAGCAGGTGGGGCAGGCACGGCCACCTGCTCCCCAACCCATTGCGAGAGGGAATCCGAAGATGAGAAAGCCCGGCATGCTCACGGCCCCCGCGCTCGGCCTGTTGCTCGCCACCGGCCTGTGGGCCGGCGGCAGCCTGCCCGTCCGCGCGGCGGACAGGTCCGCGGCCGTCGTCCGGCCGCACAGCGGTACGAGGCCACCCGCCGCGGTCCGGCCGCACACCGGTACCGTGCTGCGCGCCACGCTCGCGAACGGCCTGCGCGTCGTCATCGTGCGCGACACGCTCGCGCCGATGGTGACGACCCAGATCACCTATCTCGCGGGCAGCTACGAGGCGCCGCCGGGCTTCCCGGGCACCGCCCATGCGCTCGAGCACATGATGTTCCGGGACAGCCGGGGCATGACCGGCGCGCAGCTCAATGAGATGACCGGCAAGATGGGCGCGACCAACAATGCCTTCACCACGAATGATGCGACCCAGTTTTATTTCGTCGCTCCCGCGCAGTATCTCGACATCCTGCTGCACATCGAGGCGACGCGCATGCGCGGCGCGAAGCTCAGCGACTCGGACTGGGATCTCGAGAAGGGCGCCATCGAGCAGGAAGTCTCGCGCGACATCTCAGAGCCGAGCTACCTCGCATTCACGCAGGCGGAGCAGATCCTTTATGCCGGCACCGGCTATGCGCAGGATGCGCTCGGCTCGCGGCCGTCGTTCGACAAGACCACCGGGGCGATACTGCAGAGGTTCTACGATCACTGGTATGTCCCGAACAATGCGATTCTGGTCATCGTCGGCAACGTGCATCCCGAAGCCACGTTGAGTGAGGTCAAGGCGCTCTTCGGGCCCGTCGCGAAGGGCGTCGTGCCGGCGCGAGCGCCGGTCGAACTCGGCCCGCTTGCGCCGCGGACGATTGCGAAAACGACGCCGGATGCGACGGGCCTGGTGCAGTTCATGTACCGCATGCCCGGCATGCGCTCGCCGGATTACGCTGCGGTGCAGGTGCTGATGGACGTGCTCAACAACGCGCGCAGCGCCCTGTCGGATCTCGCGGCGAAGGGCGAGGTGCTCTTCGCCGATGCCGGTGTGCAGTCGTTCACGCACGGAGGCGTCGGCGTCGTCGAGGCCGGCTTTCCCAAGGGCAGCGACGGCAAGCAGGCCGCGCACGCGCTCGACGGCGTGATCGCCGGCTTTCTCAAGAACGGCGTGCCGGCGGATCTGGTGGAGGCCGCCAAGCGCCAGGAGCGTGCGCAATTCGAGTTCGCGCGCAACAGCGCCGTGGGGCTCGCGAGCGCCTGGTCACAGGCGCTCGCGTGGCAGGGCGTCGACTCGCCGCGCGAGGCGCTCGAGCAGATCGAGAAGGTGAGCGTCAGCGACGTCGATCGCGTCGCGCGCCTGTATCTGAAGCCCGCCGGGCGGGTGACTGTCGTGCTGACCCCGAGCCCGAGCGGCAAGCGGCCGCCGAACAGCGCGGGCTTCGGCGGTACCGAGACGTTCGCGAGCAACGACAAGCTGAATGTGCCGCTGCCAGAGTGGGCGAGCAAGGCGCTCGCGAGGCTCGAGATGCCCCACTGGACGCTCGATCCCGTGTCCATGCGGCTTGCGAACGGCATCACGCTCATCGTGCAGCCGGAGTCGGTCAGCAAGACGGTGACGGTGGTCGGCCACGTCGATCACGACGGCGGGCTGCAGGAGCCGCCGGGGGAGGAGGGCGTCGGCACGCTCCTCGACTCGCTGTTCGACTATGGCACGATCACGCTCGACCGCAATGCCTTCCACGCGGCGCTCGACGCGATTGCTGCGTCGGCCTCGGGCGGCACGGACTTCCGGCTCGCGGTGCCGAGCGAGCACTTCGCCGCGGGCATGCGGCTGCTGGCGGACGACGAGCTGCATCCGGCCCTGCCGCAAAGCGCGTTCGAGGTGCAGCGGCGAGTCCTCGCGCGCACGCTCGCAGGACAGCTGCAATCGCCACAGTACAAGATGATGCGCGCGCTCATGAAGGGGCTGCTGCCGGCCGGTGATCCGGGCCTGCGCCAGGCGACGCCGGCGACCGTCGAGAAGCTGACTCTCGCCCAGGCCAAGCACTATTTCGCCGCGATCTACCGCCCGGACATGACGACGATCGTGGTGGTCGGAGACGTGACGCCAAAGAGGGCCCGCGCCACGGTGGAGCAATACTTCGGCGCCTGGCGCGCGCATGGACCGAAGCCGGAGGTGATTCCGAAGCCGGTGCCGGTCAACCCCGCCCGGTACGCCGTCGTGCCGAACGGCTATGCCTCCCAGGATCAGGTGCTGATGGGCCAGATGATGGACCTCGACCTGCACGATCCGGTGCACTACGCCCTCGAGCTCGGCAACGAGGTGCTCGGCGGTAACGGCTTCGCCTCGCGGCTGATGGTCGATATCCGCGTCCGGCATGGCTACGCATACGGCGCGTCGTCGGGCATGCGCTTCAACCGCTCGCGCTCGATCTTCTTCGTGAGCTACGGCAGCGATCCCAACAAGGTCCGCGCCGTCGACGGGCTGGTGCGCAAGAATCTCGCCGAGATGCGGGATGCGCCGATCAAGAGCGCCGAGCTCACCAATGCGCGCCAGGCCCGCATCCGCTCGATCCCGCTCGCGGTCTCGAGTGTCGACCGCATCGCGCGCGCGCTCCTCACGTGGAGCTATCTCGGCGAGCCACTCGATGAGCCCATGGTGGCCGCGAGGTACTACCTGACGCTCACGGCCGCGCAGGTGCGCGATGCCTTCCACAAGTACCTCGAGCCGGACCGCCTGGTGCAGGTGGTCCAGGGCCCGGCGCCCCGGCAGCACTGAGCAGCCCGGCAGCACTGAGCAGCACGGAGGAGCCGCTGCAGGGCGCTCCGCGCGGAAGTGCCCGCCCCGCAGTCTGCGCGGAACGATGGCCGGCCGCTGGCGCGGGCAGCGAGGCCGGCTCGCGTCGACGTTCCCCAGATCGGGCGCGGATGATACGATCCGCGGCCTCGGAGCGGCGGCGCCGGCGCGAGCCACGCTCCGCAGCGCTGACCTTTCGGGCTCATGGTGGTCCGCATCGGCTACTCCGCGACGGCGTGTCGTGAATCCCGTCAGGCCCGGAAGGGAGCAGCGGCAGCGATTCCGCCGGGTGCCGGAGCGCGGCTGGTGCGGACCGCCTCCAATCGCCCTGGCCGTGAGCCCGAGGACTTGACCCATGAGCTATGTCGCACTGGCCCGCAAGTGGCGCCCGAGAACGTTCGCCGAGATGATCGGACAGGATCACGTCCGACGCGCACTCGCGAACGCGCTCGACGCCGGTAAGGTCCATCACGCGTTCCTCTTCACCGGCACCCGCGGCGTCGGCAAGACCACGATCGCGAGGATCCTCGCGAAGTGTCTGAATTGCGAGCGGGGCGTCAGCGCGCAGCCCTGCGGGGAGTGCGCGAGCTGCGCGGAGATCGAGGCCGGCCGCTTCGTGGATCTCATCGAGGTGGATGCCGCATCGCGCACGAAAGTCGACGACACGCGCGAGCTGCTCGACAATGTGCAGTACGCGCCGACGCGCGGCCGCTACAAGGTCTACCTCATCGACGAGGTCCACATGCTCTCGGCGAGCTCGTTCAATGCGCTCCTGAAGACGCTCGAGGAGCCGCCGCCGCACGTGAAATTCCTGCTCGCGACGACGGATCCGCAGAAGCTGCCCGCGACCGTGCTCTCCCGCTGCCTGCAGTTCAACCTGAAGCGGCTGCCCGCCGCGCTCATCGCGGACCGGATCGAGCACATCCTCGCGGCCGAGGCAGTCGCTTACGAATCTGCCGGCGTGCGGCTCGTCGCCGCCGCGGCCGACGGGAGCGCGCGCGACGGGCTGTCCCTGCTCGATCAGCTGATCGCTTTCGGCGGCGGCCAAGTGACCGAGTCCGCGGCCCGGGCCATGCTCGGCACCGTTGCGCGCGATCACGTGCTCGAGCTCGCCGGACGGCTTGCCTCGCCGAGCGGAGCCGAGCTGCTTGCCTTTGCCGCGACGCTCGAGGAGTGGGCGCCGGATTACGCGCAGTTGCTCGATGAGCTCGCCCGCCTGCTGACGCGTATCGCCTTGCAGCAGGCGGCACCTCGCGTGGAGGAGGAGGGTCCGTATCCGCCGGAAGCGCTCGAGCGGCTCGCCCGCGCGCTCTCACCGGAGGACGTGCAGCTTTATTACCAGATCGCAATCCTGGGTAGGCGCGATCTGCCGCTCGCGCCCGATCCTCGTACCGGATTCGAGATGACGCTGCTGCGCATGGTCGCGTTTCGACCGGCAGGCCGAGGTGAGCCGGCGCGGCCGGGCGGCGCACGGGCCGACGGCGGCGGTGCGCAGGCCGGGAGGGGCGAAGCGCAGGCGGTGCCAGGC
>JBOHZT010000215.1:0-6228 GCA_050738535.1 Steroidobacteraceae bacterium
GCTCTCGGCGGTGCCGGGTGTCGAGCGTGCGGTGGTGAATCTCGCGACCGAGCGCGCTTGCGTGGAAGGCGCTTCGGGCGCCCTGCGGCCGGCGGACTTGATCGCGGCGGTCCAGCGAGGCGGCTATGGCGCCGAGCTCCTGACGGGTGATGCGTCGAAGGACCGCGAGATCGCCGCGGCGCAAACGCGGCGGATGAAGCTCGAGACCGCGCGCCTCGCGGCCGCCGTGGTCCTGAGCGCGCCGCTGCTGGCACCGATGGCAGGCGTGGTGCTGCCCGGCTGGCTCGCGCTCGCTCTCGCGACGCCGGTGCAGTTCGTGATCGGCGCGCGGTTCTACGTCGGCGCGTGGAAGGCGCTCAGGGGCGGGATCGGCACCATGGACCTGCTGATCGCCCTCGGCACCTCGGCGGCCTATCTCTACAGCCTGTATCTGCTGTTCGCCGGCCCGCCCGGCACTCATCTCTACTTCGATTCTGCGGCGGTGGTCATCGCGCTCGTCACCGTCGGCAAGTGGCTCGAGACCCGTGCCAAGCGCTCGACGCTGTCGCAGATCAGGGCGCTGATGTCTCTCAGGCCCGAGCGCGCGCGCGTCGAGAAAAGCGGCGTCGAACTCGACATCCCCGTCGACGCCGTCGTGGCCGGTGACATCGTGATCGTCCGCCCCGGTGAGCGGATGCCCGTCGACGGCGTGGTGCTCGGCGGAGACAGTGAGGTCGATGAGAGCCTCGTGACGGGCGAGAGTCTTCCAGTTTCCAAAGGGGCGGGAGACCGAGTGACCGGCGGCTCGATCAACGGCAGCGGATTGCTGCGTATCGAGGCCACCGCCGTCGGCGAGCAGTCGACCCTGGCGCACGTCATTGCCCTGGTGGAGGGCGCGCAGGCCAAGAAGGCGCCCGCGCAGAGGCTCGCCGATCGGGTTGCGGCGGTCTTCGTTCCCGTGGTGGTCGGCATTGCCGTCGCGGCTTTTCTCGGCTGGTGGCTATGGGCCGGCAGCTTCACTGTGGGGGTGCTGGCGGCCGTCTCCGTGCTCGTGATCGCCTGCCCGTGCTCGCTCGGCCTTGCGACGCCGGCGGCGTTGATGGCGGGCACCGGAGTCGCGGCGAAGGCCGGCATCCTCATTCGGGATGCCGAGGCGCTCGAGCGCGCGCACAGGCTCGACACGATCGTCCTCGACAAGACCGGTACGGTGACGGAGGGCAAACCTGCGGTCACGGACGTGGTCGCGAACGGCATGCCGGAGCACGAGCTGGTCGCGCTCGCGGCGGCAGCTCAGCAGGGCAGCGAGCATCCGCTTGCGCGCGCCGTGATCGCGAAGGCTCACGAGCTCGAGCCGGCCACCGAGGCTGCCCCGCTCGAGCAGTTCCAGAGCCACGCGGGCAAGGGGCTGACGGCGCGGGTGGCCGGCCGGCGCCTCGTCATCGGCAATCGCCGGCTCATGGCGGAGGAAGGAATTCCCGCCGCAGGCGGGGAAGCGCAGGCCGAGCGCCTCGAGGCAGTCGGCAGGACCGTGATGTGGATCGGCGCGCTCGACCCTCAGCCCGTTTGGCTGGGGTTGATCGCCGTGGCGGATCCCATCAAGCCTGGCGCCGCGGCGGCGGTGCGGCATCTTCAGGCGATCGGCCTGGAGACGGTATTGCTCACCGGAGATCACGAGCGGACCGCCGCGGTCGTCGCCGCGCAACTCGGCATCCGCCGCGTGCGCGCCGGTGTGTTGCCGCAGGACAAGGCGGCCGAGATTCGTCGGCTTCAGGACCAAGGCCGTCATGTCGGCATGGTCGGGGACGGCATCAATGATGCGCCTGCGCTCGCGGCGGCGGACGTGGGCATCGCCATGGCGACCGGCACGGATGTCGCGATGGAAGCGGCGGGCGTGACGCTGATGCGCGGCGACCCGCTCCTGATCGGCGATGCGATCGCGGTGAGCCGCGCGACGTATCGGAAGATCCGGCAGGGATTGTTCTGGGCGTTCGTCTACAACGTGATCGCGATGCCGGCCGCGGCCCTGGGTTTGCTGAATCCCGTGATCGCCGGCGCGGCGATGGCGCTGTCCTCGGTGAGCGTGGTGTCGAATGCGCTGCTGCTGCGCCGCTGGCGCGCGGCCCGAGAGGCCTGAGCGCGAATGCGGGCGAATGGATTCATGATGATCGGTGAGGCGGCCGCGCGCTCGGGCGTCGCGTCCAAGGCGATCCGCTTCTACGAGCAAGCGGGGCTCATCGAGCCGGCGCGCCGGCTCGCCAACGGGTATCGGGCGTACGACGGCGCGGGCGTGCAGACGCTGCGGTTCATTCATCGCGCCCGCGGGCTCGGCTTCTCGCTCGAGGAGATCCGCAAGCTCCTCGCGCTCTATCGCGATCACCGGCGGTCGAGCAAGGACATCAAGCGTCTCGCGCTCGCGCACGTGGCCGATCTCGACCGCAAGATCGCCGAGCTCACCTCGATCCGAGAGACCGTCGCGGCGCTCGCGCGCCGCTGCCACGGCGAGGATCGGCCGGAATGTCCGATCCTCGAGGATCTCGAGGGCACCCCGGTGGCGCTGGGTCCTCGGCGCGAGTAGTCTCGAAACAGCGCGGACGTGTACGGCGATCCGGAGGGCAGATGGGCGTTTACCGCAAGCTCGTCGTGCCGAGGCTTTGTGACTTCGCGATGCGCAGCGAGCGGCTCTTCGCATACCGGGAGCGCACCATCGCCGCTGCGACTGGGCGCGTGCTCGAGATCGGCGCCGGCGCCGGCTGCAATCTACGTCACTACCCCCCTCAAGTGCGCGAGGTCCTGGCGCTCGAGCCCGATCGCCGGTTGATCCGGATGGCACGCAGGCGCCGCGGGCAATTCTGCGGCCGACTCACCTACCTCGAATCCTCGGCCGAGGCGATTCCCCTCGGCGATCAGAGTGTCGACACCGTCGTCTCGACGTGGACGATGTGCACGATCCCCCATGTCCGCCGCGCGCTCCTCGATGTGCGGCGGGTGCTCGTGCCGGGCGGAAGGCTGCTCTTCGTCGAGCATGGACTGTCGCCGGAGCCTTACATTCGCAAATGGCAGTATCGCGTCGATCCGCTCTGGGCGCGGCTCTCCGGCGGCTGTCATCTCGATCGGCCGATCCAGGCGCTCATCGAGGGCGCCGGATTCGCGATCGAGCCGTTGCGGACCGGCTACATGTCCGGACCCAAGCTCATGACGTTCCTGTACGAAGGCGCCGCGCGGCCTCTGTGAGCCGCACGAGCGGCACGCGTACGGTAAAATGGGACTCCTTCATCGCTCGCGGACGGCGGGGACCGGCTTCGCATGGGAACATTGACGCCGAAGCTGAGCGCGCTGCCGACGAACCAGTTGCGGCTCTGGAACCGGCTCGCGGCCACCCCGGCGGATTTTGTCCTGTATGGGGGAACCGCGCTTGCGCTGCGCCTCGGGCACCGGACGAGTGTCGACTTCGATTTCTTTTCCCGGCGGACGTTCAATCCCGCCGAGCTGGTGCGGGAGATTCCCTACCTGCGGGATCAAAAAATCACCCAGGAGTCGCGGAGCACGCTCTCCTGCGAAGTGGGATCGGCGAGCGAGGCCGTGACCGTCAGTTTCTTCGGTGCACTCACGATGGGCCAGATCGAGCCGCCGGCGGTGGTCGAGAGCAATCGCGTCGCCGTGGCATCCCTCAGGGATCTGTTCGGCATGAAATGCGCCACCGTGCCGCAGCGCAGCGAGTCGAAGGACTATCTCGACATCCACGCTTTGATGGACCTCGCGCGAATCGGTCTGGCCGAGGGGATCGCATGCGCCGCGGCAATCTATGGGCCGCAGTACCATCCGGCAATGACGCTGCAGGCGCTGTCATACTTCGACGATCTGCGCGAGCCGCTGCCGCAGCAGGTGAGGGCCGATCTGCTCGCCGCCGTGAAGGGCGTATCGCTGTCGAGTCTGCCAGCCGTCGTCGCATCGCAGAGGATCGGCGATGGAGGCGAGCGATCGTGAGTCAGGATGCCCAATTGGAGAGTGTCGCGCGGCGCGTGAACTGGTACACGGATCCCCGCCGAGTGCTCGCGGATACCGATCGGTTTCTCAACGAGGTGATGGCGCGGGGGAGCTTTGCGGATCTGCTGCTGATTCTCGAGCGCTACTCGACGCAGGATCTGAGGAAGGCCTACCTCGCGGCCCCTGCGGGCCTGTACACCCGCAGGGCCTGGGCCTACTGGGGGCTCAAGCTCCTCGACGATCCGGGCCGTCCGATGCCGGAGCGGTTCGCCGGTGCCGGACAATTCGATTGGAGGCGCGGATCGTAGGCCGCGAACTGCATGCGCAGGCACGCGGTACCGCCGGCGCGCCGCGGTCAACTCAACGTGATCACCGCCGCCAGGATCGCCACCACGAAGCTCGCCAGCACGTAACCGGCGTAGACCGTGACCTTGCCGCGATGCATGCGTGCGAGGAGCCCTGCGATCGCCTGCATGCCGCCGATGAGCGGGACGACCAGCAGCCGATCGAATAGATGCACCTGGACGACCTGGTGCTTCCGCGCTGTCAGGAACGCGCCCTGGCGTTGTTCTTGCCGCGCGACCTCGGGGTTGAGCACGGCGTCGAAGAGCACGCGCACCGGTGACGCGAAAGTCGTCGGCGTGTAGGCCATCTCCGGCCGCAGGCGGGGGATGCCTGCGTTCCATGGCGCGCGCCGCACTACTGCCCGGCGCCGGCGCAGCACGCGCGCCAGTACCCACACGGCGAGCAGCATGCAGGCGAGCACCGCGAACGTCAGCGCGGTGGACATCGCGTAGACGACGCCGGCGCGTGGTGCATCGGAGTGCAGCACCACGAGGCCGCGGAGCGGCAGCAGCCCGCGCCCGAGCTGCGCGCCGAGCGGGCTGAGTGCGTGGACGACACCGGCCGCCAGAGCGGACGGGTGCCCGAAGAAGGCCGGCACGAGAGAAGCGGTGGCGTCGACCCCGGTCAACGGCGCGACGAGCCGCCCCAGCACGGGGATGACGCCCGTCGCCCACACGCCGAGCCCGAAGCAGACCACGATCAGGATGGTCATCGGCACAGTCGCGCTCGCCGGCATGCGCCGTGCATCGGCGGCCGCGCGCGAGCGGGGCAGGCCGAGCAGCGTGGAAGTCGCGAGCATCGCAAAGCAGGTCACGGCGAGGCCGGCCGTCAGCGCCAGTGCGGCGCCTGAAAGCCCGAACACGATGCGCACCGGCACCGGACCGAGCTCGACGATGCGCAGCAGCGATTGCAGGATCAGCCATTCGCTGACGAAGCCGTTGAACGGCGGGAGCGATGCAATGGCGAAGCAGCCGAGGAGGAATACCGTGCCGAAGAGCGGCACATGCTTGAGCAGTCCGCCCAGGCGGTTCATGTCTTCGTGGCCGACGGCATCGCCGATGCCCCCCGCCCCGATGAACAACAGGGTCTTGTACGCGGAGTGATTCAGCATGTGGTAAAGGCCGGCGATGAGCGCCAGTCCGCCGAGCGCCGGACGGTGCATCGCGGTGAAAGCGAATCCGGCGCCGAGCGCCGCCACGACGATGCCGAGATTCTCGATGGAGCTGCGGGTGAGCAGCCGCGTCATGTTGCTCTCGGTCAACGCGTACATGATGCCGAGCAGCGCGGTGAGCGCGCCCACGACCAGCACCGCGAGCGCCGGCCACAACGCGTGGCTCGCGAGCGGTCCGTCCACCACCCACAGCGTGAACACGCCGAGGTTCAAGGTGGCGCCCGAGAACAGCGGCAGCACGCCGCGCGGCGCCGCTGCGTAGGCGTCGGTCATCCAGGCATTGACCGGCATGATCGCGGTCTTCACTCCGAAGCCGAAGAAGGTGAGCAGGAAGCCGGCCCACATGACGCCGGTCGATAAGTGAGGCGCCGCGGCGGCGATCCCGGCAAGCGAGAACGTCTTGGCCGCGCCTGCCATGACCAGCAAGCCGGCGAGCGCCGCGAGCGCCCCGGCCTCCGAGAACGCGAGCGCGAGCAAGCCGGCGCGAGTCTCCACTTGCCGGCCCCGGCCGAGGAACACCAGAGTCGCCAAGGCGAGCGACATGATCTCCCAGGCGAACAACAGACTTGCGACGCCCGCGGCGAGCAGCACCGTCAGCAGCGCGGCGAACAGCAGCACGGTCACCGCCAGCACCAGGCGTGCGCGAGGCCGCGTGCGTTCCCGGACATCGCGCAGCACGAACGGCGCCGACACCGCGTACACGCCTGCCGCGATGCTCAGGAAGAATCCGCGCAACGGGTCGAGCGCGA
>JBOHZT010000216.1:0-6218 GCA_050738535.1 Steroidobacteraceae bacterium
GCGGCGGCCCGGACTCGGTGCGCGGCTTCTACCCCGGCTCGCTCGGTCCGAAGGATCAGTACGGCAATCCCTACGGCGGCAACATCAACGTGCTCGGCCGCGCGGAGCTGATCCTGCCGCTGCCGGCAAAAGTCGAGGCGAGCGCCCGTCTGAAGCTGTTCTTCGATATCGGGAACATCTTCTCGACTTCGCGCTGCGTGCACTCCAAAGCCGGCAATCAGGTCTGCGGGCCGACCTTCTACGCACCGCCCTCCGGCTTCTCGCAGTACGGCTACTCGACTTACTCCGAGTTCGGAGCGCTCGGCCCTGCGACGAAATACAACTTCAGCCTCCACAACCTGAAGGAGTCGGTCGGCGTCGCGGTCGAATGGCTTGCGCCGATGGGACTCTTCCGCTTCAGCTTCGCGGTCCCGCTGAATGCCCAAAGAGAGATCGACGGCGTCACCTGGGGTGACGATACCGAGCGCTTCCAGTTCGACATCGGACAGGCCTTCTAGGGGCCGGCAGGGTAAGATCGAGGGTACACGTCGCCCGACGGCGTGTTTCGTATGGCTCAACAGATCGGGCTCGAGCCCGTCGAGGTACAGGGTGTGGTCAAGTCAGTAGTATGGGGCGCCGCGCTGGCGCTGGTTCTCGCGACCTCCCCGGCTTGGGCTGCGCTCAAGATCGGCTACGTCGACTACAGCCAGCTGCTCTCGAAATCCCCGCAGGCCAAGAAGATCCAGGCGGAGATCCGCACCGAGTTCCTGCCGCGCCAGCGCAAGATCGATGCGGAGCAGAAGGCGCTCAAGGCCCGCGCGGACAAGTTCCAGCGTGATTCGGCGACGATGACCGACGACGAGCGCAGCAAGTCCCAGAACGATATGCGGGCGCGCGATCGCGATCTGCAGCAGCAGATGAGCGATCTGCAGGACGACTTCAACGCGAAGCGTAACGAGGAGCTCTCGAAGCTGCAGCACACGCTCGTCGAGCAGGTGCGGATTTACGCGACCGCGCAGAACTACGATCTGGTGCTCGCGGAAGGGGTGATCTACGCGAAGAGCGCGATCGACATCACGCCCGTGATCCTCGCGCGCCTGCAGAAAGCCGCGCAGTCCGGCGCGGGGGCTTCGTCCCACCACAGGGCGAAATCGAGCCGCTAGCGGCGCGCGTGAGCGGCCGCGACCCGCGCTCGGGAGAGCGGGCATGACGATGTCGCTCGGGGAGCTCGCGGTCCGGTTCGGGTGCGAATTGCGGGGCGATCCCGGGGCGCTCGTCGATGGCGTCGCGACGCTCGCCGAGGCGCACGGTCGGGCCGTGGCGTTCCTCGCGGATGCGCGGCACCAGGACCAGCTCGAGGCGACCCGTGCGGCCGTCGTGGTGCTCGAGCGCGAGGCCGCCGCGCGCTGTCCGGTCGCGGCGCTCGTCAGCGCCAATCCCCGGGCGACGTTTGCGCGCATCGCGGCACTCCTGTACCCGCGCGAGCGGCCGCCGGCGGGAGTGCACCCCACGGCGGTCGTCGACCCGGCCGCATACATCGACGCTTCCGCTCACATCGGTCCGCTCGCGCTCGTCGGGCCTCGCGCCAGGATCGGGGCCCGCGCCGTCGTGGGACCGCACTGCGTGGTCGAAGAGGAGGCGAGCCTCGAGGAGGACGCCTGGCTCGTCGCGCGGGTCTTCGTGGGGCGGGCCGTCTCGATCGGCGCGCGCGCGATCGTCCAGCCGGGCGCCGTGATCGGCGCTGACGGCTTCGGGTTCGCGCAGGATGCGGGCCGGTGGGTGAAGGTGCCGCAGGTCGGGGGGGTGAGGGTCGGCCCGGACGTCGAGATCGGCGCGAACACCACCATCGACCGAGGCGCGATCGGCGACACGATCCTCGAGGAGGGCGTGAAGCTCGACAACCTCATCCAGGTCGGCCACAACGTACGGATCGGCGCGCACACCGCGGTCGCCGGCTGCACGGGCATCTCCGGCAGCACCAGCATCGGCCGGCGCTGCATGATCGGTGGGGCGGTCTCGATCGGCGGCTGGCTCACGATCTGCGACGACGTGGTCCTCACGGGGACCACGATGGTGAGCCGCTCGATCTCGAGCCCCGGCGTATACTCCTCCGGTATCCCCCTCGAAGAGGCGCGCCATTGGCGCAAGCTCGTCGCACGCTTCAAGCGGCTCTCGTCCCTTTATGACCGGCTCGGCGCCCTCGAGCGTGCCCTCGGCGGGCGTGCCGGCGTCGCGCGGAGTGCTCACGATGACTGATACGACTCCTCGGATGGACATTCTCGCGATCCTCGAGCAGCTCCCACACCGCTATCCGTTCCTGCTCGTCGACCGTGTGCTCGAGCTCAAGGCCGGCGAGAGCATCCGCGCGCTGAAGAACGTCACCTACAACGAGCCTTTTTTCTCGGGCCACTTCCCGCAGCGGCCCGTCATGCCCGGCGTGCTCATCATCGAGGCGCTCGCCCAGGCGGCGGGCATCCTCGCGTTCGTGACGGGTGGGGTGATCCCGGACGCCGATACGAAGTTCTACTTCGTCGGGATCGACAAGGCTCGCTTCCGCAAGCCCGTCACGCCGGGCGATCAACTGGTACTTACGGCCCGCCTCGAGCGCAACTTCAAGGGGATCTGGCGCTTCTCGGCGGTCGCCTACGTGGGCACGGACGAGGTGGCGAGTGCGGAGATGATGCTGGTGCCGGAGGCCTCGAAGTGATCGATCCTCGGGCGATCGTCTCGCCGCGCGCGGAGCTCGATGCCGATGTGACCGTCGGGCCGTACGCGATCGTCGGACCGGACGTCGTGATCGGCGCGGGGACGACCATCGGACCGCACGCGGTCGTCAAGGGCCCGACGCGCCTCGGTAGCGGTAACCGCGTCTTTCAGTTCGCCTCGATCGGGGAGGACCCGCAGGACCTCAAGTACCAGGGCGAGCCGACGCGGCTCGAGATCGGCGATCGCAACACCTTCCGCGAAGGCTGCACCGTCAACCGCGGCACGGCGCACGGCGAGGGCGTGACCACCATCGGCAGCGACAGCCTGTTCATGGTCTCGAGCCACGTCGCGCATGACTGCCTCATCGGCGATCATGTGGTGTTCGCGAACGTCGCCTCGATCGCCGGGCACGTCGAGATCGGCTCGTGGGTGCAGCTCGGCGGGCTCTCGGCGATCCATCAGTTCTGCAAGATCGGCGCGCACGCATTCGTCGGCGGCGGGGCGATCGTGAGCCGCGACGTGCCGCCCTACGTGATGATCACCGGCAATCCCGCGGTGCCTCACGGCGTCAACGCCGAGGGTTTGAAACGCAGAGGCTTCGCGCCCGAGCAGATCCGCCACATCCGCGATGCGTATCGGATCCTCTACCGCATGGAGCTCAAGCTCGACGAGGCTGCCGAGCGGCTCGCAGCGCTCGCCGCCGAGCAGCCGGAGCTCGCGTTGCTCGTCGATTTCATCGGGCGCTCCACCCGCAGCCTCTCCCGCTGACCCTCGGGGCGGGTGCTTTCCGCGGCGCGCGTGGACACTTCCCCCCAGGCAACCGCCAGCGCCTCCCCGCAGGCGGACCCATCGGCCCTCGAGGTCGGTTTCGTCGCCGGCGAGTCCTCGGGCGACCAGCTGGGCGCGGCGCTCATCGAGGCGCTGCGTGCCCGGGTGCCGGGCCTGCGCGGCTACGGCATCGGGGGGCCGCTCATGCAGGCGGCGGGGAGCGAGATCTGGGCCCCGGCCCACGAGCTTGCGGTGATGGGGCTCACCGAGCCGCTGAAGCGCTTGCCCCGGCTCATCCGCCTGCGCAGGCGCACGCGCGCCCGACTGCTTGCGAAGCGGCCGGACGTGTTCGTCGGCATCGACGCTCCGGCGTTCAACCTGGGGCTTGCCGAGCAGGTGAGGCGGGCGGGGATCCCGACGGTCCAGTACGTGAGCCCCCAGGTGTGGGCCTGGCGCCCGGGCCGGGTGCGGCGCATCGCGCGGGCCTGCGACCTGGTGCTCTGTCTGCTGCCGTTTGAGGTGGAGTTCTACGCGCGCCACGGGGTGCGGGCGCTGTTCGTGGGCCATCCGCTTGCCGACGAGGTGCCGCTCGCCGCCGACCGGCTCGGCGCGCGGCGCGCGCTCGCGCTCGATCCCGCGGCGACCGTCATCGCGCTCCTGCCGGGCAGCCGCACGGGCGAGGTCGAGCGACTCGGCCGCGCTTTCCTCGGTGCGGCGCGCTGGGTGCAGGCGCATCGGCCCGCGGTCCAGTTCGTCGCGCCGATGGCCTCCGCGGGGGTGCGGCGCATCTTCGAGTGGCAGCTCGAGGCGCTAGGCGGATGCGACGTCCGCGTCCTCGATGGCGATGCGCGGCGGGTCCTCGCTGCCGCGGATGCAGTGCTCGTCGCCTCCGGGACGGCGACGCTCGAAGCGTTGCTCGCCAAGTGCCCCATGGTGGCCGCCTATCGCTTCGGCACGCTCACGGCGCTCGCGATCGAGCGCCTGCGCCTGTCGAAGGTGCCGTACTTCTCGCTGCCCAATCTGCTCGCCGGGCGAGCGCTCGTCCCGGAGTTCTACCAGGACGCGGTGACGCCCGCGGCGCTCGGCGCGGCGCTGCTCCGGGAGCTCGACGACGACGGACGCAAGGCCGCGCTGGAGCGGGAGTTCCTGTGTGTGCACCAGAGCTTGCGGCAGGGGGGGGCCGACCGCGCTGCCGCCGCGATCCTCGAGCTCGCCGGGCGTTCCCGAGCCCCGTGAGCCGGCTCGTGCACATCGCCGGAGTCGACGAGGCAGGCCGCGGCCCGCTCGCGGGGCCGGTCGTGGCCGCCGCCGTCATCCTGGATCTCCGCCGCCCGATCGCGGGGCTCGCGGACTCGAAGGTGCTCGCGCCGGAGGAGCGAGAGGTGCTCGCGCCGCGCATCCGCGCACGCGCCCTCGCCTGGGCGGTCGCCTGGGCGGACCACGACGAGATCGACTCGCTCAACATCCTGCAGGCGACGCACCTCGCGATGCGGCGGGCGCTGCTCGGGCTCCCCGTCCATCCCGGGCACGTCCAGGTCGATGGCCCGAGTCCGCCCTGCCTCGCCGATCTGCCGTTCCGCTGCACGGTGGAGGCGATCGTCCGGGGGGACGCCCTGGTCGCCGCGATCAGCGCCGCGTCCATCCTCGCGAAGACCTCCCGCGATGCGATGATGCGGCGCCTCGACGCCTGCTACCCGGGATTCGGGCTGGCCGGTCACAAAGGCTATGGCACGCCCGCCCATCTCGAGGCACTGCGCGGACGGCTCCCGTCGCCGATCCACAGACGCTCGTTCGCGCCGCTAAAATACCTTCCGGCTTCCGATCTCGAGCCGGACTGACGCTCGGACGCTCACGATGTCGCACGGGTTCGTTCACCTGCGTCTGCATACCGAGTACTCGCTCGTCGACAGCGTCGTGCGGGTGCCCGCCCTCATGCAGGCCGTGGCGGACGCGGGCATGCCCGCGGTGGCGCTGACCGATCAGTCGAATCTGTTCGCGATGCTCAAGTTCTATCGCGCGGCGCTCGGGCGCGGCTTGAAGCCGATCATCGGCGCCGACCTGTCGGTCGCGGAGAGCGCCGACCGGCGCTCGGGCGACGCCCGGCGCGAGGCGACGCGGATCGCGCTCCTGTGCCAGAGCGAGGCGGGGTACCGCAATCTCACGCGGCTCCTCACCCGCGCGTACCTCGAGGGGCAGCACGGAGGCGGCGGACCCATGGTCGATCGCCGCTGGCTCACCCCGGCGAGCCTCGAAGGCACGATCGCGCTCTCCTGCGCCGCGGTCGGCGATGTCGGACGCGCGCTCGCGAACGGCCGGGAGCGGGAGGCCCACAGGGCCCTCGAGTTCTGGCTCGGCCTGCTCGGCGACCGGTTCTATCTCGAGGTGCAGCGCATCGGGCGCCCCGGAGAGGGGACGCACATCGCCGCCGCTGTCGCGCTCGGCGCGCGCCGTGGCGTGCCGGTCGTCGCGACCAATGACGTGCGCTTCCTCACGGCGGGGGAGTTCGAATCGCACGAGGCGCGCGTGTGCATTCACGACGGCAGGCTGCTCGCCGATCCGAGCCGCCCGCGCCGCTACACGCCGCAGCAGTACCTGCGCAGCCCCGCGGAGATGGCCGCCGTGTTCGCGGATCTCCCCGAGGCGCTCGCCAACACGGTCGAGGTCGCGCGCCGCTGCAGTCTCGTATTGAAGCTCGGGGAGCCGCGGCTGCCGCAGTATCCGGTGCCCTCGGGCGAGAGCACGGCGGAGCACGTGCGCGCCGAGGC
>JBOHZT010000217.1:0-6202 GCA_050738535.1 Steroidobacteraceae bacterium
CGGTGCACCCGCAGGGCGAGCACGAACTCCCAGAACAGCGAGGTCGCGTACTCGACGAGGTAGCCGCGCGCGCCCTTCGCCTCGAGCGGCAGCGGGTGGCGGTAGATGTGAATGCCGTCGAGGCATTCGTACCGCGCCTCGTGGCCGCGCCCCACGGGGCAGATGATCGACACCTGGTAGCCATTGGCCGCGAGCGTGCTCGCCTCCTGCCACACGCGCCGGTCGAACGGCACCGGAAGGTTCTGCACGATGATGAGCACGCGCTGGCCCGCGCCGGGCGGGCCAGCGCCGGCGCGCCCGTCTGCCTCACCAGCAGATGCCATCGTACCGCTCATGGCGTTGCTCGATCTCCCGGATACGCACGAAGTCGATCACCCGCTGCTCGGGGCGCAGCCGCGGCGCGAGCGCGGCGAACTCCGGGGCGCGGTTGCCGATCGCAATGATCTCGCACTGATCGATCACCTCTTCGGCGGTTGCGACCATCAAGCGCTCGATGTGGGGGATGACCTTGAGGATGTACTCGCGGTTGGCACCGGTGAGCCGCGCGAGGTTGACGTTACGGTCGTAGAGCTTCAGGTCGTAGCCCTTGCCGATCAGCCGCTCGATCACCTCGACGAGGGGGCTCTCCCGCAGATCGTCGGTGCCTGCCTTGAAGCTGAAGCCGAGGATGCCGACGGACTTGCGGCCTTCCCGCAGGATCATCGCGATCCCACGCTCGATTTGCTCGCGGTTCGAGGCAGCGAGCGAGGCGAGGAGCGGCGTCGCGAGATCGCAGCTGCGCGCCTTGTAGGTGAGGGCGCGCAGATCCTTCGGCAGGCACGATCCGCCGAACGCAAAGCCCGGCGTCAGGTAGCAGCTCGAGAGATTGAGTTTGGTGTCCTGGCAGAAGATGCTCATCACTTCGTGACTGTCGATCTCGAGGCATTTGCACAGATCCCCGATCTCGTTGGCGAAGGCGACCTTCGCGGCATGCCACGCGTTGTCGACGTACTTGACCATCTCGCCGACTTCGATCGGACAGCGGATGACCGGGCCCGGAAGTCCCTCGTAGAGGCTCTGGAGCAAGTCGCCGGAATAGGCGTCCGTCGCCCCGATGACGGTCTTCGGCGGATGCCTGAAGTCGTGCACGGCGGTGCTCTCGCGCAGGAACTCGGGATTGTTGCAGACGCCGAAGTCGATGCCTGCGCGCTTGCCGCTCGCCCGCTCGAGCTGTGGGATGACGAGCCGGCGCATGGTGCCCGGAAGGACCGTCGAGCGGACGACGACGACGTGGAATTCGCGCTTCCTCGCGAGCGCCGCACCGATCTCGGCGCAGACCCGCTCGAGATAGCGGACATCGAGATTACCGTTCGCCTCGCTCGGCGTCGCGACGCACACGAGCGTGAGCTGGGTGCGCTCGATCGCCTCGAGCGCCTCCGGGGTGGCGCGCAGACGCCCGGCGATCACGGACTGGCGCGTGAGCTCCGCGAGCCCGGCCTCCACGACCGGCGCGCGACCGGTGTTGATGAGATCCACCTTGGTGATGTTCGGATCGACGCCGATCACGGCGTGACCCGCATCCGCGAGGCAGGCGGCCGACACGGCTCCCACGTATCCCAGACCGAAGATGCTGAGGTTCATGGCAGGCCTCGAGCGAGTGAGGTGGCGTGGCTCAACTTTCGCGGACCGTTGCCGGGGGCAGCGCAGAGCTTCATGAAGGCCTCGACGTAGGGGGTGACCACGTGCGCTTCGCCGTAGCGCGCGCTCATGTAGCGAATGCAGGCGCGGCTCGCCGCGGACCAGTCGGTATCGCGACTCAAGAGCGCGACGATCGCAGCGCTCATCTCGGCGGGAGTGCTCACGGCGCGCCCGAGGCCGTGGCGCGTGATCATCTGCTCAGGATCGAGAAAGCCCACGACCGGCGTGCCGCTCATGAAGCTCTGCAGATACGCGTTCGGCAGGCCCTCGATCGCGGAGGTGCTCGCGAGAACGCGCGCGCCCGCGTAGAGCGCCGCGGTGCGCTCGTAGGGCAGGAAGCCGTGGAAGCGCACGTTCGGCAGCGCCGCGGCCCGCCGCGCGACCTCGTCGTAGAGCGCTTCCGCGCCCTTGGCCGGGCCGCCCACCATCTCGAAGCGCACGCGGGGGAGCTCGCGCGCGATCTCCAGCAGCAGCAGCGGGCGCTTCAGGGCGCGGATGTTTCCCACCCAGAGCACGTCGACATCGCGCTCGGTCGGCGCAAGCGGTGCGCCGCCGGGCTCGACGAGCGAGTCGACGAGGAGACTCTCGCGCCCGAAGTTGCGCTCGAGTGCCGCCTGCTGAGCCTGCGTCTGGGCGAGCACGAGATCCGCGCGCCGCAGACCGTACGTGAACAGCTTGCGGTCGCGGGCGTAGCGGATGAGCAGCGCGCGCGGATCGCAGTCCGAGTCGCTCGCAACCCAGTAGACGAGCCGCCGCCTGTGGCGCTTCGCGAAGAGCGCAGCCTCGCCGACCTGCATGCCCTGGCAGTTGAGATAGTAGATGTCCGCATCCGCCCGGCGCATCGCGGACCACAGACCCGTCCAGCGCGGATGCGCGAAGCGCAGTGCCGGGATCCCCGCCTCGGGACGATAGGCCTTGAAGGTCTTGACGCCGTGCCAGCGGGCGCCGTCCGGCTGGCCGTAGTCGCTCACGACCATGGAGACCTCGAGCCCGCGCCGCGCGAGCGCCGGCGCGAGGAGCGCTTGCTGCAGCTCCGAGCCGCCCGCGACGGCGCACCCGAGCTCCGGCGCGAGCAGCGGCAACGTCGTGAGGCCGACGAAACAGATGCTCGGGGATTGCGGTGCGGCGGTGCTCATGGAAAGCTCGAGTGGCCCGCACCGCAAGGATTGTGCCCGCGGCGGCGCGCAACTGCGGCTTGCAGCGCTTGGGCTCACGCGGTTGCCGGGGCTGCCGGCGCTCGTTGGCCGTCACGCGCTGAAGTAGCGATAGAGGCGCCGCGCTGCGAGATAGGCGCCGCGGTTGCTCGCGAGCAGCATGCGCACCTTGCGCGTGGAGCTCACCCGGGTCTGGTCGAGCCAGCCCTGAAAACCCGAGGCGCTGCGATAGTGCTGAAAGTACGCGCCCAGCTCGGCGTCCGTGAAAGCTCGGCCGTTGTCGCCGTATTTCGCGACGTAGGGCGTGAAGTGCGGGTAGAGCGAGCGCACGTCGCCGTGCAGCGTCGCTTTCACGAAGTTCCCGATCAGGAGGTCGTCGAAGATCTCGTGCCGGACCGCCGCCATGAGCGAGCCGCGCGGCGCCTCGAATGTGATGCCGCACCCGCGCGGGCCGCCGAGCCCGAGGGTGTGATCGCGGCCGCCGACCCGGAATCGGAGGAACTCGAAATGCCGCGCAAGGTGGCTGAAGCGGCGGAAATAATCCTCGAGCATCCGCACGTCGGTGGCTTCGAGCTCATCGGCCCAATGGTCGCCGAACTGCTCCGGCTCCGAGAATTCCCGCGGCGCTCGCTCGACCGCGGTGAGCTCGACTCGGTCCGCGTCGACGTCATAGGAGAAGAACCCCGGGATGAACTCCCCCCCCGCGAGACGTTGAATCGCTCGCCGTGTGCCGCGAGCGGCGTCTCGTAGGCGCTCGCCCAGCACGAGTCGGTCCTTGCGAACCTGTGGTGGCAGGAGCAGGGCGCCGTATGCGTGCCGTCCCAGCGCTTGAGCACCGCGCTGTAGTCGTAGCCGAGCGGCTTGTGTTCGGCGGCAATGGGTGTGATGCGTTGCCCCGCCTCGGTGAAGAAATTCATCATGTCGGCGTCGCCGTAATTGATGAGCTTCAAGACGAAGCGGCGCTGGAAGACCTTGAACGGCGCGGCGAGCAGGGCGCGCGTGCCGAGCGCGCCGCCGTCGTTGAGATTCAGCACGCCGCAACGCTTGCCGAGCGCGATCAGCACGGCCGCATCCTGGTTCCAGTCCGCGCAGCTGAGGATCTGGACCCAGTCGGAGAGCGCGCACCAGCTGCTGGGGACGTCGCGTACCTCGAAGCCTGCTGCCTCGAGGTCGGCCGAGATTCTGCCGCCGCGATGATCCGGCACGAGCAGTACCTTGCCGCGGAAGGTCTCGAGCGAGCCGAGGTTCAGGTGATCGGGGTGTCCATGGGAGAGCCACACGTACTTGGCGCGCTCGAAGGCCTCGAGCTGCGCGGCGGTGAAGCGGTAGGGCAGGCGCCAGGAGCCGAAATATTGCGGCTCACGGATCCACGGATCGGTGACCAGCAGGGGCTCGCCGCGGTCGTAGACGATGAGGGTTGCGTTGCCACACGTCTCGAATCCGACATCCATCGCAATGTCCTCTATTCTGCCGCCTCAGCGCAGCTCGACTCGCCTCGGCTCGGCTCGGCTCAACTCAGCTCCGCTTGGTGCGAGCGCCTCGATGAATTGCTCCAGCGTGTCGTTCCAGCTGAAATGCTCGAGCACCGCCCGGCGTGCCGCGCGGCTCATGCGCGCGCGGCGCTCGCGATCCTCGAGCAGTTGCGCGAGGCAGGCGGTGAGCTTCGCGACGTCCCCGGGGGGATAGGTGATTCCGCCGCCGAACGCGAGGAGCTCGGCCATGCCGCCGATGGCGGCCGAGACGACGGGAATGCCGCAGGCCATCGCCTCGAGCGCTGCGTTGGAGAATGTCTCGATCCCCGTCGAGGTCAGTACGAAGACGTCCATACGCGCGAGAAACGGCCGCACCTCGCTCGTCTCGCCCGCGAGCGTGACGTGACGCTCGAGGCCGAGCCTCGCAATCTCGCGCTCGATGGCCGCCCGCTCGGATCCGTCGCCGACGATCAGTGCGCTCACATCGAGTCCCTGATGACGCAGCGCGGCGGTGGCCTGAACCAGGTCGAGCTGTGCCTTCTCCGGACGCATGCGGCCCACGGTGCCGATCACCGGCCGGGAGCGTGCGGTGGAGCGCTCGGGCTTGAAGTGGTCCGCGTCGACACCGTTGTAGATGACGCGCGTGCCGCGCCCTGGGCCGCCGATGCCGTAGCGCTCGCGCCAGAGCCGTCGCTGGGACTCGGCGCCGAAGATCACCTCGTCCGCTCGGCGCAGGACGCTGCGATACAGCGGCATGGCGAGGGCGAGCTTGCGGGTGGCCACGTCCGTCGTGTTGACGGAGACCAGGAACCGCAGCCGCGGCGAATCGAGCAGGCGCCGGGCGAGCTGCACGTAGAGGGCAGGGTAGAGGTTCACCGCGATCACGACCTGCACGCCGCGGCTGCGGATCGTCCCAACCAGCGCGCGCAACGCGCGGATGGAGAATTTTCCGCGTCTGTGCAGATGGACGACGGCCACACGAGAGTCGACGGCGGCGAGCAGCGGTGTCGGCGGATTGAGGTAGGCGAGGGTCACGCTCGCTCCGCGGCCGCAGAGCGCGTTGGCGAGCCGTACGAACTTGCCCTCCGAGCCGCCCACCCCGAGCGAGTTGAGAAGGAACAGCACCGGCGGCAGCTCAGGCACGGGGGGCAACTCCCGGACCGGGGGGAACTCACGGACCGCAGGAAGCTCACGGGGGGCTGCCGCCATGACTCGCCGGTCACATCGCCTGGTCGAGCGCCGACGACGCCTGCGCGCCATCGGCGCCAGAGACGTTGTCGGTGCCGGCCGGCTGCAGCTCGACGACTTTGTCGATCTGGTAGTCGCGCAAGTCGCGCGCGTGCGTGAAGATCATGAGCTCACCGAGGAGCCCGATCGCAAAGAGCTGCAGGCCGAGCACGATGAGGAGCGAGGAAAGCAGCAGTGCCGGTCGATCGGCCAGTGCGTAGCCGAGGAACAGCCGCGCGACGACGAGCCAGGCCGTGATGAGGCATCCCAAGCCGCACACGACGGCGCCGATCATGCCGAAGAAGCGCAGCGGCTTCTTGGTGAAGCGCACCAGGAAGAACACCGTGAAGATGTCGAGCGCGCGGCGCGTGTACTCGCGCAGCGGATAGCGGCCCGCGCGCCGGTCGCGAGGCGACTGGCGGACGGTGACCTCCGTCACCTTGAGCCCCTGGCGGTCGGCGAGCACCGGCAGGAAGCGATGCTGGTCGCCGTAGAGCGGGATCTCCTCGAGCACTCGGCGTCGCATGGCCCGCGCGCTGCACCCGAGATCGCGGAAGGTAAGTCCCGTCACGCGGCTCACGGCGGCATGGAAGAGCTTGCGGCGGAGCGCTTCCCAGGCGGTGCCGGCGCGCGGCCACCGATGCGCGGCCGCGAGGTCGGCCGACTCGAGGC